>JBDGPV010000020.1:0-8770 GCA_042219485.1 Haloferacaceae archaeon
GCGGTCACTCCTCTTTGATGTCCTGTAGCCGGTCGAGCAGTTCGTCGTTCGAGGCCCCGATCTCGAACTCGACGTTCCCCTCGTGGTCGCTCTCCGCGGTCTCGACGCCCTCCTCGTCGTCGAGATCAGTGTCGTACTCCTGGTTTTCCTGCTCGCTCTCGTCGTAGCTCCCGAAGCCCATGCACGTCCACCTACGGGGTTGACTGTGAAAAATCGCACGGGGCGTCCGCTCCCCGGCCGACCGCCGTCCGCGGGCGGCGGAACCGCCCGCCGCTCCCCGGCCGACCGCCGCCCGGCGCCGCACTTATCGGGCCGCCGGACCGAACGACGTCCATGGCGGTCGTCAACCTCACCGCGGACGCGGAGGTGTTCACCTGTAACGCCTACCTCCTGCCCGGCGAGCGGCCGGCGCTCGTCGACGCCGGAGCCATGCCCGGCGTCGTCACCGCCGTCCGGGAGCGCGTCGACCGGCTGGAGGCCGTCGCGCTCACCCACCAGCACGGCGACCACGTCGGCGAACTCGACGCCGTTCTCGACGCGTTCGACCCCGACCTGTACGCGCACGGCGATCACCCCCGGCGGACCGACGCGCTCGACGACGGCGACGAGGTCGTCCTGGGCGACGAGCGGTTCGAGGCGGTCCACACGCCGGGCCACGCCGACGACCACCTGGCGTTCGTGAGCGACCGCACGCTGTTCAGCGGCGACGTCGTCGTCTACAGCGACGGCGCGTTCGACGACGGGAGCTTCGGCCGGACCGACCGGCCCGGGCGGTCGCGGGACCGGCTGATCGCGAGCCTGGACGACCTGCTCGACCGGCTCCCGCCGACGGTCGAGCGGATGTACGCGGGCCACGGGCCCCCGTTCCGGGACGGACAGGGCGGCGACGCCGTCGCCGACGTCATCGAGCGGGCCCGCGAGCGGGCGGCGCGCCGCGAGCCGAAATACCCGGACGGGTAGCCCGGCGGGTCGGTCGGATCGGCCCCGACGGCGGCCCGCGGACCGGTCGGGGACCGGACGCGGAACGGAACGCAGAACGAAGGACGTGGCGCTGGACGCGGAGGGACGTGGCGCTGGACGCCGGCCGCCCGGCGGGCGCGGGGGCCCGCCGCGCGCGCCTCAGGCGTTCCGCGGCTCCTTTGACTTCGGCCGGAGGTTCTTGTACCCGCACTTCCGGCACCGGTCCGCGCGGGTCGGGTTCCGGGCGTTACAGCGCATGCAGATCTGCTTCTCCAGGCGGCGCTCGGTGGCGACCTCGAACTTGGGCATGCGACCGCTTCCCCGCCGACCGAGTTAACGCTTGCGAGACCGCGGGCGGCCGGCGGGGCGATCGCGCCGGCCGTCCGCCGCGTCGGGGGCAACACAAGGCGTTTATACGCGTCACCGAGTATGAGCCCTCATGCCCGACTGTCCACTGGCGGACGACTGTCCGCGCTTCTCGGAGCGCATCCAGGGCATGGGCTGTCAGTACTACGGGGATCGGGGTGGTGCCGAGTGGTGCGATTCCTACGATATGCCCATCGACGAACTGAAACAGCAGCCCGTGAAGCCGGGCGAGGAGGTGGTCGTGGACGTGACCGACATCCACGAGAGCGGCGCGGGCGTCGGTCGGACCGACGACGGGTTCATCGTGCTCGTCGACGGCCTCCTGCCGGAGAGTCGGGCCCGGGTTCGGATCCACCGCGTGCAGTCGAACCACGCGACCGCGAAGGACGTGGTCGAGCGGCTCCCGATGGACGACGGGGAGTCCGACGAGGACGACGAAACCGAGGGGGACGCGGACGCGGAGGCGACGGCCGACGAGGGGACGGCCGGACGGGCGCGCGACGGGCGCGAGGAACTGGGCAGCCGCGAGAACTTCTGGGGCTCCTGAGTCGGGGCGCGCGAGCCCGCGGGCTCGTGGCGGGCCCGCGACCCGGCGTAGCTTTTTGCCGGCCGGCGTCGTACCAGACGCGTACAGATGGGCGACCGGGGCGAGACGGACGACGGGAGCGCCGGCGACGACGGCGTCGTCCCCGGACCGGGGGGCACCGAGGCCGACCTCGACGACCTGCTCGACAGCGTCGGGTTCGACGAGGCCGAGAACGTGCTGACGCGCCGCCAGGCCGAGGTGCTCGCGCTCCGGGAGCGGGGGGTCAGGCAGGCCGACATCGCGTCGCTCCTGGGCACTTCCCGGGCGAACGTCTCCAGCGTCGAGGGCAGCGCCCGCGAGAACGTCGCAAAGGCCCGCGAGACGGTGGCGTTCGCCGAGGCCCTCTCGGCCCCCGTCCGGGTGCGCGTCGAGGCCGGGACCGACCTCTACGACGTGCCGGAACTGGTCTACGACGCCTGCGACGAGGCGGGCGTGAAGGTGAGCCACACCGCGCCGGACCTGATGCGCGAGGTGAGCGACGCCAGCGGCGACGCCGTCCACGGGCGCGAGGTCCGGGCCCCCCTCCTGGTGAGCGTCACCGCCGACGGCGGGATCCGGGTGCGCGTCGGGGAGCGGGACTGAGCTACCGCTCCCCGCCGCCCCCGCTCCCCGGGCCGCTGCCGGGCGCGTCCGCCCCGTCGGGATCGGCCGGGCCGTCGGCGCCGTCGGGGCCGCGGTCGAACCGGCCTTCGTCGCGCAGGCGCGCGACGGCCTCGCGGACGCGGCCGGCCTCCGCCCGGGGGACGACCAGCACCCGGTCGTCGTGTGCGATGACGGCCAGGTCCTCGACGCCGACCAGCGAGACGTGGGCTTCGCCGGTCGACACGACGTTGCCGCCGGCGTCCACGGCGGTCGCGTCCCCGAGGACGACGTTGCCCGCCCCGTCGGTCGTGCCGACGCGCCCGACCGCGTCCCACGTGCCGAGGTCGTCCCAGGGAAACGAGACGGGGACGACCGCCGCGTCGTCGGCCCGCTCCATGACCGCGTGGTCGACGCTGACCGCGGGGACGCGCTCGAACCCCGCCGCCGGCTCCCCCCGGTCGAGCGCCGCGAGCAGGGGGGCGAGCGGCGAGTCCCGCGCCGCGGCCCGGAGCGCCGCGGGCGTCCAGGCGAACGTCCCGGCGTTCCAGAGGTAGCCCGCGTCGAGGTAGCGCTCGGCGGCCGCCCGGTCGGGCTTCTCGTGGAACGACGCGACCGCGTGGTGGTCGCCCCGGTCGGCGCCGGGTTCGACGTACCCGTACCCGGTCTCCGGCCGGGTCGGTTCGACCCCGAAGGCCACCGGGACGCCGGTCCGTGCGGCGACCCCGGCCCCGGCCCGCATCGCGTCGCGGAACGCCGCCGCGTCGCCCACGTAGTGATCGCTCGGCAGCGCGACGACGACCGGGTCGCCGTGTCGCTCGGCGAGCCGGTGGGTGGCGTAGACCAGCGCCGGCCCGGTGTCCTTCGGCGCGGGTTCGACGAGCACCGTCGCGTCCGGCACGAGGTCGCGCACCCGCGGGGCGTACCGCTCCCGGGTGACGACCGCGACGGCGTCCGCGAAGCCCGTCCGGTCGGCGGTCCGCTCCAGCAGGGTCCGGTCGCCGCCGAGCGTCAGGAACTGCTTCGGCCGGTCGGGACGAGCGGCGGGGTAGAGGCGCGTGCCGACCCCGCCCGCGAGGATCAGCGCGACGACGGGACGGTCCATACCGGGGATCGGTCGCGGCGGACGGATAAGTCCACGTTCCACGCGCGCCGAGCGACGCGCGCAGACCCCGCGCGTCCGTGCCGCCGGGAGTGTCCCCGGGCCCTCGCTCCGCCCGGACCGCGCATCGTCCGGGGGCGCCGAGCGCGCGGGGGTCTTCGAGGGTGGTCCCGGGATCCCCGAGGGGCCCGCCCGAACCCCGTCCCCCGTCCGCGACCCGACCGTTTTAGTTCCGGCGCGGCTACGGCCCGTATGCGCGGCATTCGCGTCGGGCGCGTCGCCGGCATCCCGATCCGCCTGGACCTGACCTTCCTCGTGGTGTTGCCGCTGTTCGCGTGGATCATCGGCGCGGACGTGACGCGGCTCGTCGCCGTCATCAACGACCTGTTCGGGAGCGACCTCCCGGCCGCGTCGCTGGGCGACGGGAGCCTCCGGTGGATCGTCGGCGTGGTCGCGGCCGTGGGCCTGTTCGCCGGCATCCTCCTGCACGAGCTCGGTCACTCGGCCGTGGCGATGTACTACGGCTACGAGATCGAGTCGATCACCCTCTGGCTGTTCGGCGGCGTCGCCCGCTTCGTCGAGATGCCCGAGGACTGGCGCCACGAACTGGCGGTCGCCGTCGCCGGCCCCGTGGTGAGCGTGCTGGTCGGCGTCGGCGCGTACCTCGGGTTCGTCGCGGCCCCGGCCGCCCCCGCGCCCGTCCGGTTCGTCCTGGGCTACCTGGCCCTGGCCAACGTCGCCCTGGCCGCGTTCAACATGCTCCCCGGCTTCCCGATGGACGGCGGGCGCGTTCTCCGGGCGCTGCTGGCCCGCAACCGCTCGCACGCCCGGGCCACCCGGACCGCCGCGGAGGTCGGCAAGGGCTTCGCGTTCCTGCTCGGCGTCGTCGGCCTCTTCGCCAACCTCTTCCTGGTGGCGCTCGCCTTCTTCATCTACATCGGCGCCTCCAGCGAGGCCCAGCAGACGGTGATGCGCGCCGCCTTCCAGGACGTGACCGTCCGCGACGTGATGACCCCCCGGGGGGCGCTGCAGACGGTCGGCGAGGGGACCAGCGTCGCCGACCTGCTCGACCGGATGTTCCGCGAGCGCCACACCGGCTACCCCGTGTTGCGCGGCGACGACCTCGTCGGGATGGTCACCCTCGGCGACGCCCGCGAGGTCCCCGAGGTCGAGCGCGAGGCCTACCGGGTCGAGGACGTGATGGCGGACGACGTGGTCACCGTCGCCCCCGACGCCGGCGCCATGGAGGCGCTCTCGCTCATGCGCGAGCGCGACGTCGGCCGGCTCCCCGTCATCGAGGACGGCCGGCTGGTCGGGCTGATCTCCCGGACGGACCTCATGACCGCCTTCGACATCATCAAGAGCCGCGGGGAACTCGACCACCCCGTCCGGTCGCGCAACGCCGGGACCGACGTGGAGTTCGACCCGCGCTGAGGGCGCGCGCGGCGCCCGGAGCCACGGACCGGCCGCCCGCCGCCGGGCGGGTCGTCCCCCGGGTCAGTAGGGGTTGGGGAGGCTGAACGACTTCGCCTCCGAGAGCCGTTCGACCTGCCCGTCGGTCAGGGCGATGTCGCTCGCCGCGAGGTTCTCCTCGAGCTGGGCGACGGTCCGGGCCCCCACGATGGGGGCGGTGACGTCCGGGTGGTGGAGCTGCCAGGCCAGCGCGACCTGGGCCGGGGTCGCGTCGGCCTCGTCGGCGACCTCGCGGAGGACGTCCAGCGCGGCGAAGTTCTCCTCTGTGAGGTACTGCTCGGCGAAGGCGTTCTCGGTCGAGGCCGTCGACTCGTCCGGCCGGTCCTCGCGGGTGTACTTCCCCGTCAGGAACCCCCATCCCAGCGGGCTCCAGGGGACGATGCCGAGGCCGTACTCGCGGCACATCGGCAGGTAGTTGGGCTCGATCTCGCGGTCGACGAGGTTGTACCGCGGCTGGGTGACGGTGAACGGCTCGTACCCCTCCCGGCGGGCGATCTCGTTCGCCCGGACGACCTTCCAGGCGTCCGGGGCGCCCGACGACAGCCCCAGGTAGTTGACCTTCCCGTCCCTGACGAGGCCGTCGAGCGTGCGCATCGTCTCCTCGGCCGGCGTCCGGTCGTCCCACCGGTGGCAGTACAGCAGGTCGACGTAGTCGGTCCCGAGTCGGTCCAGACAGACGTCGATCTGGGCCCGGACGTGCTTCCGGTTCAGCCCCCGGGCGTTCGGATCGTCGCCGCGGGGACGGTGGATCTTCGTGGCGATCACGAACTCCTCGCGGTCGCGGTCGGCCAGCCAGTTGCCGATCCACTCCTCGGCGCGCCCGTCGCCGTACTTGTCGGCCGTGTCGATGAAGTTCCCGCCCGCGTCGGCGTACGCGTCGAGCAGGTCGTAGGCCCGGTCCTCGCCCACCTCGACGACGCCCTCCGAGGCGGGGCGATCGTACCGCTCCTCGCCGTCGATCAGCCGGCGGCCGAACCGCCACGTGCCGAAGGCGAGTTCGCTCACTTCGATCCCGGTTCGACCCAGGGAAACGGTGTCGATCGTCACGGACGGGGACACCCGGCCGGAGACCGTAAACGCTACTAAACGTGACTCGGGCGGGCCGCGGGCGCCGGGAGGCCCCGAAACGGGAACCGGAACCGGAACCGGATCGGGGCCGTCTCGCCCCGGCGTTCAAGTGTGTCGCGCCCGTTCCGACCGTATGGTCGAACGAAACGTGGGGGGACGCGACCGGCTCGCCCGCGCGGTGCTGGCGGTCGGTCTCGCCGCCCTCGCCGCGGTGGCCCTCCGGTCGGGCCGCCGGTCGATCGGGACCGTCGCGGCCGTCTGTGCGCTGGCGCTCGGGTTCAACGCGGCGACGTGTTTCTGCGGGCTGAACCGCCTCCTGGGCGTCGACACGACCGAGGAGTGAGCGGCCCGGCGGCGCTCCCGGACGGCCGCGGCCGTCGGGACGTTCCGGGGGCGAGATCGGACCTCGCTCGCCCCACTCCCTGATTCGATCCTCTCGGCGGACCTTCCGACGACGAACGGACGTGAGGGGGGCAGGTCCGGGTGCGAGAATCGAACCCGCGTCTCAGCCTCCACAAGGCTGAAGGATAACCACTACCCCAACCCGGACACGCCTCGGGATACCCGGGTCGCACAATTATACGTTACGACTCCCCGTGCGGGCGCCTCGCGCGAGCGGTCCCCCGGTGTCGTCGGTCGCCGGGGCCGGCGGGCGGTGCGGACCCGACACCGGACGAGTTTTGCCCGTCCGGCCCCACCCGCCGCCGTGGCCATCACGGACAAGGTCTACCTGAAAAACCACCGCCAGATCGCCTCGGAGATGGAGACGTCGATCCCGAAAGGCGCCTTCCACGGGGCGACCCTCGAGACCCTCTACGACGGCGAGGGGCTGGCGGCCCTGGACGACGCGACCCGCGAGCGACTGCTCGCGTTCGCCGAGGACTTCCTCGACTGCGGGGAGGAGGACCTCTACGCCGGCTATCCCGAGCGGGCGTTCGTCCGGTACCTGCTGGAGCTCCGGGCCGAGGGGCTCGGCCCCGACGCCATCGTCGACGTGATGGGCGACGACTACGCCCTGTACGCCTACCCCGGCGACGTGCGCTCGTTCCTCGACGACGCCGTGCGGACGCTGGAGGCGGCAGAGCGACTGGCGGCGGTCGAGGGTGCGGAGGCGGTCGAGCGGCGCGTCCGGGAGGCGCGGGCGGCGCTGGTCGGGTAGCTACGCGGCCCGGACCGTCCCGGGCGGCCACGGGCGTCGCGGCCTCACCCGATGCGGAACGAGGGTTCGTCGCGGTCGCCGCGCAGGGGCTCATCGTCGCCGACGTCGCCCACGTCGCCGACGTCCAGGTCGTCGAGGTGGATGACCTCGTCGTCGCCCTCCAGCTGTTCGCGCAGGTGGTTCACGTAGCGCTTGTACTCGTCGAGCTGCTCGCGGAGGTGGTCGGCCTCCAGTTCCAGGCGCTCGTGCTCGCGGATGAACCGCTTGGGGACCTCGACCTTCGGCGGGAAGCTGGAGTCGTCCGCGTTCATGTTCTCCAGCTCGTGTTCGGGAACCACCCGCACTGCACCGTCGTGGGCAACGAACGTGTCCACGTAATCGCGGAACACCGCCGAGAGCGAGAGGTCGCGCTCCTCGGCGATGTCCCGCAGCTCCTCGAACGCGTCCTCGCTGACGCGAAACGAGATCGTCTTGTTCTTGTTGCCCATCGCACCCCCGAGTCGTCCCCGCGGCCACTTAACGGTTTGTCAGACATCCGGCCCGGCGGCGTGCGACGCGTGGCTGACGCGTGGCCGACGGGGTGGGGGGCGATCGATCGACTGTCGGCGATCGACTGTCGACGACCGACCGGCAGCGGTCGGCGGCGCGCGGCCGGGCGCCGACCGCGTCTACGACTCGGCCGGCACGTCGGGGTCGGCGTCGGCCAGTTCGTCCTCGCCCTCCAGGCCCTCCAGGGCCTCGACGGCCGCGGCCCGGTACGCGTCCGGGTCGTGGTCGTAGCGCTCGCGGGCCATGCGGGCGTACTCGTTCCCGTCGTCGAACGCGGCCACGCGGTCGAGGGTGCGGTCGGCGGTCTCGACCACCCACCGGTCGCGGGTCGCGGCGTCGACGACGGTGATCGACTCGGGACGGACGCTCACGTTGACCGTCCCGTCGTCGGTCTCGTAGGTCCGGGGCTTGCCCACGACGGCGACGTACGCCGGCGGGTCGAGGTCGCGGAGCGTGCTGGCGGCCTCGGGCTGGTACTGCCCGGCGTAGACGAAGAAGGTCCCCGTCGGATCGACGACCCGGCCGCGCCAGTACTCGCTGTCCTCGCCGACGTCCTCGGTCTCGGTCAGCGTGCCGACGAGGAACACCCGGTTGGCCCGCTCGCCGGTCGGGAGGAGCAGGTACAGCGGCGCGCGTTCGTCGTCGGACTCGGTGAACGTGTGGCTGGCGTCGTTGAACTCGCGGGCGAAGACCCGGCGGGCGACCTCGCGGCTCGGCACCTCGGAGGCGTTCGCGCTCATGCCATCGACCTCCCCCTGACGAGGACCTCGTCCGGATCGGCCGGCCCGGTCAGCTCCTCGAACTCGTCGACCAGCAGGTAGCGCCCCAGCCGCGGGCCGCGCACCCGGTAGTACTGCCCGAGGATCCGCCCGCGCATCTCGTCGGCCACGACGGTCGTGTCCAGCGCGTCCATCGCCATCTCCGTGGC
>JBDGPV010000051.1:0-8754 GCA_042219485.1 Haloferacaceae archaeon
GGAGCCGTCGAAGTAGATGCCCTCGGTGAACGCCTTCTCGGCCTGCGTGGCCGGTACGGAGACGTTTTTCACCGTCCCGAGGATGTCCGTGAACTGGAGCCGCAGGAAGTCGACGTCCTCCTCGTCGATCCGGTCGATCACGTCCTGTTCCGTGGCCGTGAGGCCGCCGTCGGTCACCGCGTCGTCGTCCGTCATGTTCTGGACGGTCCGTTATGATACACTCTGGTATAAAGAGCTTACCGTTCCGAGCAAGCACCCCGAACTCGGCTAGAGAATTGGATATTCGTAAACTTCTAATGGGGTGGCCGAGTGTGTGGATGTGATGACCTACGAGAACCTCGATGCCAAACTCATCAACGCGCTGCTCGACGACGGGCGGGCCAGCCTCCGGAGCCTCGCGGAGGAACTGGACGTGTCGGTCACGACCGTCTCCAACCACCTGCACGACCTGGAGGAGGAGGGGGTCATCGAGGGCTACACCCCGAAGGTGGATTACGACGCCCTCGGGTACGACGTCACGGCCGTCGTCCACCTGAAAGTCGAGGGCAGCGCCCTGCCCGAGATCACCGAGCGCCTGGAGGGCGAGAAGCGGATGGTCAGCGTCTACGAGGTCACCGGCGACTACGACGTGATCGCCATCGGGAAGTTCGAGGACACCGACGGGATGAACGACCAGATCAAGTCGCTGCTGACCGACCAGGACATCCGCGAGTCGAACACCAGCGTCGTGCTGAACACCGTCGCCGAGAACAGGCAGTTCGACCTCGAAATCGGCGAGTGAATCGGGAGGGCGGCGAATCGGGGCCGCGGCCGGGGCGTCAGGCGAGCCGGCTCGTCACGTCGTCCATGTCCGCCCGGCAGAACGGACAGCGATAGTACGTGTCGAAGCCGCTCGACTGCGCCACGGTCTTGGCCTCGAGTTCGTGCATCGCGATGTCCTTCCCACACTCCGGGCAGCTGACCTTCGGCATACGCCCACTACACTATCACACTTGGTTAAATCGCTCGATAGTGTGAACCGTTCGCACACCTGCCGGCGACGCCGGCGGCCCCGGCGCGGCCCGCGGGGGGACGCGCGCCGTCCGGCGGCTACGCGAACCCCTCCTCGAAGACGAACGTCCCGTCGCGCTGGACGACCTCGCCGTCGACCTCGATGGTCGAGTCCTCGCTCATGTCGACGATCATGTCGACGTGCTCGGCGGACTCGTTGACCTCGTTTTCCTCACCCACCGTCTCGGGGTACGCCGACCCGACGGCCATGTGGACGGTGTCGCCCATCTTCTCGTCGAACAGCATGTTGTAGGTGAACCGGTCGATGTGGCGGTTCATCCCGACCCCGAGTTCGCCGAGGTAGCGCGCCCCCTCGTCGGTGTCGAGCACCCCGGCCAGCACCTCCTCGTTGCGGCCGGCGCTGAACGACTCGACCCGGCCGTCGGCGAACTCCAGGCGGACGTCCTCGATCTCCTCGCCCTTCCGGTAGAGGGGCATGTCGAAGTGGACCCGTCCCTCGACCGACTCCCGGACCGGCGCCGTGAACACCTCGCCGCCCGGGAGGTTCTTCTCGCCGTAGTCGTTGAGCGCCGGGTTGCCGGCGACCGACATCCGCACGTCGGTCCCCTCGCCGGACCTGATCCGCACCTCGTCGGCCCCCTCCAGGATGCCGACGAGCTGCTCCTGGTGCTCGCGCTGGGCGTCCCAGTCGAGGGTGACGGCGTCCCAGACGAAGTTCTCGTAGGCCTCCGTGCTCATCCCCGCGAGCTGGGCGTGGCCGCTGGAGGGGAACTGCGTGAGACACCACCGCTTGGAGAGGCGCTCCTCCTGGACGGGCCGGTAGGCGCGGCGGTAGGCGGCGTTGGTCTCCGGGCTGACGTCGGTCTCCTCGCGGACGTTCGCCCCGCCGCGGGCGAGGACGAACACGTCCGCGGCCTCGAACAGCGCGAGCTGGTGGTCGGGCGTCTCGAACTCGTCGGGGTCGCCGGCCCGCAGGAACGACCGGGTCGCCCGGTCGGAGTTGGCGAGCAACACCGGGTTGGCCCCCCGGTCGCCGCAGAGCTCGTGCAGCGCCACCGCGAGGTCCTCGGCGACCGGCGGGAGCGCGATGACCACGTCGTCGCCCCCCTCGATGCCGGTCGCGTGGTCCGCGATGATCTCGGCGTGTTCCCTGATGCGCGGGTCCATACCCCGCCCTCGGACGGCGGGGGGGTAATCCCTTCGGCGCGCGGCGCGCGGCGGGCCGTCCGCGCGCACCCGCCGGGGACGCGGCCCGACGCCCGGTCGGACAGATATATGCTCCCCCGGCCGCAGGTGGCGGCATGATCGACCTCCGCTCGGACACCGTCACCCGGCCGGACGACGCGATGCGCGACGCGGCCCGCGACGCGACGGTCGGCGACGACGTGTACGGCGACGACCCCACGGTCGCGCGGCTGGAGGCGCGGGCCGCCGAGCGCGTCGGGACCGAGGCGGCGCTGTTCGTCCCCTCCGGCACGATGGGCAACCAGATCGCCGCGCGCCTCCACGCCGACCGGGGCCAGGACGTGATCCTCGACGACGAGTCCCACCTCTACCTGTGGGAGCTCGGCGGGCTGGCGCAGCTCTCGGGCCTCCAGCCCCGCACCGTCGACGCCGGCCGGCGGGCCGTCCCGGCGCCCGGGCAGGTCCGGGCGGCGCACGTCGAGCCCGACCACCACTCCTCGGGCACGGGGCTGCTCGCGCTGGAGAACACGCACAACGCCCGCGGCGGGGTCGCCGTCCCGCCCGAGCACGTCGACGCGGCGGCCGACGCCGCCCACGACCTGGGGGTGCCGGTCCACCTCGACGGCGCCCGCCTGTTCAACGCCTGCGTCGCCCACGACGTCCCCGCCGAACGGATGGCGGCGTCCGTCGATTCGGTCATGTTCTGCCTCTCGAAGGGGCTCGGCGCGCCCGTGGGGTCGGTGCTCGCCGGGCCCGAGCCGTTCGTCGCCGAGGCCCGCCGGGAGCGGAAGCTGCTCGGGGGCGGGATGCGCCAGGCCGGGCTGATCGCCGGCCCGGCCCTCCTGGCGCTGGAGAACGCCGACCGGCTCGCGGCGGACCACGAGAACGCCCGCCGCCTCGCCGCCGGCCTCGACGACATCGCGGGGCTCGCGGCCCCGGAGCCGGAGACGAACATCGTCCGGGTGGACTCGTCGGACGCCGGGCTGACCGCCGAGGCGCTCGTCGCGGCCTGCGAGGAGCACGGCGTGGCCGGCGGCGAGTTCGGCAGCCACGTCACCCGCTTTTGCACCCACCGCGACGTGGACCGCGACGACGTGGATCGGGCGGTCGAGCGGGTCGGGCGCGCCGTCGCCGACGCCGCGGGCGCGGACGCGGACGGGGGCGGCGGGACGTAGCCGCCCGCGCCCGGCCTCCGCGTCGGCGATCCCGGGCGGTCGACCGGGTCCGGGGGACGGACGCATGCACTATATGCCCCCCGGCTCTCAGGGAACCCACGATGGCGTCGAGCACGTCGGTAGTGGTCGCGGCCCTCCTCGCCAACGGGGCCATCGCGGTCCTGAAGTTCGTCGGCTTCCTGCTGACCGGGAGCCCGTCGATGCTCTCCGAGACGTACCACTCCGTTTCCGACACGGGCAACCAGGTGTTCCTGCTCATCGGGATCCGCTACGGGCGGAAGGACCCGTCCCGGAAACACCCCTTCGGGTACGGGAAGGCGCAGTTCTTCTACTCCTTTCTCGTTTCGGTCCTCCTCTTCGGCATCGCCGGGTGGGAGTCCGCGAAACACGGATACGAGGCGATCGTGCACCCCGCTCCGCCGGGACGGGGGACTGCCACGCTCCCCTTCGCGGGCATCACGTTCGACGCCGTGTACGTCAACTACGCCGTCCTCCTCGGGGCCATCGCGTTCGAGGCCTACGCCCTCAAGAAAGCCTACGCCAACATGCGGCGCCAGATCGAACGGAACGGCTGGTCGGGGCTCCGGGAGGCGTTTCACAAGACCAGCGACGTGACCGTCCTCACCGCGCTCACCGAGGACACGATCGCCATGCTGGGCGCCGGGATCGCGCTCGTCGGCATCTACCTCAGCCGCTGGACCGGCAACCCCCTGTACGACGCCGTCGCCGCGTTGCTGATCGGGCTGCTGCTGATGGGCTTCGCGCTGGCGCTCGCGTGGGAGAACAAGCGACTCCTGCTCGGCGAGAGCCTGCCCCCGGAGGACGAGGCCGCCCTCCGTGCGATCGTCGAGGGGCACGAGGGCGTCACTGCGATCGACGACTTCCGCACCGTCTACTTCGGGCCCGAACGGGTCATCGTCGCCGCTGACGTCGTGTTCGCCGCCGGCTTCGACACCAAGGAACTCGACGACCGGATCACCGCCATCGAGGACGCGCTGATGGCAGCGCACGGCGGGATCGAGAAGGTGTACATCGAACCGGAGTGAGGACCCGCCCGCACGGCGCGGGGGTGTAACGGTTTTGTCCGCCCGGCGCGAACGGCGGTCGATGCTCGCCGTCCTCGCCGACACGCACGCCGCCGCCGACCCGCGGCTGCGCGGCCGGACCGCGACGGCCGTCGCCGACGCCGACCGGGTCGTCCACGCCGGCGACCTCACGACCGCGGCGGTCCTCGACCGCCTGGCGGACGCGGCGGGCGGCCCCGTCCACGCCGTCCACGGCAACGCCGACGACCCCGCCGTCCGCGACCGGCTGCCGGCGACCCGGACGCTCGCGCACGGCGGCGTCCGCATCGTCGTCACCCACACCCGCGAGGGCGGCCGGACGGCGCTCTCGATGCTCGGGCGCGCCCGGGACGCCGCGCTGGTCGTCTCCGGCCACACCCACCGTCCCGCGGTCGTCGACGGGCCGCCGACGCTGCTGAACCCCGGCAGCCACGCGGCCCCCCGCGGCGGGGCCCCGGCCGCCCACGCGGAACTCCGGGCGGCCGAGGACGGCCTCGACGGAACCGTCCGGGCGGCCGACGGCACCGTCGTCGAGCGGTTCGCCGTCGGCCGCCCGGACGACGCCGGGACGGAGCGGGGATGAGGCGGATGGGGGCGAGAGAACGGAGGGGAAGGGAGGGGGTGCGGATCGCCAGCGGGGGGCGGCGGCGTCGGGCGGCGTGGGGAACCCCGACCGTGGGGCCCGGGTCGGGATCCCCCGCATCCGTGGCCACGGCCGGGGATCGCATATACGCGGTGATGGCTCAAGCGGGCGTTTGATCCTGCACCGTGTTACCGTCCGACACGCCGCGGCGGGCGGCCGCGACGGCCGTCAGTAGGCGGGGGACTCGGCCTGGATCACGTCCGACACCGCCTCCAGTTCCCCCGCGAGGAGGACCACGAAGTCGTCCAGCGTGACGATGCCGGCGAGCCGCCCGTCGTCGACGACCGGGAGGCGGCGGACGTTCGCCTCGCTCGCGACCTGGAGCGCGTCGTAGATGCCCTCGTCGAGTTCCACGGTTACGGGGTCGGGGGTCATGAGGTCGGCCGCGGTCGCGGCCGCCGGGTCCTCGTGGTCCCAGATCCCGATCCCGACGTCGCGGTCGGTGACGATGCCGACCGGGCGCTCCCCTTCGACGACGACGACGCTCCCGATGCGCTCCTCGCGCAGGACCGCGGCGAGCTCCTCGGCCGCCGTTTCCGGGCCGACCGACACGACGTCCCGCCTGGCAATCCGGCTGACAGTCATACTCCCGGACGTTCCGCGCCGGCGGGGATAAGGGCACGGCCGTCGGGCACCGGTCCCGCCCGGACCTGCGGCGCTCGACGCCGGAACCCGGCGGGTCCCGCCCGGACCGTCGGGCGGCTCCGTCCGGGCCGCGCCGGCGCGGCGCCGAGGGGTGGGGCGCCCGCCGCCCCCCGCGACCGCCCCGGCGTCCCTACCGCTCGTCGATGGGGACGAACTCGCGTTCCTCGGGGCCGACGTAGCGGTAGCGCGGCCGGATGAGCCGGTTCTCCTCCTGGTATTCGAGGACGTGGGCCAGCCAGCCCGCGACGCGGCTCATCGCGAAGACGGGGGTGTAGAGGTCGACCGGGATGCCCAGTTGGTCGTAGACCGACCCCGAGTAGAAGTCGACGTTCGGGGCGATCTCCCGCTCCGGGAGGCCGACCTCCTCGGTGAGGTACGCCTCGATCTCGGTGGCGTACTCGTACCACTTGCCCTCGCCGGTGGCCTCCGCCAGCATCCGGCTGCGCTCCTGGAGGATCTCCGCCCGGGGGTCCTTGACGTTGTAGACCCGGTGGCCCCAGCCGGGCACCCGTTCGCCCGCCTCGACGGTCTCGCGGGCCCACTCGCGGGGGCTCAGGTCGCTCTCGTCGATCTCCATCAGGGCCCACATCACGTCCTGGTTGGCGCCGCCGTGCCACGGGCCGGACAGCGCCTCGATACCGCCGGCGATCCCGTTGTAGATGTCGGCGTACGTGCTGACGATGACGAGCGCCGTGAACGTCGAGGCGTTGAGCCCGTGGTCGGCGTGCAGCGTGAGCGCCATGTCGAACGTCTCGGCGGCCACCGCGTCGGGCTCCTCGCCGTGGAGCATGTAGAGGAAGTTCGCGGCGTGGTCCAGGTCCTCGCGTGGCTCGACCGGCTCCTCGCCCCGCCGCAGGCGCTCGAACGCGGCGACGATCGTCGGCACCTTCGCGGCGATGCGCCGGCCCTTCCTGAGGGTCGCATCCAGGTCCCGCGGGTCGGCGTCGGGCTCGGCCTCGTAGGCCGACAGCATCGACACCGCCGTCCGCAGCGCGGCCATCGGCGCCTCCTCCCGGGCCGCGAGCTCCGCGAGGAGGTCGTACACGCCCGCGTCGATGGCCCGCTCGCCCGCCATCGTCCGCGAGAGCTCGTCGAGCTCCGCCCTGTCGGGGAGCGAGCCTTCACAGAGCAGCGCGATCACCTCCTCGAAGCTCGCCTCCCGCGCGAGGTCCTCGATGGCGTAGCCGCGGTAGACCAGCCGTCCCTCGTCGCCGTCGATGGCGCTGATCGTGGTCTCGTCCAGGACGACGCCCTCCAGCCCGGGGTTCAGATCCGGCTGCGTTATCTCTCTGAGGAGATCCGACATGACGGAACCCAGGCCGCCCGACCGGAAGGGTCTTGTGCCACCGTGTGACACGCGCGGCCGCCCGCCGTGCGAAACGGCTTTGCCCCGGCCGGGGGTAGCCACGGCCATGGCGCCCGCCCTCGACGACCCCGTCTTCCTGTTCCTCCTCGGGGCCATGATCGCCCTCGTCCTCCTGGTCTACCTGTTCGTCCGCCGCACGCTCCTCAGCCTCCGCGAGGGGTACGAGGAGGCGTACCGCGACCGGTAGCGTCGTCCGGCGGCCGGACGGTGGCAGCGGCATGGGCAGGGTTTAATGGGTGCCGTCGTGAGGGGGGACCGGAATGGCCCCGGCCCTCGGGACGCTCGCGGCGCTCGTCGTCGCCGGCCTCGCGAGCCTCTTCATGGCGTGGTCGATCGGGGCGGGCTCCTCGGGTTCGACCCCGTTCGCGCCGGCGGTCGGGGCCAACGCCATCTCGGTGATGCGGGCCGGCTTCGTCGTCGGGCTGCTCGGCTTCGCCGGCGCCGTCCTCCAGGGGGCCAACGTCACCCAGGCGGTCGGGACGGCGCTGATCGAGGGGGTACAGCTCTCGGCGGTCGGGGCCACCGTCGGCCTCCTGACCGCGGCGCTCCTGGTCGCCGCCGGGGTCTTCGCGGGCTACCCCATCGCGACGGCGTTCACCGTCACCGGCGCGGTGGTCGGCGTCGGCCTCGCGCTCGGCGGCGACCCCGCCTGGCCGAAGTACCGACAGATCGTCGCGCTCTGGACGCTGGTCCCCGTGCTTGGCGGCGGGACGGCCTACGCCACGGCCCGCCTGCTCCGCGACGACCGCGTCGAGGAGCGGGTCGCCGTCCCGGCGCTCGCCGGCCTCGTCGCCGCCGTCGTCGCCAACATCGGGTTCAGCGTCCTCGGCCCGGGGCCGGCGTCGGCGTCCCTGGCCGCGGTCGCCGGCGCCGCCCTCGACCGGGCCGCGGGACTGCCGCCGCTCCCGGGCGTCGGGGCCGGCGCGGGCACCGGCCGCCTGCTCGTCACCGCGCTCGCCGCCCTCGCGGCCGCCGCGGGACTCCGGCGGGGGATGGCCGCCGATCCCGCCCGGGGCCAGCGCCGTTTCCTGCTCGTCCTGGGCGGCCTCGTGGCGTTCTCCGCCGGCGGGAGCCAGGTCGGCCTCGCCATCGGTCCCCTGGTCCCCCTGCTCGGCGCGGTCGCCCTCCCCCTGCCGGCCGTGCTCGTCGGCGGAGGGCTCGGGCTCCTGCTTGGCTCGTGGACCGGCGCCCCCCGGATGATCAAGGCGCTGGCCCGGGACTACTCCTCGCTCGGCCCCCGGCGCTCGATCGCGGCGCTCATCCCCTCTTTCGTCATCGCGCAGGTCGCGGTGGCGCTCGGCGTCCCGGTCTCGTTCAACGAGATCATCGTCAGCGCCATCGTGGGGTCGGGGTACGCCGCCGGGGGGAGCGGCGTCAGCCGCCGGAAGATGGGCTACACGGTCCTGGCGTGGGTCGGCTCGCTCGTCCTCGCGCTCGTCGGGGGCTACGCCGCGCTCTCGGCGGTCCGCGCGGTCCTCTGAACCGGCCGGAGCGCCGCCGTCGCCGCCCCCGCGGCGACCAACAGCCCCGCCCCGAGGAGGAAGGCGTCCGTCCAGCCCACCGCGCCGACCAGGAGGCTCGCGGCCGTCCCCCCCGCGACGCCACCCGGCACCTTCGCGCTGTACAGCAGCGCGTAGTTCTCCGAGGAGCGCGCGGCGCCGTAGT
>JBDGPV010000124.1:0-8654 GCA_042219485.1 Haloferacaceae archaeon
CGGCGGCTCGGCGAACCCGGCCGACGCAAGCACCGCAGCGTAGTGAGGAGCGCAGCGAGGCCCGGGAGCCGAGCCGCCGGGGGCTTTCGAGGTGTCTTCGGTCCACACACGCTAATCTGAACACTACCGTTCCCGCGAGGCCAAAGTAGTTAATCCCCCCACCGAATGACGACGGCAATGGGATCGCGCGGCACCGGAAGCGACGGGCTCGTTGCCGGCGTCGGGACCGACATCGGCCGGCTGCTGGCGCGCTGGCGCGCGCTCGTCTTCCCGCGACAGATCGATCCCCACCCGGTCCGGGGGCCGTGGCGGCCGGGAACGCTGGCGGAACACCTCGCCTTCTGGGCGTGGAGCCTCCTCGGGATCGTCCTCATCTGCCTCGTCTACCCGGTAGTCGTCGTCGGCCTGTGGATCCGGTACGTGACCCACCGCGTCGACCGCGCGGCGGCCGCGCTCGGACTCGTCGCCGTAGTGCTCGTCGTCGGCCTCGTCTGGGGGGCGCTGACCGCCCTCGCGTGGGAGCGACTGCCGCGGCTCGGGTTCAGGGCGGTCCTCGCCGCGAGCGTGGTCGCGACGGCCTCCGCGGGCCTCGCGTGGGGGTTCACCCGCCTTGGCGGCCGGGGACTCACCGTCGCTTTCGCGTACCCGTTTGCCGTCTCGGCCGTCCTCCTCCCCCCGGTGACGGCCGCGCTCTTCTCGCCGACGCTGGGCGCGGTCGTCCTGCCCGGCAGCACGTCGGTCGCCGAGTGGCTGCTCGCCAACGTGGCGGGGGCCGTCGGCCTCGAAACGGTCCTGCGCCGGGAGTTCGAACTCGCCGGCGCGGCGTTCGTCGGGATGTGGTTCGGCATCGGGACGCCGGTGGGGTGGCTCCTCGGCCTCCTCGTCACGCTCGCGGACGCGGTGCGGCCCCGGGCCCGCGATCGGATCGTCGGCTGACCGGGCGAGACGGGCGCGGCCCGCGGGTGGGTCGGGGGCGGTCGACCCGACGTTCGTGGGGAATCCGTCGGCCGGCGCGGGGACTTTTAGCCAGGAGCGCCTAGAACGGACAGGAGCGTGACGACGCGGCGTGACATACGCTGACAGCATATTGGGAGCGGTGTACGAGGGGCTCGTCGATCCCGGGAAGGGCCTGGCGGCGGCGAAGCGCGACTACTGGTACGAGCGGTACGTTTCCGGGCTCGAGGAGCGGGGCGTCGACGAGGTGGACCTCGAACTCACGTTCCCCGATCCGGAGACCATCAACCCCTTCTTCTACCTTCCCCGGTTCCACGTCCAGCTGTCGCCCCACCGGTCCGAGTTCGACGACGGGCCGGCGGACCCGGGCGCGTCCGGCGCCTGGCGCCGGATCGCGAACCGGCTGCTCCCCCCCGGCCTCGACGCGATCCGGCGCCTGTGGGTGTCGGAGATACTCGAGGTGCCGATCCACGGCAACAAGCCGAAAAGCGCCTACGAGAACGCGAGCGAACTGTACGAGCGGTGGCTGCGCGATCTCGAGAGCAGGGGGTTCACCGTCCACAGGGACTACGAGTTCCCCCGGGGCCTGCAGGACGCCATCGAGGAAGGCGATCGCCAGCCGTGGTGACCCGCCGGCGTCGGCGCCGGCGGTCCGTCGCGGCCGACGGCCGGGCGTCCGCGCCCGGAGAGCCCGGGGCGCCGGGACGGAACGCGCCGGGCGCCGCTCGGCTCAGACGATGCCGACGGCCTCGTTGATGCCGCTCACGATCATCGCCACGGCGGCGAACACGCCGAGGAAAACCGCCCACCGCCGGCGCGGGCGCAGTTCATCCATCTCGACGTCCACGTACGACAGGTAGATGGCGGCGAGGTACATCAGGCCGATGGCCGGGGCGAACAGCATCCCCGCCAGCGAGAACAGGAACATCGGCGCCTCGATGGCCAGGTTCAGCGCGAGCGGGATGGCGACGAAAAAGAGGACGGTCCCCCGGAACACGGTGTCGCGGCTGATGTCGTACGCCTCGAAGAAGCCGTGCAGGGCGAAGGCGTCCTCCCAGAGCCGGGACATCCCGTACAGCGGGCCGATGAGCGTCGAGAACAGCGCGAAGATGATCGCGGCGAGGAAGACGACCTTCGACCACTCGCCGTAGACCTGGGTGAAGATGCCGGCCATCTCGGGGATGACGGTGAACCCGCTCGGCGTCGCGCCCGCCTGGTGGAGGGTCGCGGCGGCCGCGGTCCACATGAAAAAGGAGAAGACCGCCAGCACGCCCGAGGAGACGATGTTCTGCCACAGCACCACGTCGCCCCAGCCCTGGAGGTTCGCGAGTTCCGCGTCGGTGAGGTTCTCCTTGGTCACCTCGATGCCGTTGGCGAGGGGCTCGAACATGCCCATCTCCTTGTCCTTCGCGAACCAGACGTACGAGACCGTCGGGCCGAACCCGGCCCCGATCCAGCCGTACATCACGAGGACGAAGGACATCCCGCCGACGCCCATCCCCTCGACCTGACCGGGGATCCGGGGGACGAACGCCTGGACGAGGTTGTCGCCCCAGGTGCCCGCGGTGGCGAGCGAGACGACCATGATCATGATCAGGAACGTCCACAGCAGTACCGTCGTGATGTTCTCCAGCAAGTCGTAGGACTTGGTCAACACGACGACCAGCCCGGCGACCACGCCGATCACCATCCAGGCCGGGATGCCGAGGTGGTAGATCTCGTTGAACGCGCCGGCCATCTCGCCGAGGTGGCCCGAGAGGCCGATCGCGTAGGTCACGCCGCCGAGGACCACGTAGTAGAAGATCCACTTCAGCCACCACGGCTGCTCGTACAGCGCATCGAGGAAGGTGTCGCCGCTCATCACCCCGTACCGCACGAGGAAGTACTGGCCGAAGATCTTGGTGAACGTGATGAGGGGGATGAGCCAGATGCCGTTCATCCCGAGGTACGCCCCGCCCACCGGGACGCTGAGCGCCTCACCGCCCCCGATCTGGGAGGCGGTGAACACCCACGCCGGGCCCATGTACTCGAAGAACTCCCTGAGCCCCTCGGGAGGGTCCGATATCCTGTTCTCCTGTGTGCCTGCTGCTGGTTCCGTAGCCATGTCGAATCACACCTGTATGCCCGCCGCGGGGGGCGGGGACGACGTCCGAGGCGTCACCGAGGACACCCCAGTGGCCGGTGACGGCACGCGCGACACCGGGCCCGGTCCGGCGCGGCGGCTCCACGAAAGCACCGGAACCGCGACGCGCGGACGGACTGCGGCCCGCAACGAACGACCGTGCCGTGGAACGTCATGCCACATCCGACCCGTTCCCACCGGTCGAGCGGCGATATATAACTATTTATGAACTCGCTCCGGTGTCGGCAGTTTGTGATATGTGTCTGTTATATCTCGGGTGATCGTATCCCGTCGCGCATGTGTCACCCGTTTTTCCACTACACCGGATGAATTCTACCTGATACTATCGTCGGGAGTTTCGGCACATCCGTCGGAAAAATCAATGTTTTGGTACTATGTCCAGCGGCGAGCGCGCCGGCGGCCGGCCGCGGGTCCGGGCCGCCGGGACCGCGCTGCGGTTCGGTTCGTCGGCCGCCCGAACCGGCCGTGCGGGTCCGTCCGGGGGCACGAACCGCCGTTCCGCCGTTCCCCGTTCCGCCCCCGCCCGCGCCTCCGGCCCCGCCCGCGCCTCCGGCCCCGTCGGCGGAGACGGCGCCGCGCGGGGCGGGCGCTCGCGGAACGCGGTCACGGGTCGAGCGCCGCGGCGACCGCCCTGACCGGGGCCCCGTCGGCACCGAGCGGTAGCGGATGGGCGCGCAACTCGAACCGATCCGGGACGGCCGCCAGCCCCGTGAGGTTCTCGAAGATCAGGCCGCCGGCCCCGAGCAGCGCGCGGTGGGCCGGGAAGCCGCCCCCGCCGTCGGGGGCCGACGCCGACGGCGTCGGATCGGGGCTGAGCGCGTCCGTCGCGACGTCGTACCCCCGCTCGGCACACCGCCGCGCGGTTTCGGGAGCGAGGTACGGGTGGTCGAGGTACCGGTCGGAACCCCAGTGGTCGTCCCAGCCGGTGTGGAAGGCGACGCAGTCGGCGTCGGCGGACGGCACCCGGTCGGGCGGGACGGGGTCGCGGGCCGCGAGGTCCCGGCAGTCCACGCGCGCCGTCCGCAGGACGAACCGATCGACGGGAAACGCGTCCAGGGTCCGCCCGTCGGGTTCCGTGTGCGCCGGCGCGTCGACGTGGGTGCCCGCGTGGCTGCCACAGCCCAGTTCCGTCACCCGGTAGCCGTCCGAGCCGAGCGTCCGTGCGGCCTCGACGCGAACCTCGGGGTCGCCCGGGTACGTCTGCATCCCGTCGACGATGGGGTGGGAGAGGTCGTGCACGCCCGGCGTTCGGCCGGGGTGGCCTAAACCGTCCCGCCCCGTCAGTCCGCCGCCGGGGCCCGACGCGTGAGGCGGTCGCTGGGGACGGAAACGTGGACCCGGGTTCCCGCATCCGAGGTGTCGAACCGGACCGCTCCGCCGAACCGGTCGACGCCCCACTTGACGAGCCAGAGGCCGAGGCCGCTCCCGTGTTTCAGCGACGTCTCCCGCTCGATCTCGAACACCTCGACCTCGTACTCGGGGATGCCGGGCCCGTCGTCGCTCACGACGATGTCGCCCTCGCCGTCGACGAACGCGACCGCGACGCCCGCCCCGTCGGCGTGAACGACCGCGTTCTCCAGCAGCTCCCGCAGGACCGACCGGAGCACCACTGGCTCGACGGCCACGCCGACGTCGTCCGGGAGCGACGTGGCGACCGACACGTCGCCGTGGGTCGCCCGGACGTCGTCGACGGCCTGCTCGACGACCCCGCGGCCGACCGTGACGACGGCGCCGGCCGGCACGACGCCGGCCGACACGACGACGGCGGCGACGGAACCCGGGTCCGGGGCGACGACCGCGGGCGCGGCGACCACGGAAGGCAGCGGCCCCGGCGTCGGGCCGATCGTCGCAACCGTCGCGCTGGTGACCGCGGCCGCGCTGGCGCTCCGTCGGGACTGAACCGGGGGGCCGCGCGGGACGCCTGCACGTCCACCGCCAAGGGGTTCCGAGGGTTCTAGCGCGGGGAGTACGTCAGCCGCATGTTTTTGTTTGCCATCGGTGACGTTCCGGTATGGACCGCCGGACGTTCCTCGCGATGGCCGCTGCCCTGGCGGGTTGTAGCAGCGGCGAGCCCGCTCAAACTGAAACGACAACTGGTACGCCGACAGCCACGGCGACACCGACGCGGACGCCCACACCGACGCCGACCCCGACCGACACCCCCACTGAGACTCCAACACCAACTCCGACATCGACCGCAACGCCGACGGCGACCGCGACACCCGAGCCGAAAACTCTGCACGGTCAGATTGGCGATTGGGTGACCTACGAGCTTGAGGAAACGACGGTTAGCGTGAAGGTTGAGAACTACGAAACCCGGGACGCCATTCCAGCAGAAGATCTCAAGGAACAGTATCGCGATGATGCACCCCTGGAGGCGCCACGTGGAACGAAATGGGTTGAAACGATCGTCGTTCTCCGAAACCATATCGGATCGCCCAAGAGATTTTCGCGCCGTCAGTGGTCGATGATCGACTTCCGTGACGCGGAGCACGATCCCGATTCAATAGCGATGCGGCGGGCGATCAATACCCTCCCCGAAGAGTTGGAGCTCCGTGGAGGGACACGCAAATCGTATCGGGTGTACTTCGCGACCGAATACACGAGTGATTTGGTGTTCGTGATGGAGCCCTATCGCGATCAAGATAATCCGACGGTGCGAATTGAGGGATCTCAGCAGTAGTCCCGGGCGGATTCGAACCGCCGTCAACGGCTCCAAAGGCCGTTATGATTGGCCGCTACACCACGGGACTGCGAGCCGGTGCCGGTCCCCGGCCCGGCCGGGACAAGCGGCGGGCGCGTCGAAAAGGCTTCGCCTCGTCGGCAGTCAGTCGGCGGGCGTCTCGACCTCGAGGTACCGGCAGGCGTCGGCCTCGGCGGCGAAACAGTCCGGGCAGTCCGGGTCGCGGTCGATGATGGTGTCGAGCCGTTCGGCCACCGTGTCGTCGATGACGGCCTCCAGTTCGCGGGCCTCGGCGCGGAACTCCTCGACGCCGAGCACGTTGAGGAGGAACCGCTCGATGATGCAGTAGGTCTGGATGGCGTCGCGGGCCCGGACGATCCCCTCGTCGGTCAGGGTGACGCCCTTGTACTTCTCGTGTTCGGCCAGGCCGCGCTCCTCCAGCTTGCCGATCATCTCGTTGGCGCTGGCGGGGCTGACAGCCAGCGCGTCGGCGATGGCGCCGGTCGAGGCCGGCCCGTCCTCCATCTCCTGGACCAGGTAGATCGCCTTGAGGTACTGCTCTGCCGTGTTCATGACCGTCGCTCCATGAGTTCGGTCACGTCCTCGACGCCCGCGGCCTCGTCCTCGCGGATGTCCGCGAGCAGGTTCAGCAGCCGGTCGCGGTCGACCGAGAACCGGGCGTCGCTCGCGTCGATGGCCGCGATCAGGTCGTCGTAGAACTTGTACGCCGTCTCCTCGCTGCACAGCTGGTCGTACAGCACCCCGTCGAAGTCGTCGGGGCCGCCGTAGTGCTCGGCGACGAGGGTCTCGACCTCCTCGAACGGGACGCTCTCGGCGTTGAGCTCGTCGACCAGCGACTCCAGCCGCTCCCGGTGTTCGGCCGACTCCTCGGAGGCCTCCTCGAGGAGTTCGGCGATCTCGGGATCGCGCTCGTCGGCCGAGAGGGACTGGTAGTGGCGGTGGGCCCGCGCCTCGACGACCTCCTCCAGCACGACCCCGATCTGGAGCAGGCGGGCGAGCTGCCGGTCGGAGGTCACCTCCTGTCCGAGGCTCACGGCGGCCCCCCCCGTCGTGCGGTTCGGTCCGCAGTCGGTCCCGGGTGCATACCGAACGGTGGGAGGCAGACGGACTTAAACCGTTTCCCTCGCGCCGGGCCGGGGCGGTCCGGGCCGACCGGGGCGGGAGGGAACGGAACGAACGGGGAACGACCGGAAAGGGGGAAGGACGGGCGGAGGGAGCGGAGAGCGTCGGGCGGGGGGAACCGGACCCCGCGACGGCGCCGGCTCAGCCGCGGAGCCGGTCGCCGATGAGCCGTTCGAGGTCCTCGCGGAGCTCCTCGACCTCGACCTCCTCGAGGACGGGGACGAAGAAGCCCTCGACGAGCATGTTGCGGGCGACGCGGGGCGACAGCGCCCGCGAGGTCATGTAGAACAGGTCCTCGCGATCGACCTGTCCGACCGTCGCGGAGTGGCTGGCCTCCGTGTCGTGGTTGTTGATGATGAGCTTCGGGGAGGCGTCGGCCTCGCTCTCGTCGGAGAGCATCAGGGTGTTCTCGCGCTGGTAGGAGTTGGTGTCCCACGCCTCGCGGCCGACGTTCTGGACGCCCTCGTAGACCGAGCGGGCCGTGTCGTCGAGCACGCCCCGGGTGACCAGGTCGGCGGTGGTGTGCTCGGCGTTGTGCCAGACCCGGGCGTTGAGGTCGAAGTGCTGGTCCTCGTGGCCGAAGAACGCGCCGACGATCTGGGTCTCCGAGGAGTCGCCGTTCAGTTCCGTCTCGATGTCGGACCGGGTGAGCCGCGACCCGAGGTTGCCCTCGATCCAGTTGATGGTCGCGTAGCGCCCGGCGTCGCCGCGCTTCAGCGTGAAGTCGTAGACGTCGTCGTCGAGCGTCTGGAGCGAGCCGTACTGGACGTAGCTGTTCTCGCCCGCGTCGATCTCGACGAGGTTGCTGAAGTAGCGGTCGCCAGCGATGGCGGTGGAACCGCCCTCGTCCGAGGCGCTCCGCGACTCGCTACCGTTCGAGATCCGCTCCAGAATCGTCACCGACGAGTTCTCCTCGGTGACGACCAGCGTGTGGCTGAACAGCGACCGGGAGTTCATCTCGGCCCGGACGGTCACGTCCTCGGCGTCCACGCCCTCGGGCACGCGGACGTACGTGCCCGTGGTGAACAGCGCGGCCGAGAGGGCGGTGAGGTAGTTGGTCTCCGGATCGATGGCCGACCCGAAGGCGTCCGCGACCCGGTCGGGGTAGCGTTCGACGGCCTCGGTGAACGGCAGGACCGTGGCGCCCTCGGCCGTGACCCGCTCGGTGTCGTCGCGCTGGTCGAGCGGGTCCACGAGCGCCTCGAAGTCCAGCGCCTCCAGGTCGGTCCACCGGCGCCCCGGGGTCCGGATGACGTCCGGCATGTCGAGGTCTGGGAGCGCATCCAGCGCCGCCAGCCGTCGGTCGAGCAGCCAGTCGGGCTCGTCGCGCTCCTCGGCGATGCGCCGAACCGTCTCCTCGGAGATGTCGGCGGGTACCTGCGTGCTCATGTTATCCGAGCGACCCCTCCATCTCGAGCTCGACGAGCCGGTTCAGCTCGACCGCGTACTCGATCGGCAGCTCCTCGGTGATCGGTTCGATGAACCCCGAGACGATCATCTGCTTGGCGTCGTCGTCGTCGAGGCCGCGCGACTGGAGGTAGAACACGTCCTCGTCGCCGATCTTGCCGACCGTCGCCTCGTGGGCCACGTCGACCTGCGACTCGTTGATCTCCATGTACGGCATGGTGTCGGAGGTCGACTCGTTGTCGAACATCAGGGCGTCGCACTCGACGGCGGTCGAGGAGTTCTCGGCGCCGTCGGCGATGTGGACCAGGCCGCGGTAGTTGGTCC
>JBDGPV010000084.1:0-8518 GCA_042219485.1 Haloferacaceae archaeon
GAAGTAGTTGTGGCCCCACACCTTCACCGGCCCGTTGAACTCGTAGCCGTCGATCAGCCCGGCGAAGTACTCGACCATCTCCTCGCGGCGCATCTCCCCGTCCACGACGGCGTCCAGCCCCGCGCGCTCGTGTTCCCGGGCGATCAGGCGCGCGGCGTCGTCCTTGGCCTCCGCGAACTCCTCCTCGCCGAAGCCGGCGTCGTCGTCCTCGTAGAGCTCCCGGGCCCGGTCGAGCCACTTCGGCTTCGGGTAGCTGCCGACGACCGTCGTCAGCAGGAAGTGGTCGTTGGGGTGGTCCGGCGGCCGGAACTGCGCCCTGTTCTCGCTCATGCGTTCACCTCCGGCGCGGCGGCCGCGCCCAGCGTCGCCAGTTTCTCGCGGTACTTGCTCACGGGCAGGTAGAACAGTTCGGTGTTGCTCGTCGCGTACACGGTGTCGAACGACTGGGGGACCTGCTCCCGGAGCCAGTCGATCCGCTCGCGGACCGTCGACGGCTCCTCGACCAGCGTGTTCTGGCCGTCGACCAGCCCCAGCGCGACGTCGTCTTTCGTCCCGTACTCGCCGAGGTTGTAGACGGTGTCCTCGCGGTCCCCGGCCACCAGGTCTACGCCGATGGCCTCGACGTCGGCGTCCATCAGGTGGGCGTACACCCCCTCCTCCAGCGCCCCCCAGTAGGTGTGGACCACCACGTCGGCGTCGGTCGCGGCGGCCACGTCGTCGATGGCCGCGCTCGCCCGGGCGTCCGCGCCGTCGCCCGGCGGGCGTTCGACCAGCGACGGCTCCAGCAGGAACAGGGTCTCGTGGTCGGGGAAGGCCCCGACCTCGCCGGCGAGGAAGTCCGCCACGGCCGCGAGGAAGTCGGCGTCGTCGCCGTAGTGTTCGTCGGTCGCCAGGTCGGCCAGCGAGTACGGCCCCGGCAGCACCGCCTGGAGGTCGCCGGCCGACTCCGCCGCGGCCTCCAGTTCGGCGGCCACGTCGCCCGAGAACGTCAGGTCGTCGACCACCCGCGGGTCGCGGTAGAAGTTGTTGTTGTCGTAGTACCGGACGATACCCCCCGTTTCGACGGAATCGTGGACCGTCAGCGGGTGCGCGAGCAGGTCGTCCCACCGCAACTGCCCCTCGACGGTCCGGTCCAGACCGGCCTCGCGCTGGTGACCGATCACCTCGTCACGCGCGCGCTCGTAGGCGGCGACGACCTCCTCGCCCTCGTCGCCGTCGATCAGGTCCTCCTTCTGGTGCCCCTTCAGGTCCGCCAGCTCCTCTTTGGCCCAGTCGGGCAACGGGTACAGCCCCGGCGTCGTCGCGACGAGTTCGCTCATCGCGTGTCGGTTCGGCATAAAGACGCTTAATATTTGCTGAACTGATTAATGCCCCGGGGTTATACACCGGCGCGGGCGTCACCCGCGGGAGAGACACAGCACCGAGAGCGTCTCGAACGGGTACGACTCCTCCCGGACCGTCCGGGCCGCGAAGCCCCGCCGCTCCGCCCGCTCTACGACCGCGTCGAAGCCGGTGAGGCTGCTGACGACCAGCAGGACGCGCCCCCCGGGGGCGAGCACCCGGCCGACGTCGTCGATGAACGGCGCCACGACGGCCCGCCCCGACTCCCCGCCCGACAGCGCCGCCTCCATCCAGTCGTCCCACGCCGCGTCCGGGTCGGCGGGGAGGTACGGGGGGTTGAACAGCACGGCGTCGAACGCCCCGTCCCGGAACGGCCCGACCAGGTCCGCCCGGACCGTCTCGATCCCGCGCTCGCGGGCCCGACGGCAGGCGTGCGGGTTCACGTCGCTCCCCACGACGGTCGCGCCGGTCGCGTCGGCGACCCGCTCGGCCACCCAGCCGGATCCGACGCCGACCTCCAGGACCCGATCCCCGGCCCCGACCGCCTCCGCGGCCGCCGCCGCGAGCAGCCCCGAGTCCTCCGCGGGCCCGTAGACGGTCGTCCCGGCGCCCCGCCGGTCGGCGAGGTCGGGCGGGCCGTCCCGGCCGTCCCCGCTCATCCGTCGGTGGTGCCGCCCCCGTCCCCGGCCGCGTCGGGCGCGGTCCCGCCGTCGGGCTCCGACGCGGCCCCGCGGTTCGCGCCCGGCGGTTCCGCGCCGTCGGCCGCCGCCCCGTCCGCGGCCCCGGCCCCGACGAGGACCGCCTCGCCCTCCCGGGCCGAGAGTTCGCGCTGCGGGAACGGGATCGCGATCCCCTCGTCGCTGAACGCCCCGTGGACGGCCGCGACCACGGCGGTGCGGGCCCGCCACTTGCGCCTGGCGCTCGGGTTGTCGATCCACACACGGACGCCGAGCACCACCGCGGAGTCGCCGAACCGCTTGATCACCACCCGCGGCCGCGGGACCGAGAGGACCTCCGTGAGGTCCCCGATCGCGGCGGCCGCCACCTCCGCCGCCTCGGTCGGGTCGGCCTCGTAGTCGACCCCCACCTCGACCTCCAGGCGCAGGCGCCCCTGCCGGGTCCGGTTGACGATCGCCCGGCTCGACACCTCGTCGTTGGGGAGCATCACGTGTTCGCCGTCGAAGGTCCGCAGCCGGGTGTTGACAACCGTGATGCCCGTCACGATCCCCTCCCGGTCGCCGATCTCCACCCAGTCGCCGATCTCGAACGGGCGCGAGAACATGAGGACGAAGCCGGCGAGCATCGCCCCCAGCGTCTGTCTGGCGGCCATCCCGACAACGATGCCGAGGAACCCCGCCCCGACCAGCAGGCTGCTCGGGTCGTTCGTGAAAAGCGTCAGGACCGTCAGGCCGACCAGCGCGTAGACGGCCACCTGCGCCAGCCGGTAGAGGATCTCCCGCTGGTGCTCGCTCACGTCGTCGCGGCGGCCGATCACCTCGTCGACGATCCGGCGGACGAACCCGACCAGCGCGTAGGCGCCGCCCAGGAGAACGCCCGCGAGCACCAGCCGCCCCCAGACGGCGTCCAGGCCGAGGCTGGCGTAGGCGCTCAGGAGCGGCCGGACCAGCCCCCAGATGGCCACGACGGCCACCATGCCCAGCCCCGTGATCGCCGAGACGACGCCCGAGACGAGCAGGCGGAGCCGCGAGGCGCCCCCCTCCCGGCTCGTCGTCCGGTGGGACTCCCGCCAGCGCGCGGCCGCCCGGCGTGCGGCGATCACGACCCCGACGACCACGGCAGTGGCCGCCACCTCCCCGATCCCCTCGGGGACGGCGTTCCCGGCGCCGATCAGCCACTCGTGGACCGTCACCGTCCGCCACCCCCGGCCGGCCCGCCGCCGTCGGTCCCGTCTGCCCGCCCGCGGGCGTCGGCGATGCGCGCCAGGCGCGCGAACGCCGCCGGCGACAGGTCGCCCGGGCGCCGGTCGAGCAGGTCCCCGTCGGCCGCCGCGACGACGGCCCCGGGGTCGTCCAGCCCGGAGATGTGGGCCGTGTTCCGCACGGCGTTGCGCGTCGTCTTGCGGCGCTGGGTGAACAGCGCCTTCACGAAGTCGAGGAAGAACGCCTCGTCGCCGGCGTCGTAGGACGGCTCCCGCGGAACCGCCCGCACCACAGCGCTCTCGACCGACGGCTGCGGGTCGAACGCCTCCGGCGGGACCCGCTCGACGATCTCGACGTCGGCGTAGTGCTGCGCGCTCACCGACAGCCGCCCGTACGACGCCGTCCCCGGATCGGCGACCATCCGCTCGGCGAACTCCCGCTGGTAGGTGCAGACGAAGGGCCGCCCCCGGGGCAGCAGCCGGAAGGTGATCCCGCTCGCGACGCCGTACGGCAGGTTCGAGACGCAGGCGGTGTACGCCGGCAGGTCGACCGACAGGGCGTCGCCCTCGACCACGACGAGCCGTCCCGCCTCGACCGCGTCGGCGAACTCCTCCCGGCAGAACGCGGCGAGGTCGGGGTCGCGCTCGACGGCCGTCACGCGATCGGGCCGGGCCCGGTCGCCGTCGGCGCCGAGCGACAGCAGGCGGTCGGTCAGCGCCCCCGTCCCGGGACCGATCTCCAGGACGTGGCCGGTGTCGGCGTCGGCCGGCAGGTAGCCGGGGATCCGATCCAGCACCCGGTCGTCCACGAGGAAGTGCTGATCGCGGTCGGGGTCCCCCCGCACGCCGGCCCGTCGGCGCAGGCGGTCCGGGTCGCGCCGCCCGTGCCGGTCCGAGGGAGCCGGGGTCATCGGCGGGCGTAGTCGCCCGGCGACACTAAAGCTCCCGGGACGACCGTCATTCGGCCCCGTCCGGCCGGACGAAGAGCTTGTACTTCAGGTCCTCGTCGCGCAGTTCCTCGATGATCCGGTCGACGAGCACCCCCTTCGGGTCGTGGAGGCCGGAGACCCGGTCGGTCAGGTCCTCGAAGTCCGCGAACGGCTCGCGCTTGCGCTCGTCGAGGACGTTGTTCCTGAGTTTCTTTCCGATCCCGGGCAGCAGGTTCAGCTGGTGGAGGCGCAGGGTGATCGGCTGGGCCTCGTTGAAGAACTCGACGAACCGGTCGGTCTCGCGCTCGACGACGTCCTCGACGACGTATTCCAGTTCCGAGCGCGCGCCGTTCGAGAGGTCGCCGTACTCGACCTCGCGGACGGACTCGACCCGGTCGTCCCCCGCCAGCCCGATCCGGTCCCCGATCCCCACGTCGGCGTCGGCGGCCAGGTCGGCCTCGATCAGCCGGAAGTCCCGCTCCCCGAGCGCGTACGCGATCGGCGACTTCTCGTACTGCGGGCGGTCGTCGTCGGCCCGCCCGTGCGGGAGGTAATCGAGCACGACGGCGCTCGGGTCGCCCGCCTCGCCCGCCTCCTCGGCGCCCGGCCGGTCGTCGCTCTCGTCGTCGGTCATGGCTCCCCCTTGTGTCAGCAACTATTAAAAGCCGGGCGTCAGACGTACTTCGCGACGACGTCGAGGATCTCGTCCAGTTCGTCGCCGTCGAGCGCGTACCGGCGCTGCGCGAACACGGCGCGCAACTCGTCGCGGTCCTCGGGCAGCAGGTCGGCGATCTTGTACGCCGTCGTCTCGTCCACCTTCTCGACCTCCTGCAGTTCCGCCACCAGTTCGCGCGCCTCCTCGGGGTCGAGCGCGGCGAACCGGTTGACGTGCTCGATGGCGCGGGCGAGCTCGTAGCGCATCTCGCGCTCCTCGTCGGCCGCCCGGTCGCGTTCGACCTCGGCCAGGAGCTCCTTGACCTCCGCGACGGTGAGGTACTCCTCGTCGAGCTTTTCTTTGAAGATGCTCATGGACGCCGGCTCAGTCCCCGTCCTCACCCTGCGCGCGCAGGTGGGCCGCCGAGACGATCAGCGTCTTCGGCGTCCCGCCGTCGGTGATCTCCACCTTGTACGCGCTGCCCTGCTCGCCGACGACGGTCCCCGTGTGGCCGTTGAACCGCGGGTGGAACCGGCCGTCGGGCACGCTGGGGTCCAGGGAGAGGTGGACCTTCTGGCCCGTCCCGTACTCCTGGATCGCGCGCTGTGGCGGCGACGTCCCCCGCTCGCGCGGGTCGTTCGAGAGTTTTCCTCGCGTCCCCTTCATCGGCCCGTTGGAGCTCGGCATGGTCGTGCCCCTGCCTACCGCCGTGTGGCTCATAAAACGTGCGTTCCGCGCCGCGCCGTCAGAGCCGGCCGACTTCCTCGACCTCGACGCTCTCGACGTCCGCGACCTCGGCGAACGCCTCCTCGACGGCCTCCGTGCCGCCGGCGTCGTCGGGCACGACGACCGTCGGCAGGAGCGCGACCAGCCCGAAGGCCACGTCGTCGCGGTCGAACCCGCGGATCTCCGCGCCCTCCGGCAGCGAGTCCTCCAGGCGCTCCTGGAGTTCGTCGAGGTCGATCTCCGGGCTCCCCGGCATCACCTTCAGCTTCGCGGCGACCTTCCCCATCCTACGGCCCCCTGAACCCGCAGTCCGGACACTCGTAGAGGTTGCTCTGCTTCCGGCACCGCGAACACCGGTGGATCCGGTGTCCGCAGTCCGGGCAGTCGAAGGAGGCGGCGCTCATCCCGGCGATGTTGATCCCACAGGAGACGCACTTGCGCTCCTCCCGCCGCTCCGCGTCCGCGTTGCTCATAACCGACCAACCCTCCCGCGAGGTTTAACCGTTGTTGTTCGTCACAACCCGACGGCGAGCGGGCCGATCAGCGATCCCATCAGGTGGACCCGACGGCAGCCGACGGCGGCCGGACCCAGCCCCACCACCGCGGCCGCGAGGTAGACCCCGACCCCGGTCGGCCCCCCGAACAGGTACGACAGCCCCGCGAGCAGGCCGAGCACGCCGACCGCGAGGCGGGCGTGATCGACCCGCCGCGCCGCCCGGAGGTAGCGGCCGCCGACCGCCAGCACGAGCGCCGCCCCCGCGGCCGCCGACAGCGCCACCGCGGGCACCAGCGCGGGGAGGACGACCGGCGCGTCGGCCGCGACCAGCGCGACCGTCACGCCGGTGCGCGCCGCGTCCAGGCCGGCGAGCGCGAAGAGGGCGAAGACCGCCGTCGCGGTGTTGGCCGCGCTCGACGCCACGACGTACCCCCGGGCGGGGTGGCGGCCCGGCGCCGCCGGGAGCGCCACCGTCGCCGCCACGCCCGCCGACACGCCCGGGACGTACGCCACCGCCGCGCCGGCGACGGCGCCGGCCCCCGCAGTGAGCCCCACCGCGCCCCGCCCCATCCTGATGGCCGCGTCGGCCTGCGGCGGGACGCCCCCCTCCCCGCGGAGCGAGGCCAGCAACACCGGCGCGCCGAACAGGCCCGCGAACAGCGGCGCGAGGACGCTCCCGACGGGGAGCGGTCCGCCGACGCCGCGGCCGAGCACCGTCGCCCCCAGGCCGGCGCTCGCGGCGAACGCGGCCGCGCCCCCGACCGCCGCCCGGACCGACGGCTCCGTGGCGACCAGGTAGCAGGCGACCGCCCCGAGCACGACCGGCAGCGCGCCCTCCAGTACGGGCAGGAGGCGGCGGGCAGCGCGCGTGAGCGGGACCGCGAGCGGGACCGCCGCGAGCACGCACGCGGCGCTCCCGCAGGCCGACAGCCGCACCGCCTCCTCGCCCCGCCCCGCGAGCACCAGGCGGTGGCCGGGGAGCGCGCTCGCGGCCATCGCCGCGTCCGGCACGCCGAGCGCCAGCGCGGGCACCGCGTCGAGGAACGTGTGGACGACCCCCGTCGCGAGCACCGCGGCCCCCACCCCGAGGCCGGTCCCCGGCAGCTGCGGCGCCGCCGCCGCCAGGAGCAGGGCGACCGCGTTGGCGTGCAGGCCGGGCGTCAGGCCGGTCGCCGTCCCCAGCGCGACCCCGAGGCCGGCGTACCCGAGCACCGTCGCCGTCGTCGCGGGCGCCGCCCCGAACACGCCGGCCGTGGCCGCGCCCCGGTACTTGAGTGGTGGCCCGCCGCGGCCGGCCGCGGCGCTCCCGGTGGGAGTCGGGAAGAACCGCGACCGCGGCGGCCGCCGTCAGCCGAACAGTTCGCCGAGGCCCTCGCCGCTGGCCTCCTCGTCCTCGTCGTCGTCGCCGGCCTCCTCGGCCTCCGCGGCGTCCTCCTCGTCGTCGTCGCCGGCCTCCTCGGCCTCCGCGGCGTCCTCCTCCTCGGCCGCGCCCGCGGTGCCGCCGGCAGCGCCGCCCGCCGCGGGCGCCGCGGCCGCCGTCTCGATGGCCTCCTCGATGTCGACGTCCTCCAGCGCGGCCACCAGGGCCTTCACGCGGGACTCCTCGACGTCGACGCCGGCGGCCTCCAGGACCGCCGTGACGTTGTCCTCGCTTATTTCCTCGCCCGATTCGTTCAGGATGAGTGCTGCGTACACGTACTCCATGGGTATCGTTATCCGAACATCTCCCCGAGACCCTCGGCGCCGGCGTCGTCGTCATCGTCGTCGCCGGCCTCCTCGGCCTCGGCCGCTTGGTCGTCCGCCTGTGCCTCTTCGTCCTCGTCCTCGTCCTCGTCCTCACCGTCGCCGTCGTCGGCCGCCTCGGCCGTCCCCGCGGCCGACGCGTCGGCCGCGACGCCGCGGAGTTCCTCCGGCAGGGCCTCCTCGTCGTCGATCCGCCCGGCCAGGGCGCGCACCTGCGCGTCGGCCCGCGCCGCGAGGTCGGGCAGCACGTCGGGATCCTCGATCCCGGCGAACAGCCCGACGGACTTGGCCTCGCCGGCCGCCTTCCCGAGCAGGCTCCCGGCGGTCCGGGCGGTCGGGTACGCGGCGTTGATCGACAGGTTGCGCCCCGCCGCGGCGCCGGACTCGACGTCCGCGCGGTAGGACGCCACGTCGATGTCGAGTTCCTCGGGCTCGAACAGGACGCCCTCGGAGTGGACCGCGCGGAGGTCGAGTCCGACCTCCTTGGGCTCGATGCCGAGTTCGCCGAGCACGTCCGCGAGCTCGGCGCTGACCTCCTCGCCGGCCTCGCAGACGACGCTGTCGGCGGTCACCTGGATCGAGCCCTCCATGATGCGGGCCTCCGCGCCCACGCTCTGGAGCTCCCCGACGAACGGGCCGGGGTCGACGCCGGTGTCGCCCTCGGGGATCACGATGTCGTTCGGGGCGACCTCGCCGGCGTTGATCGGCGCCGGCGTCTTCGAGGCCTCCAGCTGCTGGTAGAGCCCGAA
>JBDGPV010000100.1:0-8427 GCA_042219485.1 Haloferacaceae archaeon
CGGCCGGGTCGCCCGGCCCGTCGGCCGCGTCACCGCCGCCGACGCGGGTCGGGGACCGCGGGCGCCGGGGGCCGCGCTCGGCGCCGCTCTCGCGCTCGTGGGCCGTGCCGGCGCCCCCGACCGCCTCGGTTCCGTCGGTCGGTTCGGGATCGACCGCCGTCTCGGCCGGGGCGCCGCGCCCCCGGGGTGCGGTCGAGCGCACCAGCCCCTCGTCGAGCAGCGCCTCCCGCACGGCCCGCTCGACGGCGCCCGTGACCGCGGGTTCGTCGTCGAAGCGGACCTCGGTCTTGCGGGGGTGGACGTTCACGTCGACCGCGTCCGGCACCACGTCGAGGAAGAGCGCGGCGAACGGGTAGCGGTCGCTCGCCAGCTGGCCGCCGTAGGCGTCGACCACCGCCGTTCGGAGCGCCGCCGCGGGGACGTACCGGCCGTTGACGAACGTCGAGAGGTACTCCCGGCTGCTGCGGGTCGTCTCCGGGTGCGAGACCATCCCTTCCACGGCGCGCACCGGCCCCTCGTCGGCCGACCACGCCACCTCCACCATCGACTCCGCGACCTCGCGGCCGTACACCGCCAGCACGGCCGCCCGCCGGTCCCCCCGGCCGTCGGTCGCGAACGTCTCCCGGCCGTCGTGGTCCAGCGACACCGCCACGTCCGGGTTCGCCAGCGCGTACTGCGCGACGACGGTGCTCACGCGGTCGAACTCGGTGGCGGCGGTCTTCAGGAACTTCCGGCGGGCCGGCGTGTTGTAGAAGAGGTCATCGACCTCGACGACGGTCCCCGGCGGACAGCCGACCGGCCGGACCGACCCGACCTCGCCGCCCTCGACGGTCAGTTCGTGGCCCCGGTCGGCGCCGGGCGGACGGCTCCTGATCGTGGTCCGGGAGACCGCGGCGATGGCGTTCAGCGCCTCGCCCCGGAAGCCGAGCGTCCCGACCCGGTCGAGGTCGTCGGCGTCGGAGAGTTTGGATGTGGCGTGCTCCGCGACCGCGAGTTCGAGTTCCGCCGCGGTCATCCCGTGGCCGTCGTCGCGCACCCGGATCCCGTCGGTGCCGTCGCCCTCGACGCTCACCGCGATCCGGGTGGCCCCCGCGTCGAGGCCGTTCTCGACGAGTTCCTTCACGACCGAGGCCGGCCGCTCGACGACCTCGCCGGCGGCGATCCGCTCGACGGTCCGGTCGTCCAGCCGGCGGATCGACGGCCCGTCGGCGTCCGCGTCGTCGCTCATCGTCCCGCCGTTGCCCCCCGACCCCCTTCAGCGCACCGCCCGGGACGGCCGGCGGAAGCGGCCGACGACCGCTGGCGCCGGCGCGGGTCGGGCCCGACCCGGCGGACGCGAACGCGAGGCGGTCCGGCGGCTGCGGGCGCGGGACCGGGCGCGGGGGCGATCCGGGCGGGGAACGCGAAGCGGCGACCGCGTGGCTTCAGGCGACGCGGTTTTTCAGTTCCTCGCCCGCCTGGTACCGGCGCACGTTCTCCTTGACCAGGTCGGCGATGTCGAGGTGGTAGCGGTTCGTGGCCGAACCGCGGTGGGGCGAGATGACGACCTCCTCGAAGTCCCACAGCGGCGAGTCCTCCGGGAGGGGTTCGGTCTCGAAGACGTCCAGGCCGGCGCCCGCGATGGTGCCCGAGTCGAGCGCGTCGATCAGCGCGTCCTCGTCGACGATCGGACCCCGCGCGACGTTGATGAGGAAGGCGTCGTCGCGCATGGTTTCGAACTCCGGCGTCGAGAACATCCCCTCGGTCTCGGGCGTGTGCGGGACCGCGACGGCGACGAAGCGGGCGTCCGCGATGGCCTCGTGGAGGTCGTCCGGGTGGTAAATCTCGGAGACGCCGGGCACGGGCTCGTCGGACCGCCGGACCCCGACCACGTCCATGCCGAGCGCGTCGGCCCGCGTCGCGGTCCCCTCGCCCAGGGTGCCGAGACCGACGACGCAGAGTTTCTCGTTCTCGACCGTGAAGGGGCGCTCGTAGGGGGGCTCGTACCAGTTGTTCTCGTTCTGGTGGTCGCGGTAGATGTGGAGCATCCGGGCGAGCGAGAGCATGTAGCCGACCGCGATCTCGCCGACCGTGGTGTCGTGGATGCCGGTGCTGTTCGTGAGCGGCACGCCCGCCTCCTCGTGGGCCTCGACGTCGAACTCGTCGTAGCCGGCGCGGATGCAGTGGGTCCAGGCGGCGTCGAGGAAGGCCTCGCGGGGCCGGAAGGAGGCGACCGCGTCGGTCCGGTCGAACTCCTCGTCGTCGCCAACCAGTTCCGCCGGGATGTCGAGGTCGGCGAACGCGTCGACGAACGCATCCGCCGGGATCTTCGTCGACACCGTCTCGTGGACGCAGAGCCGTTCGAGCTTGGGTCGGTCGGACATACGACGGGATTCTCCGCTCCGGGTGTTCAACGTTTCGACAGCCGACGGCGGACGGATCGACGAACACAACGAACGATAATGTCAATCCCTGGCGGCGGCGAAAACCGACGATAAGGTACCTTTACGGTCCGGGGGGTCATGGTGCCGCCCGAACGCGTCCATGAACGTTACAGAAGCCATCGCTGAAGCCCTCGATGCGGAAGGCGTAGAGTACCTCTTCGGGTTCCCGAGCCACCCGCTGCTCGACACCGGCGCGGCCGAGGACGTCGGGATCCGAACCATCGTCGTCCGCCAGGAGCGGACCGGCGTCCACATGGCCGACGGGATCGCGCGGATCACCTCCGGGGACGAGATCGTCACGTTCGTCGCCCAGCACGGCCCCGGCACCGAGAACTCCGTCGGCGGCATCGCGCAGGCCTACGCCGAGTCGGCGCCGCTGGTGGCGCTCCCGGCCGGCTACTCGCGCGCGAAGACCAACACCGACCCCAAGTTCAGCTCGCTCATCACCTACCAGCCCGTCACCAAGACGGCCGAGCAGCTGACCGACCCCGACGCGGTCGGGGAGACCATCCGGCGGGCGTTCAACGGCGCGCGCAACGGCCGCCCGCGGCCGACGCTGGTCGAACTCCCGATCGACGTCCACGACGCCGAGGTGTCGGAGTTCGACTACGAGCCGTCCGAGTCCACCCGGGCGGGCGCCCCCGACCCGCACGTCGTCGAGCAGGTCGCCGACGCGCTGCTCGACGCCGACGAGCCCATGCTCTACGCCGGCCAGGGCGTCCACTACGCGAAGGCCTGGGAGCCGCTCAAGGACCTCGCGGAGCTGCTGGAGGCGCCGGTCGCCACCAGCCTCAACGGCAAGAGCGCCTTCCCCGAGGACCACCCGCTCTCGCTGGGCGCCGCGAGCAAGAGCGAACCCCGGGAGCTCAACCACTTCCTCCACGAGTCCGACGTCCTCTTCGGCGCCGGCTGCTCGTTCACGAAGACCTCCTACGGGATGTCGGTCCCCAACAGCGGCAAGGACAAGACCGTCATCCACAACACCGTCGACGCGGGCGACGTCGACAAGAACGTCGAGACCGACCACGCCCTCATCGGCGACGCCAAGCTGACCCTCGAGGCCGTCTACGAGGAGGTCCACGACCGCCTCGACGGCGAGCCCCGCGGCCGGCGGGACGAGGTCGTCGCGGAGATCGAGGAGATCCACGAGGCGTGGATGGCCGACTGGGAGGACAAGCTCACCTCCGACGAGACGCCGATCAACCCCTACCGGGTCGTCCGCGAACTCGACGAGTACTTCGACAAGGACGAGATCGTCGCCACCGCCGACGCCGGGAACGCCCGGGACATGATGGCGCCGTTCTTCGAGGTCACCGAGCCGCTCTCGTACCTGGGCTGGGGCAAGACCACCCAGCTCGGCTACGGCCTCGGCCTGATGATGGGCGCCAGCCTCGTCGAGCCGGACAAGACCTGCATCCACGTCATGGGCGACGGCGCCATCGGCATGACCGGGCTGGACTTCGAGACCGCGGCCCGCGAGGACATCCCGGTGCTCGGCGTCGTGTTCAACAACTTCGAGATGGCCTCCTACGACACGCCGTTCTCCGGCCACTACGCCGACATGGTCGACGCCCTGGGCGGCAAGGGCGTGCGCGTCGAGGACCCCGACAACATCACCGACGGCCTCGACGCCTGCATGGAGGCGATCGAGGACGACACGCCCGCCCTGCTCGAGGTCCTCACCTCGAAGGAGACCGAACTCTCCCGCCCCGACCTGGAGTGAGGTCGGCGTAGCGGGGCGGCCGACGGCACGGCCCGCGCTTCCCCGGTCGCCCGCCGCCGCGCGGCTCCCCCCGCCGCGGGCCCCGCTTCGCCCCGCGCCTACTCCTCGCCGGCGTCCGCCCGGCCGTCGAGCCGCCGCTGCCACTCCCGGACCCGCGCCATCAGCTCGACCGGCGGCGTCTCCTCGACCGCCGTCTCCCGGAGCTCGGCGAGCACGTCCGCGGCCGCCGGGTCGCCGGCGGCGCCCGACGCGCCCGCTGACCCGCCGGCCGCCGGTCCGCCCGGTCCCGCCGCCTCGCCAGCGCCGGACCGGGCGGCGTCTCCCCCGGTGTCGGTCTCCGCGGCTCCGGCCGCGTCCCTCTCCCCGCCGTCGGCGCCGCGGATCCGGCCGGAGTCGAGGTCGAAGACGACCTGCTCGGTCCCCCCTGCCCCTGTCCCCGTGTTCGCGTCCGCGTCCGCGTTCGCGTCCGACCCGTCGGCGCCGCGCACCTCGATGGCCTCGTCCGCGCGGAGGCGGTCGAGCACCTGCCGGGCGCGGTCGGTGACGGGGTCGGGCACGCCGGCCAGTTCCGCGACGTGAACGCCGTAGGACCGGTCGGCCGGCCCCTCCCGGACCGTCCGGAGGAACGTCACCTCGCCGTCGCGCTCCTCGGCCGCCATGTGGGCGTTCGCGGCGCCCGGCAGGCGCTCGACGAGGTCGGCCAGTTCGTGGTAGTGGGTGGCGAACAGGGTCTTCGGCGTCGGCGCGGTCGCCCGGGCCGCCGAGAGGTACTCCGTCGCGGCCCACGCGATGGAGATGCCGTCGTAGGTCGCCGTCCCCCGCCCCACCTCGTCCAGGACCACCAGCGACTCGTCGGTCGCCGAGTGGAGGATGTTCGAGAGCTCCTGCATCTCGACCATGAACGTCGAGCGCCCCCCGGCGAGTTCGTCGAGCGCGCCCACGCGGGTGTAGATGCCGTCGACGACGCCGACGGTGGCGGCGTCGGCGGGCACGAAGCTCCCGGCCTGGGCCAGCAGGGTAACGAGCGCCGCCCCCCGCAGGTAGGTCGACTTGCCGCTCATGTTCGGGCCCGTGACGAGCAGGAACGAGGGGTCGGACGCGGCGTCGGTCGCCGACCCGCCGTCGCGTCCGGCGTCCCGCCCGCCGCCCCCGGCCGCCCCGGCGAGGCGCAGGTCGTTGGGGACGAAGTCGGTCGTCGCCTCGACGACGGGGTGGCGGCCGGCCTCGATCCGGAGCGGGCCCGGCTCGACGACCCGCGGCCGCGTCCAGTCGTTGGTCGCGGCGTGTTCGGCGAGCGCGGCGAGGGCGTCGACGGTCGCCAGCGCCCGGCCGACGTCCTGGAGGAGTTCGGCCCGCTCCGCGACCGCGTCCCGGAGGCCGACGAACAGGTCGTGCTCGCGCTCGGCGCGGGCCTCCTCCAGGCGCAGGACCTCCCGCTCGTGCTCGGCCAGTTCGTCGGTGACGTACCGCCGGGAGTTCTTCAGCGTCTTCACCTCGCGGTACTCGTCGGGGACGGCGTCGGTCTCGCTTTTCCCGACCTGGATGTAGTAGCCGTCGGTCCGGTTGCGGTCGACCGTGAGGTGGGTGATGCCCGTCCGCGCCTTCTCGCGCTCGGGCAGGTCGTCGATCCAGGCCTTCGCCGCCTCGTGGCGTTCGATCAGGTCGTCGAGGTCGTCGTCGTACCCCCGCTGGAAGAGCCCGCCCTCGCGGACCGTCGCGGGCGGGTCCTCGACGAGTGCCCCGTCGATGCGGTCGGCGAGCGCGGCTGCCGCCGCCCCGTCCGGCTCGCCGAGGATCGCCGCGAGTGGCGACCCGGCGAGGCGGCCGCCCTCGACGGTCTCGACCAGGGTCCCGAACGTCTCCAGCCCGTCACGGACCGCGAGCAGGTCCGTCGCGTCGGCGCTCCCGCTCGCGGCCCGGCTGGCCAGCCGCTCCAGGTCGTTGACGCCGGACAGCGCCTCGCGGGTCCGCTCGCGGGCCAGCGCGGCGCCGGCGAGCGCCTCCACGGAGTCGAGGCGCCGCCCGATCGTCCCGGGGTCCCGGCGCGGGCGGAGGAGCCACTCCCGCAGCCGACGCCGGCCGGGGCTTGTGACGGTGTGGTCGACGGTGGCGAGCAGCGACCCCTCGCGGTCGCCCTCCATCGTCTCGACGAGTTCGAGGGTGCGCTGGGTGGTCGCGTCGAGGTCGACGTGGTCGCTCGGCTCGTAGGCCCGCAGCCGGGTCATCGAGGCCGCGACGCCCGCGCCGGTCGCGTCGACGTAGGCGACGACGGCCCCCGCGGCGCTCGCGGCCGCGTCGTCGAGGCCGACGCTCCCGACCACCCCCTCGCCGAACTGCTCGGCCAGGGCGCGGCGCGCCCGCCCGGGGCCGAACGCGGCGGCGTCGTGGACCGAGAGCGACGCCGCCGTGGCGTCCCGCACCCGGTCGAGGAACCCGTCGTCGCCCCGGAGCTCCGGCCCGGGCAGCACCTCGGTCGGGTCGAACCGGGCGAGCTCCGCCGCCGCCGCGGCCGCGTCCGCGACCGCCGTCGCGAGGAACCGGCCGGTCGTCACGTCCGCGAACGCCAGCCCGTACCGCCCCTCGGTTCGGACGACGCCGGCCAGGTACCGCGCCGCCGCGTCGGTGGGTTCCAGCAGGGTCCCCGGCGTGACCACCCGGGTCACCGACCGGGCGTGGCCGTCGTCGGTCTCGTGCTGGTCCGCGACGGCCACCCGGTAGCCCCGCTCGACCAGCGCCCGCAGGTACGGCGTCAGGTCGTCGACCGGCACCCCCGCCATCGGGTAGCTCTCCCCGCCCGAGGACTTCCGGGAGACCTTCAGGTCGAGTTCCTCGCCAACGAGTTCGGCGTCCTCGCCGAAGAACTCGTAGAAATCGCCGACCTGCATCGCCAGCAGGTCGGCGTCGGCCTCCGACTTGCAGGCGAAAAACTCCCCGACGATCCCCTCCGGCATACCCCACCATCGACGGGTGCGCGGGTAAAACGCTGTGGGTGCGATCGGGAGGTTTTTGCGCGCCGGACGCGGCCGTGCCCGTGTCCGGTCGCGGGCGGGACACGGCAATGGACGACGGGGAACCATCGAGCGCGGACGCGCCGGGGGCCGCCGGGGCGGCGTCGGCGCCCGCCGGCGTCGTGGTCGTGGCCGTCGTCGCCGCCGCCGTCTACTTCTACCGGCTGGGCGAGCGGCCGCTCTGGTGGTGGGACGAGTCGTTCTACGCGATCGCGGCGCGCAACGCGGTCGAACACGGCCACTGGCTGATCCCCCACAACGCCGGGTTCGACGAGCTCCGCATGTACCCGTTCCTGGAGAAACCCCCGCTCGCGATGTGGCTGGAGGCCGTCTCGATCGGGCTGCTCGGCCCGACCGAGTTCGCCGTCCGGGCCCCCTCGGCGCTGGCGGCGGTCGGGACCACGGTGCTGGCGTACGCGGTCGCCCGCCGGCTCGACGGCCCCGGCGCCGGGGCCGTCGCCGCCGCCGTCTTCCTGACGACCCCCGCGGTGCTCCTCGGGCCGAACGGGGCGCGGTTCGGCGCCACCGACACGCTCCACACGCTGTTCGGCTCGGCGGTCGTCGTCATGCTCTGGCTCCGCGCCACCGACCGGGCGGCGCCGTCCGCGCCCGCGGTCGGCGCGACGACCGCCGTCCTCCTCCTCACCAAGGGGTTCGCCGCGGGCGTCTTCGCCGTCGTTGCCCTCCCCCTCGTCGCGGTCCGGTTCGACCGCTTTGGCCGGCGCTTTCTCGCCGTCGCCGGCGGGACGACCGCGCTCCTGGTCGGGGCGTGGGTCGTGCCGGCCTACCTGGTCGAGGGCCGCTACCTCGTCCAGGAGCTCTTCACGGAGCAGGTGTGGCGCCGGCTGACGGGCGAGATGGCGACCTTCGACTACCCGACCGCCCTCCCGCTCCTCAAGTACCCGTACGCGACGGTCGTGCAGGCCTGGTTCTGGCCGTGGTGGTTCCCCTGTCTCGCCGGGGCGGCCGTGACCGCCCGGCGGTGCTGGCGCGAGCGGGCGGCCGGGGCCGCCGCGCGCATCGACGCGGCGCTCCCGCTCTGGTGGGCGGCGGCCGTCTTCGGGACGTTCGGACTGACGGGGACGGCCCCCTGGTACCTCATCCCGATGTACGTCCCCGGGGCGCTCCTGGTCGGCCGCCTGGTCGCCGGCACGGCCGCGGGGCGGCGGGCGCCGGCGGTCGGCCTGTTGGCGGGGACGGCCGCTGCCGTCGCCGCCGGTGGCGACCGGCTCCTCTACGCGACGGCGGAGGGCGGCGGCGCCGCGTTCGACCC
>JBDGPV010000022.1:0-8347 GCA_042219485.1 Haloferacaceae archaeon
CCTCCCAGATCGGCCGCCCCCGTCGCGGTCGTCCCGGCCGGCGAACGGGTTTTGACCGTCGAGGCCGAACGTGCGGGCGCATGACGGACTACGTGACCGTTACCTGCACCCGGTGTGGCGAGACGTTCGTCGCCCATCCCGACGCCAACGCGGCCGAGACGGGGTTCTGTAGTCCCGCCTGCGCGTCGGCCGCCGACGGGACGTAGCGCCGACGGGCGGTCACACCGCCGCCCGACGGGGGATACGCTGACGTACCGGCCCCCCGTACGCGGTCGCATGGGATCCGTTCCCGATGCGTACCGGGACCTGTTCGAGAAGCCGACCGTCGCCCACGTCGCGACGCTCGCGCCGGACGGCACGCCGCACGTGACCCCGGTGTGGATCGACTACGACGACGGCGACGACCGCCTGCTGGTCAACACGGAGCGCGGCCGACGGAAGGAGGTCAACGTCCGCAACGACCCGAAGGTCGGCGTGAGCATGACCGATCCCGACAACCCCTATCGTCGGGTGTCGGTCATGGGCGTCGTCGACGGGATCACGACGGAGGGCGCCCGGGAACACGTCGACGACCTCGCGCGGCGGTACACGGGCGATGCGTACGCCAACCCCATCGAGACCGAGCGGGTGCTCCTGCGGATCCGCCCGGACCGGGTCGTGGCCGAGGGCTGACGCCGCGTCCGTCCCCGCCGATCGGCGGACGGACGACAGTCGCGGCCGGCGGTCCGGTTGCCCCCGCCGGCTCCTCTCCCGACCGGCGGCGTGCGCACGTCTGACATACGTTTATGTTGGGACGGCTCCTACGCCGGCCACGAATGAGCGGCCAGACGGGCACGGTGCTGGTGGCCGACAACGATCCGACGGTCGCCGCGGGCATCGCGTCGGCCCTCCGTCCCGATCACACCGTCCGCGTGGCCGAGGGGGGCGAGGAGGCGCTCCGGCTGCTCGACGACTCGATCGACGTCGCCCTGCTGGACCGGCGCATGCCCGACCGGTCGGGCGACGAGGTGCTGTCGGAGATCCGGCGGCGGGGTATCGACTGCCGCGTGGCGATGGTGACCGGCGTCCAGCCGGACTTCGACGTCGTCGAGATGCCGTTCGACGACTACGTGGTGAAGCCGGTCGACGGCGAGGAACTCCGGTCGCTCGTCGCCCGGCTGTTGCGCCGCGCGGAGTACCGGGACCGGGTCCGGGAGCTCTACGCGCTCGCCGCCAAGCGCGCCGCGCTCGTCGCCGCCAAGGACGACGCGGAACTCGCGTCCGATCCGCGGTTCGAGGCGCTCAAAGAGCGGTTCGATCGCCTCGACGACGATCTCTCCGAGACCGTCCGCACCCTGGAGGCCCGCGAGGCGTTCGACGCCGCGATCGGCGACTAGCCGACGCGGGTCGCGCCGTGCACGGCGATCCGCGCCCCGCCGGCCGCCGACTCGTCGAGCGCCACCGACCAGCCGTGCGCGTCCGCGATCCGGCGGACGATCGCCAGCCCGAGCCCCGACCCGTCCCCCGCCGTGGTCCCCCAGTCGGGGAGCCGATCGCGGTCCCCGTCCGGGAAGCCGGGACCGTCGTCCGCGACGACGAAGCCGTCCTCCGTCGGGCCGACCGTGACGGTCACCGCCGGGCCGGCGTGTTCGATCGCGTTCCGGAGCAGGTTCTCCAGCAGGAGGTCGAGCAGCGACCCCTGTGCCCGGATCCGTGGCGCGTCGGCCGCGTCGAGGATCGCCCCCTCGCCCGGGTCGACCGCCGTCCACGCCGTCCGCGCCCGCTCCGCCACGTCGACGACCGACCGATCGGCCACCGTCCCGCTGCCGAGCGTCCGCGCCAGGTCGGCGATCCGGCCGATCCGGTCGAGCGCCCGCGAGACGTCGTCGAGCGCCGCGCCGTGCTCGGCGGGGTCGTCCTCCCTGAGTGGCTCGATGCGGAGCGTGGCGGCCTGGACCTCGTTCCCGAGTTCGTGGGCCAGCGCGGCGCCGAGCGTCGCCACGCTGTCCGGCGCCGTTCCGCTCCCGTCCGCGTCCGGCGGGACGGCGACCCGGCCGACGACCCCGCCGAGGTCGGCGAGGCGCCGCCGCTCCTCGGATCCGATCGGCCCGGCCGCGACGAGGTACAGCGTCCCCGTCCCGCCGAGGGGCACGCTCGCCAGGGTCCGCGTCCCCGCGGCGTCCTCGGCCTCGCGCGTCCGCACGGCGTCGGCGTCCGGCGTCGGGAACCCCGACAGGTCGAGCGCGTCCGCGCCGATCCCGGCGACCGCGCGGGGGGACCGGTCCGCGCCCTCCCCGTCGGCGATGCAGGCGATCCGGTAGCCGCTCCCCTCGACCAGCGCGGCACAGACCCGTTCGGCGACGGCGTCCCGCGAGCCGGCCGCCGCGGCGGCACGGATCGCCCTGTCGACGGCCCGGCGCGTCGCCGCCCAGTCGCGGCGGTCGCGCTCGGCCGCCCGGTCGGCGGCGATCCGACGCACGCGCTCGGCCGCCCCGCCGCCGGCGGCCACCACCTCGATCCCGTCGTCGCGCGCGGCGTTCAGCGTCGCCCCGTCGACCTCATCGACCAGCAACACCGCCGGCGTCGCCGGCGCCCGCCCGCCGACCCGCCGGAGGAGAGGGAGGCCGTCGACCTCGGTCCCGGCGACGACCGCGTCGACCCCGGTCTCGGCCGCCCGCGCCAGCGCGGCCCCCCGCTCCTCCACCCGGACCACGTCCAGCCGTTCGTCGAGCGCGGCGACTGTCGCGTCGGTCGCGCCCACGACGAGCACGCGGGGCATCCGGCCGTCCGTTCCGCGCCGTCCGTTATCAGTCCGACGGTCGACCCCCGTTCGATTTTTGGGCTTCGACGGCGTACCGCCGGCCGGGTGGTGGACCATGCCGCTGGTTCCTCACTACCCGACCGACGAACCGGAGCGCGAGCGGCGCGCCCCCGATCCCGGCGAGGTCGTCGATCGGATCCTGAACGACGACGACCCGAGGCCGGTCGTCACCTGCTGACGGCCGTCGCTCGCCGGGGGCGGGGGCCGCCCCGCGCCCGAACCGTCTCCCGGACCGCACGGAGCCGCCGCTCCCGCCCGGCAGTTTCACTTTCACTCCGCTAGGCCGGGGTACAAGCCCGCGGGACCCGATGCGCGTGTATGGGCATCAGCACCACGACGGCCGACCGGGGCCTCGGCCACGAGCGGCGTCGCGTCGACGTGAGCGACCTGCGGGCCGCGGGGCTCGCGACCTACGCCCGCCATCAGCCGGGCACGGAGTTCTACCTGGAGCGGCGCGGCGACCGGACGTTCCTCGTTGCGGCCGACCGGTGACGGCGGCCGGAGCGCCGGGACGTTCCGCGTGCCGGCGGCCCCGAGGGACGGACGTAAGTCGGCCGCGACCGTCGTGACCCCATGCCCGGCGACGACGGCCCCCTCGCCGCCCTCGACCCCGAGTCGGTTTCCGGCTCCGCACCCGACCGTTTCGCGACCGTTCCCCGGCTGGTCCTGGGGCTCCACCTCGCCGTAGCAGCGATCCTGTTCGGGTTCGCGGCGCTCGCGGCGGCCGACGGGACGCCCGTCCAGGCGGTCGTCGTCGGATCGATCGGCGGGATGGTCGTTGTCGCCGGCTGGGCGGCCGGACGGCTCGCCGCCCGCCGGTAGCCGTCGCCGGCCGAACCGGACCGCTGTCGGGGACCGAAACGGATTAAACGCCGGCAGCCGTCGCTCCCACCACAGCCGAGGTAGCCTAGCCCGGCCAAGGCGGTTGATTCGAGATCAACTGTCCGTTCAGGACTCGGGAGTTCAAATCTCCCCCTCGGCGCTCCACCTGCGGCCCCGACGGCGACCGGCCAGCCGCGGGGCGGCCGTCGCACCACCTCCCCTCGGGCGATCGATCCCACGGGATACATCATAATTTATCATATGTATTTATATACTTACACGACGTACGGTAGTCATGGCAACACGAGAGACGCGGTCCGACGTCGAATCGACTATGCTCGTCACGGCCCTCACACGGTTCGGCCAGGCCGGCCTGGCGACCGGCGCCCTCCTGATGTTCGGGAGTCCGGGCTTCGTCGCCGCCGGGGTGGGGAAGACGGCCTACGTCGGGCTCGGCCTGGCGGCGCTGGGCGCCGGGAGCTACCTGCTCGGCCGGCTCGTGGTGCGGTCCGCGGCGCCCGGCGGGGAGCCCGACGCCGCGGTTCCCGGCCCCGACGAGTGACCGTTCTCCTTTTCGGGCTCCCCGTCCCCGTTTCCCGGTGACGACCGTCCCGCGTCCGGCCCTCCGCGCTGCCGCGCCGGCCGAACCCACTTGACGCGTGCCCCCCAACGCCCGCGCATGCGACTGCTGGTCGCGGTCGACGGCTCGGACCCGAGCGCGGCCGCGCTCGACCACGCGCTCTCGGTCGCCGACGCGGCCGGCGGCTCCGTGACGGCGGTCCACGCCGTCGATCCGTCGGTGTACGCCTCGACCGGCGACGACCCCGGCGGCGGCCCCCAGCGCCGCGCGGACCGCTACGTCGTCGAGAGCGCCGCGGACGCCGAGGAGCGGGGCCGGCGCCTGCTCGACGAGGCGGCGACCGCGGGCGACGAGGCCGGCGTCGGGGTGGAGACGGAACTGCTCCGCGGCGACCCGCGCGAGGTGATCCCCGCGCTGGCCGAGCGCGAGGGGTTCGACGAACTCGTGGTCGGCCACCGGGGCCTGCCCGACCACCAGGAGCGCGTGCTCGGCAGCGTCGCCAAGTCGTTCGTCGAGCGGTCGGCCGTGCCCGTCACCGTCGTTCCCTAGTCGGTCGCCAGCGTCGCCTGGTCGCCCGCGCGGCGCCCGTCCCGGCCGCCGTCCCGCCGGCGCCGGCGGCCGACGAGGTACGCGTCCGCGCCCGTCCGGTCGTTCGGGTTCGCGGCCCGGATCCAGACCCGGCGGTCGCCGCGCTCGGACAGGCCCAGCGCCCACGACTCGGCGTCCTCGCGGGAGGGAAAGGTTCGGCGCGTCCCGCCGCGGTTCACGGCGGCCCCCACCGCCCCGTTCGTCCGCCGCGCGGACGGCTTGACGTCGACCACGTACGCCGTCACGGCCGGGCGTACGCACCCTCCGCACTTCTACCCACGGGCTCGCGCCGCCGGGTTCGCCCCGCGGTCACCCCTCCCGGAGTTCCACCCGGTCGCCCGGGGCGACGCCCGCGGCCCCGCCCGCCGGGAGTTCGACGACGAGGTCGGCCTCGGCCCGCGCCAGCCCGGTCCAGGCCGGGAGCCGCTCGACCCGCCGGACCCGCCCCTCCACGACCCACACCGCGTCGATGTCGAAGGGGACACAGAGCATGTGCAGCCAGCGGGTGGCGGCGTCGTCGAACCGGAACGCGAGCGCGTAATCCTCCGGCATCGACCGCCGGAACATCAGGCCCCGAGCCCGCGCGAGCGTCGAATCCGCGACCCCGACCCGGGCGGCGAGGACCCGGTCGCCCGCGCGTTCGTCCGTCGCCTCGCCGTCCTCCCGCCCGCCGGCCGCCCCGCCCCCTCCGTCCGGTCCGCGGCCGTCGTCGTCCCGCGGTCGGTGGAGCAGTCGCACGGTCGCCACTCGTCGGCCGCCGCGAAGAGGGTTCGGGTCGGCGCCGACAGGTTCTCGGCGGTCCGGGCCGAGGCCGGGGCATGGAGGAGACGCCGTCCGGCACCCCCGTCGGCGTCGACGACCCGTACGACCACGCCGGCCGGTGCGATCACCTGACCGACGACGGGCGGTGCCGCCTGGCGCTGGAGGGGAACGCCGACCCCGGGTTCGTGGCCGAGCGCCGCGCCGCGGGCTACGCCTGCGTCGCCGCCGACGCCGCGTTCCGCGACTGCCCGCACTACCGCTCGACGACCGACGGCCGGGAGTGTGCCCGGTGCGGGCTGGCGGAGGTGCGGATCGCCCACGACGACGCCCGGCCCCTCGTCGAGGAACACCACCTCTCGTACGCGGACGGCGAGGCGTCCCACGAGATCACGGTCGCGCTCTGCCGGTGGTGTCACGCGAAGGTCCACGGCTCCTGGGCGCGGGTGGACGACGACGCCGACCCCGACCCGGAGGCGCTCGCGGCCCGCGAGGCCCGCCGTGGCCGCGAACTCGCCGAGGCGGCCTTCGAGACCGCGGCCGAGCGCCGCGACGGCCCCGATACCAAGGGTTAACAACTCCGGCCCCTCCGGTTGTTACATGGCCGTCGTCAGCGTCTCGATGCCGGAGGAACTGCTGGATCGGATCGACGCGTTCGCCGACGAACACGGCTACACCGGGCGGAGCGAGGTGGTCCGGGAGGCGGCGCGCAACCTGCTCGGCGAGTTCGAGGACCGCCGGCTGGAGGACCGCGACCTGATGGCGGTCGTCACCGTCGTGTTCGACTACGCGACCACGACCGTCGAGGAGCGGATGATGCGGCTCCGCCACGACAACGAGTCGCTCGTCGCCGCGAACTTCCACAGCCACGTCGGGAGCCACTACTGCATGGAACTGTTCGTCCTCGAGGGCCGCCTGGAGGACATCTCGGCGTTCGTCGGGAAGGTCCGGGCGACCCGGGACACCCTGAGCGTGGACTACTCGGTGATGCCGGTGGACGACTTCGGGCGCCTGCCCGCCGAGTGAGGGGCGGCGCCCCGCCGGTCCCGGCGCCCGCTCCGATCGGTTTTTCACCGCCACCCGCCAACCGGACGCCATGACACGCGTCGTGGTGATCGACAACCACGGGCAGTTCACCCACCTCGAGCGCCGGGCGCTGCGGGACGTGGGCGTCGAGACCGCCATCGTGGACAACGACACGCCGCCCGAGGAGATCGACGCCGACGGGCTGGTGCTCTCGGGCGGGCCGAGCATCGACCGGATCGGCCGCTGCCGGGAGTACCTCGACATGGACCGGCCGGTGCTCGGCATCTGCCTCGGGATGCAGGCGATGGCCCGGGAACTGGGCGGGGCGGTCGGCTCGGGCGACTACGGCGGCTACGCCGACGTCGAGGTGGAGGTGCTCGACGACGCGGACCCGCTGATCGGATCGCTGTACCCCAGCACGCGGACCTGGGCGAGCCACGCCGACGAGGTGATCGACCTGCCCGACGGGTTCGTGCGCACGGCGACCAGCGACGTCTGCGAGATCGAGGCGATGAGCGACGCCGACCGGGATCGGTACGGCGTCCAGTGGCACCCCGAGGTCGCCCACACCGAGGAGGGCGAGGCCGTGTTCGAGAACTTCGTCGCGACCTGCCGGCGGTGAGCCCCGCGTCCGGTCCCGGCGGCCCGCCCCCGGGGCCGTCCACGGCCGCCCGCCCGGGTCCGGGACCGTCGGACGGGCGGCAGACGGACGGTCCCGCGCGGGCGTGGGTTTACGTCGGTCGAGCCGCCACGACGGAGCGATGACCGCCACCCAGAGCGACCTGGCGGGGCTCTCGCGGTTCGTCTTCCGCACCCCCAGCCCCTACGTCACCACGACGTTCGCGCTGCTGGTCGCGGCGGCCGCCGGCGTCGCGGCCTTCGATTCCGGCGACGCCGCCGGGTGGCGGGGGCTGCTGTTCATCGGCCAGGACGCCTGGGAGGGCATCTTCTTCATCGGCGTGCCGACGCTCGTCGCGGCCGCGGCCACCACGGGCGTCGACCGGTTCGTCGGCGGTCGGCTGACCTACGGCCGATCGGCGCTGCTCGCGCTCGTCTGCGAGGTGCTCGTCGTCGTCCTCGTCACGGGCGCCGGCGTCGTCACCGCCCTGACGGCGCTCGACCAGCGGTTCGTCTTCGACGTGCTGGTGGTCGCGCTGGCGTCCGTGTTCGCCCTCCGGCTGCTCGTCGTGATGGCCGTCTCGCGCTCCGCGCTCCGGGTCGCCGTCATCCCGGCCAGCATCCAGACGGTCGTCGCGGCGGCCATGCTGTTCATCTACTCGGGCACCGTCGAGTTCCTGCGCATCGGCGGACCGATCCTGCGGGCGTACCTCCTGCCCTGGCTGGCCCGCGCCGAGGAGGCTCCCCCCGAGATCGCGGGGTTCACGCCGGGGCACTTCGAACTCCTCGCGCTGACCTGCGTCCTCTACGCCGCCGCCGTCTACGGCTTCGTGCGGGTCATCGACCGGCCGTGGCGGCAGAGCCTGGGCGTCTCGATGCTCGACTTCCTCCGGGGGTTCGTCGGCCACGTCGCCGAAGGGAGCCGGGAGCTGGAGGACTTCTTCGAACAGCTCGGCCAGGAGGCCATCGTCCCCGTGACCGTCCTCGCGTTCCGGCGCCGGGACGGCACCGAGAAGGCGCGGTTCGTCCTCCCGATGATCCACCCGGGGCCGATGGGCGAGATCGGCGGCGGCAACCTCCCCGAGCGGGTCGCCCGCCGGTCGGAGGGGCTGGCCTTCCCGCCCCACGCCACCGCCGGCCACGACTTCAACCTC
>JBDGPV010000117.1:0-8225 GCA_042219485.1 Haloferacaceae archaeon
GGTACGAGCGCATCGACCCGATCAAGCACGACATCAACGTCGAGGACATCTCGTGCAACGGCTACGACTCCCCGGTCTTCGTCTACCACTCCGACTACGAGCAGATCATCACCAACATCTACCACGGCCGGACGGAGCTGGACGACTTCGTCGTGAAGCTCGCCCAGCGCTCGGGGAAGGGAATCAGCAAGCGCCAGCCCCAGGTCGACGCGACGCTCCCCGACGGCTCCCGGGCCCAGCTCACCCTCGGGCGGGAGGTGTCGGATCACGGCACCAACTACACCATCCGGCAGTTCAAGGAGATCCCGTTCACGCCGGTCGACCTCATCAACTGGCGGACGTTCTCGCTGGACGAGATGGCCTACCTCTGGCTCTGCATCGAGAACCACAAGTCGCTGATCTTCGCCGGCGGGACGGCGTCCGGGAAGACGACGTCGCTGAACGCGGTCAGCCTGTTCATCCCCTCGAACTCGAAGATCGTCTCCATCGAGGACACCCGCGAGGTGGAACTGCCCCAGCGCAACTGGGTCGCCAGCGTCACCCGCCCGTCGTTCTCGGACGACGACAAGGGCGACATCGACGAGTTCGACCTGCTGGAGGCCGCGCTCCGCCAGCGCCCCGACTACATCGTGATGGGGGAGGTGCGGGGCGAGGAGGGCCGCACCCTCTTCCAGGTGATGTCGACCGGGCACACCACCTACACCACCTTCCACGCCGACAACGTCGGCGAGGTGCTCAAGCGGTTCACCACCGACCCCATCAACGTCTCGAAGACGATGTTCACGGCGCTCGACCTGGTGAGCATCCAGACCGCGACCCGGGTCCGGGGCCGGAAGGTGCGCCGCAACAAGTCGCTCACGGAGATCAACCACTACGACGCCGAGAACGACGAGATCAACGTCCAGGACGTCTACCAGTGGCAGGCCGAGACCGACGAGTTCCTCCAGATGGGGCAGTCGAACACGCTGGAGGGGATCAAGTTCGACCGCGGGTGGAGCCAGGAGCGTCTGGAGGAGGAACTGTTCAAGCGCCGGGCGGTGCTCGCGTACCTCATCGACCGCGGGCTGAACACGTACACGCAGGTCGCGGCGACCTTCCAGGCGTTCATCAACGACCAGGAGACTATCCTGGCGCTGATGGCCCGGGACGACCTGGAGCGGAGCCTCGAGGACCTCCGCGAGATGGAGTCGGTGCTCATCGACATCGACAAGGAGCAGGAGGCGATGGTCCCGCGCCCGGACCCGGGCGAGGAGGAGGCCGAGCAGGCCCGCGAGATCCTGGATCGCGCGCGGGAGGAACTGTTCCCCGACTACCGCGACCGCGACGTCGCCGGCGTCGCGAGCGCCCTGGCCGACATCACGCCGGCGGAGGAGATCGAGGCGTCGCCGGGCGGGGCGTCCGGCGCGGGCGCGGACGCCGGCGACGGTCCGTCGGCCGAGGCCGGCGGCACGGACGGGGTCCTCGCCGACCTCGACGTCGACGCGGGTGCGGAAGGCGACGAGGGGCCCGGAACCGGAACCGACGAGGGTGCCGAGGCCGGCGCAGATCCCGCCGCCGAGGTGGAGATCGGGACCGACGCCGACGCCGACCTCGCGTCCGACGCGGAGGCCGGGGCCGGCGCGGATGCCGGAAGCGGGTCGATCGCGGGAGCCGACCTCGACCCCGATTCCGACACCGGGTCGGGCCCGGACTCCGGGTCGGGCTCCGGCCCCACCGACGACGGCGATGCCGGGACGGGCGCCGCCTCGGTCGGGGGGTCCGCGGCCGCGGACGGGCCGGACGCCGGGGGCGGGGTCGACCTCGGGACCGAGAGCGACGCCGGCGACGACATCGATGCGGGCGCCGGGGACGACACCGACGCGGAGGCCGGGACCGAGGGCGAGATCGATATCGACCTCGACCTCGGATCCGAATCCGAGGCCGACGGCGGCCTCGGGGCTGACGCCGCTCCCGGGGCCGACGGCACCGAGGGCGGGAGCGGGGCCGAAGACGGCGCCGACGCCGATGACGACGACCTCGACGAGTGGGGGTTCGGCGAGGTGGACGAGGAGTGACCCCGGGATGAGCCTCGACACCGGATCGGCGCTGGAGCGCGACGTGAGCGGTCTGGGCGACGCGTTCTACCCCCTCTACCGGCGGCTGTTCAACGAGGACGGCGACTTCGTGGACAACGTCGAGACCAAACTGACGCAGGCGCGGATGAGCGACACGGTCGAGATGTACCTCTCGCGGGCGCTCGCCGTCGGGGTCCTCTCCGGGGCCCTGCTCTGGGCGGTCGGCACGGCGCTCGGGTGGGCGCTGTTCGAGTTCAACGTCCTGTCGCCCGAGATGCTGAGCACGCAGGCGACGATCCCGAACGAGCGGGTCGTCGAGATCCTGAACGCCCTGCGGGTCCCGGCGGCAATCGCGATCTCCGGGCTGGTCTTCGGGAGCGTCGGGTTCGGGATCGGCTTCGGGACGCTCGTCGCAATCCCGTACTCGCGGGCGTCGGCGCGCGAACGACAGATCAACATGTTGCTGCCCGACGCCGTCTCGTTCATGTACGCGCTCTCGGTCGGTGGGCTGAACCAGCTGGAGATCCTGGAGGCGATGGCCCGGGCCGAGGACACCTACGGCGAGGTCTCCAAGGAGTTCCGAAGCATCGTCCAGGAGACGGAGTACTTCGGGACCGACTACCGCAACGCCATCCGCGACCAGGCCATCGTCACCCCGAGCGAGGAGCTCTCGCAGTTCCTCACGGACATGCTCTCGATCGTCAACTCCGGCGGGGACATGGAGCAGTTCCTCAGCGACAAGAAGGACAAGCACATGCGGACCGCAAAGCAGCAACAGGAGATGACCCTGGAGACCCTGGAGCTGTTCGGGGAGATGTTCATGACGCTCTCGCTGTTCCCCCTCCTTCTCATCATCATCCTGGTCATCATGAGCATGCTGGGGAACGCCAAGATCCAGCTGCTGTTCGGGACCGTCTACGCCCTGGTCCCGATGACGGGGCTCGGGTTCCTGGTGCTCGTCTCGACGGTGAAGCAGGACGAGCCCGGCGACGGGTACCTCCGGCCCAACGACGCGGTGACGACCCGCCTGGAAGAGACGACCCGCTCCGGGCTGCGCCACCTCGGGCTGATCGAGAACTACGTCGGGAGGTTCGGCATCTTCGACCGCATCAAGAGCAGCGAGGGCACCCACCGGACGGTCGAGCTCCTGAAGGCCCCCCACCTCTTCTTCCGCGACAACCCGCTGTTCACGCTCGCGCTGACGGTGCCGGCGGCCGTCGCGCTGCTGGCGGCCGCGGTCCTGACGGGGGCGGCCCCGACGACCTGGTCGGGGCTGAAAGCCGAACCCGTCTGGGGCACCTTCCTCTACTACTACGTGCCGAGCTACGTGGTGCTCGTGCCCCTCGCCGTCTTCTACGAGTGGAACGTCAGGACCCGGTCGGCGATCACGGGGAAGCTCTCCGAGACCCTGCGGAAGCTCTCCAGCGCCAACGACACCGGACAGACGCTGCTCGAATCGATGCAGACCGTCTCCTCGACCTCGTCGGGCAAACTCGCCGAGGAGTTCGAGATCATCTACGCGAAGGTGAACTACGGGATGAGCCTCCGCGAGGCGCTCATCGAGTTCAACAACAAGTACCACATCCCCCGGCTCGCCCGGACGGTCAAGCTCATCAGCAAGGCCCAGGAGGCCTCCTCGCAGATCACGGACGTGCTGACGACCGCGGCACAGGCCAGCGAGAACCAGGACGACATCGAGCGCGAACGCAAGTCCCGCACCCGGATGCAGGTCGCGATCATCCTCATGACCTACGTCACCCTGCTGGGCGTGATGGCCATCCTGAAGACCCAGTTCCTGGACGTGATGGCCGGCCTCGCCTCCCAGGCCAGCGGCGGTGGTGGGGGCGCGGCGGGCGCCGACTTCGGCGGCAACATCGACACCAACCAGCTCTCGCTGCTGTTCTTCCACGCGGTGACGATCCAGGCGCTGCTCTCGGGGCTCATCAGCGGCTACATCCGGACGGCCGACCTCCGGTCGGGGGTGAAGTTCGTCGTCATCCTCCAGACGCTCGCGCTGGCGGTGTGGGTGGTGGTCGGATGAGCGGCCCGGGGCGGAACCGCCCGACAGATCGGGGACAGACCCCCCTGGACTTCGCCATCGGCGCCGGCATCTTCGTGGTCGCGGTGGTGTTCGTCGTCGCGTTCGTCCCCTCGATGACCGCGCCGTTCGAGGGGGGCGCCGGGGAGCGAACCGTGGCGGCCGACCGGGCGGCGACGCGGCTGGCCGAGGGACTGCTCGGGAGCCGCTCGACCCCGGCCACGCTCGACGCGGACTGCACCGTCGGGTTCTTCGCCGACGAGGACACCGCCTGCGGCTACGACGCCGGCGCGTCGCTGACGGGCCAGCTCGGGCTCCCCGACTACCGGAACGTGCGCGTCGAGTTCCTGGCCGACCTCGACGCAGACGGCGACGACGAGGTGGTCTGTTACGACGAGGACGCCGTCCTCGGCGACGAGCCGTTCGTCCCGGAGGGCGACGCGGACTGCGACGTGACGTTCCGCGCCGGCTCGACGGGGACCAGTTCGTCGATGTCCGTCTCGCGGCGCTCGGTCGCGGTGGAGACGGTCGGCGCCACGATGACCGTGAGGGTGTGGTAGCGTGCGGGCCCAGGCACACACGCTGGAGGCTGTCGTCGCCGCCCTGCTGCTCGTCTCCAGCGTCGTCTTCGCCCTGCAGGTCACCGCCGTGACGCCGCTCTCGGCGAGCACGTCGAGCCAGCACGTCGAGAACCAGCAGCAGGCCATCGGCGAGGGCCTCCTCGAACGGACGGCCCGGTCGGAGGCGCTCCGCCGCGCGGTGCTGTTCTGGGGGGACGCGGACGACGACGGCAAGCGCGAGTTCCACTGTGCACGGACCGACGAGGCGTACGCGGCCGATCCGAACGTCAGCGCCTGTGGCATCGCCGGCACGCCGAACGCGGTCCACGTCCCGCCCAACGACTTCGGCGCCGCCGTCAACGAGACGTTCGGGCCGGGCGTGGCGGTGAACGTCCGGGTGTTCCACCGGCGCGACGACAACACGACCGACGTCCAGCGGCTCGTCTACCGTGGCCGCCCGAGCGACAACGCGGTCCGGACCTCGGTGACGGTGACGCTCGCCGACGACGACGTGCTGTACGATCCGAGCGGGGACCCGACCGACACGCCGGTCGGCTCCGGCGCGGCCGCCTTCTACGCCGAGGACATCAGCGACGGCCCGCTCTACAACGTCCTCCGGGTGGAGGTGACGGCGTGGCGCATCTGAGCGACGACCGCGCCCAGATACTGCTCATCGGGGCGCTGGCCATGGCCGTGGCGTTCGTGGCGCTCGCGCTGGTGCTCAACAGTTCGGTCTACGTCGAGAACCTCGCGAACCGCGAGAACGTGGTCGTCGGGGGCGAGGGGCCGAACGTCTACGCGGGCGACGTCCGCCGGGGCGTCGGGCGGGCGGTGGTGGCGGGCAACGCGAACGGGTCCACCTTCGCCGACCGGACCGACGACGTCGAGACGGGCGTCGGGACGCTCAGGGCCGCCCTCCGGGCGTACCACGCCGAACGCGGGGTGGCGGTCAACGTCTCGGTCGTCGACGCCTCCCCCCACACCGAGGGGACGAGGGTGTTCACCACCGCCGACGGCCACTTCACGGAACCGAACGCGACGAGCCCCGACTGGACGCTCGGGACCGACCGGCGGTTCAGGCGGTTCGGGATGAACGTCAGCCGGTCCGGCCTCGCCTCCTCGACGCTCCCGCTGTCTGACGTCTTCCGGATCGAGGTCGAGGACGCCGACGGGGACCGCTGGAAGATCTACGTCTACCGGGACGATTCCGCCGTCCCGGCCCGGACGGCCGTCCGGGTACGGGACCCGACGGGGTCGCTGTCCGCCGCGGAGTGCGAGGACGACTCGGGGAGCCGGACGGACGTCAACATCACGGCGGCGACCGTCGGCGGCGCCCACTGCGACCCACTCGACTTCTTCGAACCCCCGGACGGCGTCTCGGCCGCCGAGCCCCCGCGCGTCGCCGACCCGCCGTACACGATCAGGTACAGGAACGCCGGGTTGGGCAACGTCTCCGGCCGGTACCGCTTCGTGATGGACGCGACGTCGCCGGCCCCCGACTACGCGGGCGACGGGGACATCACCACCCAGGAGGTCGTCTACGACACGACCGTCGAGGCGGTCTACCACTCGGCGGACGTCAGGTACGTCACCGAGATCCGGGTCGCCCCGGGTGAGCCCGATGCGTAGCGGCCGTCGCGCGGACCGTGCGGTCTCGACGGCCTTCGGATACGTGCTGTTGCTCACGGTGGCGACGCTGCTCGTCAGCGGCCTGCTTCTCGCCACCGGCTCGTTCGTCGACGGCCAGCGCGACCGGGCGACCCGCGAGGGGCTCTCGGTCGCCGGCCAGCAGACCGCCGGCGCGATCGAGACCGCCGACCGGCTGGTTGACTCCGGGGAGAGCGACCCCTCGACGCTCGTCGTCGAGCAGCGCCTCCCCCGGCGCGTCGCCGGGTCGGGGTACGTGATCGAAGTGAACGACACCGGGGGCGACGCCGAACTCGAACTCGTGCCCTCGGGTGCCTCCGACGAGGCGGACCGGACCGTCACCGTCCCGCTGTCGAACCGGACGGCCGTCGCCGAGACGAGCATCCAGGGCGGGCCGATCGAGGTCGTGTACACCGGGAGCCGGCTGGAGGTGCGCTCCGATGTCTGACCGGGGACTCGGCGCGGCCCGCGGCGTCAGCGACGTGATCGGGTTCGTGTTCGTCTTCTCGCTGGTCGTCAGTTCCGTCGCGATCGTCTCGGTCGTTGGGTTCGGCGGCCTCCAGGACAGCCGCGACGCCGCGCGCACCGAGAACACGGAACTCGCGTTCGACGTGCTCGCGAACAACATCGAGGACATCCGGCTGCGCAACGTCCCCGCCCGCGCGACCGAGATCCGCCTGGCCGGCGGGGGGCTGACGACCGGCAACGAGACCGTCGTCCGCGTGACCGTCGGGACCCGGACCACGAACCGCACGATCGAGCCGATCGTCTACGAGTCCGACGACACCCGGATCGTCTACGAGACGACGGCCGTCCTGCGCGAGGAGACCGGCCCCGGCGGGAGCGGGGCGTCGTTCGTCCGCGAGCCCGAACTCGCCCTGCCGGACGACGGGACGCCGAACCGGACCGCGATCCCGCTGGTGGACACCGACATGCCCCCCGGCCGGACCGGCGGCGAGACCACGGCGCTCATACGGACCGCAGCGACCGACCGGTCGGTGATAAACGACACCGCCGACGCGACGGTGACCCTGGAGATCGAGACGACCGAGCCCCGGGCCGCCGCGTGGGATCGGTACCTCGACGGGGAACTGGCCGGCTCGGACCCCTGCGCCCGCGGGGGCGGGACCGTGAACTGCACGTTCGACACCTCCCGCGTCGTCGTCAGCAGTACCCGGATCGACGTCAGCTACGAGTGATCGGCAGCCGGCGCCAGCGGCCGTCGCCGCCGCTCCGCGCCGACGGGCGCCGCGCCCGACGGTCACTCGACTTTCACTTCGGTCACGCTGATGTGGAGGTACGTCACCTTCGGCCGCGTCGTGCCGGCCCCGAACACCTCGGTTTCCTCGAGGGCCTCGTCGTAGTGGATCTCGTTGTTGTTCGAGGTGCTGCTGACGCCGCCGACGAGCGCGCCGAACGATTTGAACTTGTTGTCCACCGAGATGTCGACCTGCGCGGTGTCGTTCTCGGGGCCGAAGATGACGCCCCGTAGTTGCGCCTGGTTGGAGAGGGTGGCGTCGGTGCCCGGCCGCATGTACACCCAGAACTGATCGGCCCTGTCGTCGGGGTTCACGATCTTCGCGTCGTTGAGCATGTCGTAGTTGCCGTCGGCGTAGATCTTCACCTCGCCCTCCCCCTCGATCTCGACGGTCGCCTGGTTCTGGATCTGGATGTCGCCGGCGATGTACAGCTCGACCGTCCCGCCGTCCGTCCGGAACGTGAGGTTCTCGCTCCCGTCGAGCGTCACCGACGTGTCGATGTAGTAGCCCCCCGCCGGGAGGACACACGGATCGCAGGTCGAGTCGAGGCTGTTGCCCGAGATGGCGCTCACGTCGCCGTTGTCGTTCGAGGAGCTCAGATCCGACTCCGCCTCGTCGATCTCGTCGGTCGCCGGGTCGGGGATCGAGACGGTCGCGGGATTGGGCG
>JBDGPV010000027.1:0-7755 GCA_042219485.1 Haloferacaceae archaeon
CGCCGGCCGGCGCGCCGGACCTCCGTGCCGCCCTCCGGGACGCCGGCGTCGGCGTCGAGGCCGCCCGGACCGCCGCCGTCGACGCCGTGCTCCGCGAGGAGTGGGGCCGGATCGCGGCGACCGACGGCCTCGCGGCCCCGGCGCTGGCGGACGCGGTCGACGACCGGGCCCGGCGGCTGCTCGTCGGCGACCTGGCCTGAGGCCGGCGCGTCGCCGCGTCACATCGCTCTCACTCTCACCCCCACCCTTAGGTCGCGCCGGCCCGTCCCGGCCGTATGGACGGAGCGGAGCGCGTGACCGTCGGGGGGGTGGAACTGCCGGCCGTCGGCCTCGGGACGTGGCGGCTCCGGGGCGGGGACTGCCGCCGGGCGGTGCGGACGGCCCTCGACCTGGGATACCGGCACATCGACACCGCGCAGGTGTACGGCAACGAGCGGCAGGTGGGGGCGGCCATCGAGGCGAGCGACGTCGGCCGCGAGGAGGTCTTCCTGGCGACGAAACTCGACGGGTCGAGCCGCCGGCGCGGGGCGGTCCGCCGGTCGGTCGAGGCCAGCCTGTCGCGGCTGGGCACCGACTACCTCGACCTCCTGATGATCCACTGGCCGACCGGCAAGCCGCCGGGCTCGCCGGTCGAACTGCCGGTCGGCCCGCCGCTGTCGGAGACCCTGGCCGCGATGAACGACCTGGTCGCCGACGGGACGGTCCGCCACCTGGGCGTCTCGAACTTCGGCGCCGACCGTCTCGACGCCGCCCGACGGCTCTCGGACGCGCCCGTCCTCGCCGACCAGGTCCAGTTCCACCCGTACTGGGACCAGTCGGACCTGCTGTCCTACTGCCGGCGGAACGACGTGGCCCTGACGGCCTACAGCCCGCTGTGCCACGGCGGCGTGCTGCGGGACCCGGTGCTGGCGGACGTCGCCCGCGCCCACGACAAGAGCCCGGCGCAGGTCGCCATCCGGTGGGCCATCCAGCACGAGAACGTCCACGCGGTGCCGAAGGCGTCGACCCGCGACCACCTGGCCGGGAACCTCGACGTCTTCGACTTCGAACTGACGGACGCGGAGATGGAGCGGATCCGCCGCCCCTCGAAGCTCCGAACCGCGGCGGCGTTCGCCCGGGCGCGGCTCCCGGTGTAGGGCCGCCGCCGGCCCCTCAGAGCGACTCGTCGGGGCGCCAGGGGCTGTCGCCCGCGTCGCCGGTCCCGAACAGGTCGTCGGCGTCGGCGTCGAGCAGTTCCTCGGCCTCGGCGGCGCTCACGCCGTCCGCCCCAGCTTCCGGTTCCGGTTCCGGCTCGGGCGGCGCGTACGGCGCCCGGTCGAGGGCCGCCTCGAACCGCTCGCGGAGTTCCTCGTGGTGCCCCTCGGCCGCCCGCTCGACCAGGCCCGCGACCAGTTCCGGCAGGTCCTCCTGCTCGACGGTGACCGTCTCGGATCGGTGGGGGCTGCCCTCGGCGTACTCCATGCTGATGGTCACCGTATCCCCCTCGCCGTAGGCGACGCGCCGGCCGAGGAAGCCGTTCCCCACCCGGCTCTCGTCGTCGAACGGGTAGACGCGCGCCGCGTCGTCGTCGCCCCGGCGGAGGCCGTCCCGGACCTCCGCCTCCGGCCTGACGTTCTCCTCGATGTCGCCCTCCAGGCGTTCCCGGGCGCGGTGGGCGTGAAACGAACAGTACAGCCGGGGCTGGCCGAGGTAGTCCACCTTCTCCTCGGCCGCCACCGGGCAGTCCTCGTGGCGACAGGTGGGCTGACCGTTCACACCGGAGGGCGGAGACCCGAGCAAATAAGCGCGCCGTTCGTCGCCGACCGTCGGTCCCGCCCGGCCGCTCCCGCCCCGCCCCCGGGCTCCCGATCAGCAGAACGTGGGGGCCGTGGTGAAGATCCGGCACAGAACCGGGAGGGCGAACACGTAGATGAAGACGGCGGTCAGGAGGACGACGCCGAGGGCGATGAGGACCGGGAGCTTCTCCATACCGGACGGGATCAACGGCCACGAATAAGTCTTTGGCCGGCCGGATCGCCGGCCGACCGCCGCCCGCTTCCGGGCGGCCCCTCGTCGGGCCGGTCCCCGGATGCGCGCGGCGGCCGCCGGGCGCCGGGCGGTTTATGCCCTCCCGGCGCCGAGGGCCGCACATGGCCGCCGAGGAGTGGCCGAAGGCCGTCGGTGACCACCGGGTGAACGAGCGCTGGGAGTGTCTCGACTGCGGCGCGAGCTTCGACTGCCTCTCGCAGTTCCGCCGGACCGACTGCGAGTGACCGCGCTGCCCCGGGGGCACCGGCCCATCCGGCGCGTGCCGGGCGGGTCGCCGGGCCGGGTGTGGCGCCCCGGTCGGGCCCGCCGGAGCCGACGCGTTGAAGCCCCCCGCCCGCGAATCACCGGGCCCATGCCAACCGTCGAAGTCTCGCTCCCCACCGACCTGGAGGCCGAGTTCGAGCGCGTCGCCGCCGACGAGTTCGTCAACCGCGAGGAGGCGGCCGAGACGCTGTTGCGCCTCGGCATCGACGCCTACGCCACCGACCCGTCCGCCGACGACGACTCGCCGGACTTCGCCGAGGAGTACGCCGACGAGATGTTCGACACCGCCGAGGACCCCAGCGCCCGGTTCGACGAGGACGAGGACGCCGGCACCGACTTCCGCTAGAGCAGGTCCGCGACGCGGTCGGCGACCGAGGTCGGGGTCTCCCCGACCGGCACGCCGGCGTCGGCGAGCGCCTCGATCTTCGACTCGGCCGTGCCGGTGCCCGATCCCGAGACGATGGCGCCGGCGTGGCCCATCCGCTTGCCCGGCGGGGCCGTGCGCCCGGCGATGAACCCGACGACGGGGGTGTCCATGTGTTCCGCGATGTAGCGGGCGGCCTCCTCCTCGTCCTCGCCGCCGATCTCGCCGCACATCACCACCGCCTCGGTCGCCGGGTCGGCCTCGAACAGTTCCAGCGCGTCGACGAACGACGTCCCGATGATCGGGTCGCCCCCGATGCCCACGGCCGTCGTCTGGCCGATCCCGCGCTCCGTGAGGGTGTTGACGATCTGGTAGGTGAGCGTGCCCGACCGCGAGACCAGCCCCACGTCCCCCGGGGCGAAGATGTCGCCCGGAAGGATGCCGAGTTTCGCCGCGCCGGGCGTGATGACGCCGGGACAGTTGGGACCGACGAGGTGGGCGTCGGTCGCCGACAGGCGGCGGTTCACCCGCGCCATGTCCTGGGTGGGGATGCCCTCCGTGATGGCGACCACGAGGTCGAGGGGCGCGTCCAGCGCCTCGAACAGCGCGTCCGCCGCGAACGCCGGCGGGACGAAGACGACCGAGGCGTCGGCGTCGGTCTCGCGGGCGGCCCGGGAGACCGTGTCGTAGACCGGCACGCCCGCGGCCTCCTGGCCCCCCTTCCCGGGGACCGCACCCGCGACCACGTCGGTGCCGTACTCGATCATCGCCTCGGTGTGGAACCCCCCTTCGCCCCCGGTGATCCCCTGGACGATCACGCGGGTGTCCGCGTCGACGAGCACGCTCATGTCCCGCCCCCCGCGGCCAGTTCGACCGCCCGCTGGACGGCGTCCTCGAGCGTCGCCTCCACCCCGACCAGGTCGGTGTCGAGGATCTCCATCCCCTCCTCGGCGTTGGTGCCCGCGAGGCGGACGACGACGGGCTTGGGGATCCCGTCGAACCGGCCCAGGGCGGCGTTGATTCCCCGGGCCACCTCGTCGCCGCGGGTGATGCCGCCGAAGATGTTGAACACGACGGCGGCCACGTTGTCGTCAGAGAACACCATGTCGAGCGCGTTCGCCACCCGGTCGGCCTTGGCGCCGCCGCCGATGTCCAGGAAGTTGGCCGGGGCGCCCCCGTAGTGGTCCACCAGGTCGAGCGTCGCCATCACCAGCCCCGCGCCGTTGCCGATGATCCCCACGTCGCCGTCGAGCCTGACGTAGTCGAAGCCGTACTCGTCGGCCTTGCGCTCCAGGTCGTCGTCGTAGGTCTCCTCCTCCAGCTCCGCGAGGTCGGGCTGGCGGAACAGCGCGTCGTCGTCGATGTTCAACACCGCGTCGGCGGCGATCACCTCGCCGCCGTCGGTGACCATCAGCGGGTTGATCTCGGCGTCGCTCGCGTCGCTCTCCGCCCACAGGTCGTACAGCGTCGAGAGCACCGAGGCCACGTCGCCCGCGACCTCGCGGGACACGCCGGCCCCGTAGACCGCCCGCCGGGCCTGGTAGGGGTGCATCCCGAACGCCGGATCGATCCCCTCGCGGGCGATCGCCCCGGGGTCCTCGGCGGCCACCTCCTCGATGTTCACCCCGCCGCGCGAGGAGGCCATCGCCACCGGCCGGCCCTTCCCGCGGTCCATCGTCACGCCGACGTAGAGTTCGTCGGTGAACTCGACGCCCGCCTCGACGAGCACCCGGTCGACGTGGTACCCCTTCAGGTCCATCCCCAGGATCCCCTCGGCGTACGTCCGCGCCTCGTCGGCGTCGTCCGCGATCTCGATCCCGCCCGCCTTCCCCCGACCGCCCACCTGGACCTGGGCCTTGATCGCCACCGGGAACCCGATCGCCTCGGCCGCCTCGACGGCCTCCTCGACGCTCGCCACCACCCGGGATTCCGGCACCGGGATGCCGGCGTCGGCGAAGACCTCCTTGGCCTGATACTCGTGGAGCTTCATGCCTCCCCGCTTCGGGGAAACGGGAGTTAGTAGTACCGGACGGGTCGAGCGGCCGCTCGTCCCGCCCGGTGCCCGTCGCCCGACGTCCGGCGCCGGTTCGCCCGGATTTATGCCCCCTCTCGCCCTCCGATCGCGGTATGCGCGCTGTCCGATACCACGAGCACGGCGGGCCCGAAGTCCTGACCGTCGAGGAGGTCGATCCCCCGGAGGCCGGGCACGGCGAGGTCGTCGTCGCGGTGGCCGCGGCCGGGGTGAACCCGGTGGACACCTACTTCCGCGAGGGGGCCTACGAGCCGTTCGCGCTCCCGATGGTGCCGGGCGTGGACGCCGCCGGCGAGGTCGTCGCCGTCGGGCCGGGCGTCGAGGGGTACGACCCCGGCGACGCGGTCCTCGCCACGGGGCTCTCGCGGAACCACTACGGCGCCTGCGCGGAGCGGGTCGCGGTCCCGACCGACCGCCTCGCGCACCTGCCCGACGGCGTCGACCCGGTCGCGGCCGGGGCCGCCGGCGTGGTCGGGGTCACCGCCTGGCGCGCGCTGATCGACCACGCCGGCCTCGCCCCGACCGAGTCGGCCCTGATCCACGGCGGCAGCGGCGGGGTCGGCCACGTCGCCGTCCAGATCGCGGCGGCCGCGGGCGCGCGGGTCGTGGCCACCGCCGCCCCCGAGTACCACGACCGGGTCGCGGCGCTCGGGGCCGACGCGGTCCTCGACTACGGCCGGGCCGACCTGGCCGAGGCCGTCCGCGACGCGACCGGCGGCGCCGACGTCGTCCTCGACCACCGCCTCGACGACTACCTCCAGTTCGACGCCGAGGTGGCCGCCCCGGAGGCCCGGATCGTCGGCATCGGGGAGAACGATCCCGCCGTGGGGTTCACCGACGACGGCGTCGCCCGGGGCAAGGACCTCCACTTCCGGTTCACGAGCATGTTCAACACGCCCGAACTCGCCGTCCCGCTCGGCCGGGTCGCGCGGCTGATGGCCGACGGCGACCTGACCGTCGAGGTGGCCCGGACCTACGACCTCGCCGAGACCGCCGCCGCCCACCGGGACGTGATGGCGGACAGCTTCCTCGGCAAACTCGTGGTCGGTCCGTAGCCGCGCCGCCCGGTCCCCGCGGGGGCCCGCCGCCGTGACGCGGGTCCCCCCGCGCCGCGTCCCCGTCACTCCGCCCGACGGAGGCGGAGCCTCACCGTCGCGCTCCCCGCCCCGTCGTCGACGGTGATCTCGCCCCCCGAGTGGAGCACCACCCAGCGCAGGATCCACACGCCGACGCCCTGGGGGTGGTCCGTCGCCGTCTCCGCGTCGACGGCTCTGACGCCTTCCTGCCCGTGCTCTGCCTGCTCCGCCCGGACACCACGCCGCCGCCGGAGCTCTGGACCCGGGTCGACGACGTCGCCACGCGCCCGGTGTCGCGTGCGGAACTCCTGAGCCGCGTCGCGTCGCTCCTCGACGCCCGGCGGCTGTCGATCGAACTACAGCGGCGCGGCGATCGCCTGGAGCGGATGGGGAGCGTCCTCGCACACGACATCCGCAACCCGCTCGCCGTCGCCGAGGGGTACGTCGACCGCGCCGCCGAGACCGGCGACGTCGAGCACCTCGGGTCGGCCGTCGACGCGCTCGGCCGGATCGATCGGCTGATCGAGGACGTGCTGGCCCTGGCCCGGGAGGGGGCGTCGAGCCTCGACGTGGAGACGGTCGACCTGACCGCCGTCGCCCGCTCGGCCCGGTCGTCGGTCGAGCTCGGGGACGCGACCGTCGACCTCCCCGACGGTCCGGTTCCCCTCGACGCGGACGCGGGACGGCTGAGGGAACTGCTGGAGAACCTCTTCCGGAACGCGGTCGAGCACGGCGGCGCGGACGTGACCGTCACCGTCGGCCCCCTCGATGACGGCTTCTACGTCGCGGACGACGGACCGGGCGTGCCGGAGGCGGAGCGCGAGCGGATCTTCGAGCGGAGCTACACGACCGGCGGCGGGACGGGGCTGGGACTCGCCATCGTCGCTCGCGTCGCGGAGGTCCACGGGTGGACGGTGGACGTCACGGAGGGGTCGCGGGGCGGCGCGCGGTTCGAGGTCACGGGCTGTGCGGTCGACGCCGCGGAGGGCGGCGGGGTCGGGGCCCCGATGGGTTGAAGCCGTCCGGGGCCGAGGCGGGGCCATGGACACCGACGTCTCCTTCGACTTCTCGGACCGGGTCGCGGTCGTGACCGGCGCCAGCGGATCGCTCGGCGGGGCGGTCGTCGAGGCGTTCTGCGACGCGGGCGCGACGGTCGCCGCCGTGGACGTCGTCGACCCCGACGGCCTGCCAGGGGGGGCGACCTTCTACGAGGCCGACCTGACCGACGAACCCGACGTCGAGGGGCTGATCGACGTGGTGGCCGCCGACCACGGCCGGATCGACCACCTGATCAACGTCGCGGGCACCTGGCGCGGCGGGACGCCGCTCGACGAGACCGACGTGGGGACGTTCGACCTGCTGCTCGACGTGAACCTGCGGACGACGTTCCTCGCCACGAAGCACGCGCTGCCCCACCTCCGGGCGACCGAGGGGAGCGTGGTGACCGTCTCGGCCCGGTCGTCGCTCTCGGGCGGCGAGGGCGACGGTCCCTACCGCGCGGCGAAGGCGGGCGTCCGCCTGCTGACCGAGACGGTCGCCGAGGAGAACCGGGGCACCGTGCGGGCAAACGCCGTGATGCCGAGCGTCATCGACACGCCGGCGAACCGCGAGGCGATGCCGGACGCCGACCACGGGTCGTGGGTCGATCCCGCGGACATCGCGGCGACGATCTGCGCGCTCTGCTCGGACGCGACGGCGGTGACCAGCGGCGCGGCCGTGCCCGTCTACGGCGAGGCGTAGGCCGGCGGTCCGGCCGATCCGCGACCGGGGCCGTCTTCCCGCCGTCCGTGCGATCGCCGTCCCGGAAACCATTTTGGCGTCCCTCGTCACGGTGGGGACATGACCGGTGGTCCCGCGTGACGATGGAGGACCGGATCGAGGAGCTCCGCGAGAAGCGCGAGCGGGCGCTGAAGGGCGGCGGGGAGGAGCGCATCCAGGCCCAGCACGACCGCGGCAAGATGACCGCCCGCGAGCGCATCGACTACTTCCTC
>JBDGPV010000111.1:0-7671 GCA_042219485.1 Haloferacaceae archaeon
CTGAGCATCTATCGCCTCCTCGAACCGCTCGACCGCGTACTCGACCGCCTCGTCCGTGCGCTCCCTGGCCGCCGCGACGAGTTCCTCCCGGTCGGCGCGACCCTCCTCGAGCAGCCGTTCGCGCTCGGCCTCGATCTCCTCCCTGGCCTCGGCGAGGCGCTCCTCCTCGAGTTCGCTCGCCTCGGCCTCGGCCTCGGCGCGGATCTCCTCGGCCTCCGCGCGGGCCGCTTCGATCCGCTCCTCGCGGTCGGCCTCGGCCTCCTCGACGATCTCCTCGGCCTCCCGCTCGGTCGTCTTGATCCGTTCGAGGACTTCGGGTCTCGGCATACTCGTTGATCGTTCCGACGTGTGTAACCGCCGTATAAGGTGTTTGCGAAACCGACCGTCGCGCCCGCCGTCCGCGGGCCGCCGCCCGCTGCCCGCCGCTCGTCCCCGTCCTCGTCCGCCGCCTCCCGCCGTCCGCCGTGGCTCCGCCGGCGTCCCGCCGCCGACGCCGGCCGTCCCGCGTTGCCCTGCTGCCCGGCGGACGCGGGTCCCTCGGCGTCCCGGCCACCGTCGGCGCCGGCCGTCGCCCCGCGGGCGCCATCGTGTGGATTATGCCCCCGGCACCCCAACGGGACTCCAATGGGACTCCTCGAGGACAAGGGGCGGGCCCGCGTGTTCTACAAGTACCTCTCGACGGTCTACGACCGCATCAACCCGTTCGTCTGGAACGAGGAGATGCGCGCCGAGGCCATCGGCTTGCTCGACCTCGACCCGGACGACCGCGTCCTCGACGTCGGCTGTGGCACCGGGTTCGCCACCGCCGGGCTCCTCGACCGGGTCGAGGAGGTCCACGGCCTCGACCAGAGCATCCACCAGATGGAGCGGGCGTTCGAGAAGTTCGGCAAGCGCGGCCCCGTGCGGTTCTGCCGCGGCGACGCCGAGCGGCTCCCGTTCGCGACCGACGCCTTCGACGTCGTCTGGTCGTCCGGCTCCATCGAGTACTGGCCCAATCCCGTCGACGCCCTGGCGGAGTTCCGCCGCGTCGCCCGGCCCGGCGGCCAGGTGCTCGTCGTCGGCCCCAACTACCCGAAGACGACCGTGATGCAGCGGCTGGCCGACGCGATCATGCTGTTCTACGACGAGGCGGAGGCCGACCGGATGTTCCGCGAGGCGGGCTTCGAGTCGTTCCGCCACGTCACGATGGGTCCGAGCTACAACCCCGACATCGCCATCACCACGGTCGCGGACGTGCCGGTCGAGCGGTCCGGGGAGGCCGAGCGGGCCGAGGCCTGATCCGGGCCCCGGGCCGTCCGGGTCCGTTCCGGTCCGCGCCCGGGAACGGGCGACCGGACGACCGGCGACCGGACGGTCGGACGGTCGGGCGTCCCGCGCTCACCGCGCCAGCGCGGTCGCCCGCGCTACCCTGACGCCCCCGGCCCGGACGACGACGGTCACCCGCCGGCCGGGCCGGAGCGCCGGCCGGTTGGTCCCGGCCAGCCGGAGGCCCGCCCGCTCGCCCGGGGTCCACGGGCCCGTCGCGCGGCTGTTGAACGGGCCCGTGGGGCCCGACCGGAACCCCTCGGCCGCGAAGAAGGGCACCGGGGGCTGGTGGGCGAGCGGCCGCCCGTCGATCCGAACCCGGACGGCGATCCGGTCGGGATCCAGCGGGTCGCCGCCCCGGTGGGTCAGCACGAGGCGGTCCGCGCCGGCGTCGGCCCGGAGCGCCAGCGCCGCAGTCGGGCGGTCGGCCGGGAGGACCCCGAGCGCCGCCGCGCAGACCGCGGTCCCGACGACCGCGACGAGTGCCGCCGCGACGGGGACCTCGACACGGCCCCGGTCGCGGTCCCCGTTCCGGCCCCGGTCCCGGCTCCGGCGCCGCTCCCCGCTCGCGCCCCTCCCCGGACGCCGGCGCCCGGTCCGGTCGTCGATCATGGGGGCCGTGGCCGCCCCACCGCACAAGAGCGCTCGGACGGGGCGGTCAGCGGTCGCCGCCGGACCCGCCGCTCGGTCCCGGCTCGGGGGTCGAGAGCGGCGACATCGTCAGGAAGACGACCGACTGATCGCGGATCGCCACCACCGTGAACCGCTCGCCCGGCGTGACCAGCCACAGTTCGCCGTCGTCGCCGGTGTGGCCGACGGCGACGCTCTGGCCGCCGGCGGGGCCGATGGTTACGCTCGCGTTGACGCGGTTCCCGTCGGCGTCGCGCAACTGTAGCCGCATCGCCCCGCCCGGGTACGACCGGTTGACGGTCATCCGAAGCCCGTCGCGCGTGTTGACCGCGGTCGTGTTCGTCCCGGCGGTCCGCAGCACCCGCCGGTGCTCGTCGGCGAACACGCGCTCGTTCCCGCTCCCGACCAGCGCCTCGAGGCTCCCGCCGGGGTACCCCACCCGGACCCGCGCGATCCGGCCGCCGTCGACCGTCGCCCGCTCGCGGGCCCGCCACACCTCCGGGTACCCGGCGGCGACCGCGTCGGCGGCGCTCGCGTTCACCGCGTCGGTGCCGATCCGGCGGAGGTCGCCCCGGTAGGCCTCACGGAGATAGGTGTTCCCGCTCACCGTGGCGAGCACGAGGCTCCGCGGCGCGCCGGCGACGTAGAACCGGCCCGGGTCGGCCGCTCCGGTGAGCGCGGCGGCGGCCCGCGCCCGCACCGGGCCGGTGTAGGCGTCGAGTTCCCGGCCGACCGCCGCGAACCGGCCGTCGGCGACGGGCGCGTCCGTCCGGTTCGCGACCGCCCACAGCCGCTGTCGCCGCTCGTCCAGCGCCCGCGCCTCCCGGTCGACCTCGACGAGGCCGACGAGCAGCGCGCCGGCCGTCCGGCCCTCCTCGGCGTACTCGGCGACGAGGCGGCCCTGGGTCCGGCCGAGCGCGTCCGTCCGCTCCTCGATCCGCCGGAGTTCGGCGCGGATGCGCGCCGCCCGCTCGGCGTCGCTCTCCGCCGCCCTGACGCGTTCGAGGGCGCGGACGGTCTCGAGCCGGCGGCTCGTGGTCGCCGCTTCGAGGCCGAGCGCGGGGCCGACGTCGACGTACGCGGCCGCGAACCCCGACCGGTTCGCGACGCCCGACCGGAGCCCGAGCGCGTTGACGGCCTCGGGCGGCGTTGCCGGGCGATCGACCTGCGCGCCGGCCGCCCCGACGTCCGGCCGATCGCCCGTCGGCGACGGGGCGTCGGCGGCGGCCGGCGCCGGCGATCCCGCGCCGCCCGCCGGGACCCCCGCGCCGGCCGCCGCGAGGACCAACAGGACGGCCAGGAGGGAGTGGAGGGCTCTCATCCGTGGGTCGGGTACACCACCCCGACACAAAAATGGGACGGGACCCGCCCCCGCGGGCCGATTCGGCCGGCGATCCGCGGGCGTTTCCGACCGATGGAAAGCGTTTTGCCGCCCCCCCGTGAGGCCCCAACGATGCGGCTCGCCGTGCCCCTCCTCGCCCTCCTCGCCCTCTCTACGGTCCTCGCATCGCCAGCCGCCGCCGCGACCGCGGCCCCGACCGCGGCCGCGGCCGACGGTCACGCCGCCGCCCCCTCGCCGGCCCCCGCGGTTCCCCCGCCGGACGCCGCCCCCGCCCGCCCGCGGCTCTCGTCCCCGGCCAACACGACGATCGAGATCGACGTGCGTCCGAACCGGAGCGCCCGGTGGCGGATCACGATGACGTACGCCCTCGAATCGCGAAACGAGACCGCCGCGTTCCGCCGGGTCGCCGAGGACTACCGGAACAACGACACGACCGTCGGGCCGAGGGCCGCCCTCTTCCGCCGGATCGTCGACGCGGCCTCGGCGGCGACCGGGCGCCCGATGGCCGTCCGTGACGTCTCCCGGCAGGCCCGGGTCGGCGGGTCGACCGGGTCGCTCTCCCTCTCGTTCCTCTGGACCGGGATGCTCGAACGGACCGGCAACCGGACGATCCGCCTGGGCGACGCCGTCCGCCTCCCCGCCAACCGGACCTGGATCGACAGCCTCGAACGCGGCCAGACCCTCGTGATCCGAACGCCCGAGGGGTACAGCCTCGTGGATTCCGACGCGCCCTCGTTCGAACTCCGGAACAACTCGGTCGTCATCTCCGGGCCCGTGCGGATCGACGGCACCCTCGCGATCACCTACCGCCGGACCGGCCCGACCGGCCCGACGGGGGACGCGCCGTGGGGCGTGCTCGCCGGCCTCGTCATCGCCGGCGTCCTCGTCGCCGGGGCGATCTTCATGCGCCGCCGGCGGCCGCGGCCGGGGGACCGACCGGCGCGCGACGACGCCGGGAGGCCCGACGCCCCGGCGTCCGGGGACGCGGCCGGCGGGGACGGGACCGGCGCCGACGCGGACGCCGGCGCGGCCGACGGGCCGACGGGCACGGAACAGGCCCCCGATCCCGAACTGCTCTCCGACGAGGAGCGGGTCGAACGGCTGCTCCGCGCCAACGACGGCCGCATGAAGCAGGCGGCCATCGTCCGCGAGACCGGCTGGTCCGACGCCAAGGTCTCCCAGTTGCTCTCCTCGATGGCCGACGAGGGGCGGATCGACAAGCTCCGCCTCGGCCGCGAGAACCTCATCTCGCTGCCCGACGAGGACGACCGGGACTGACCGCCGGCCGCGCGGACCCCCCGCCGCGCCCGGCCTTCGAAAGCGTTTAGCGCCGGCTCCGGCTACCGCCGGTCGATGAAGGTCCTCGTCGCGGTCAAGGAGGTCGTCGAGATCGCGGACGACTTCGAGATCGACGGCCTCGACGTGGCCGAGCGCTACCGCGAGTACGACCTCAACGAGTGGGACGAGTACGCGATCGAGGAGGCGGTCCGGCTGGCCGAGGGGCGCGACGCGACGGACGACGAGGTGGTGGCGGTCACGATCGGCCCGGAGCGGACCGAGGAGACGATCCGGATGGCGCTGGCGAAAGGCGCCGACCGCGCCGTCCGGGTCTGGGACGACACCGTGGCCGACGCGGGCTACCTCGACGTGGGGGCGACGGCACGGCTCCTGGCCCCGGTCGTCGAGCGCGAGGACCCCGACCTGGTGCTGACCGGCGTCCAGGCCGCCGACGACGCCCACGGCTCGACAGGCGTCGCGCTCGCGGCCGCGGTCGGCTACGAGTGGGCCGCCGTGGTCAACGCGCTCGACCTGGACGACGCGGCCGGCGTCGCCCGCGTCCGGCGCGAACTCGAGGGCGGGGTCGAGGAGCTGACGGAGGTCGACCTCCCCGCGGTTCTCACCATCCAGACCGGCATCAACGAGCCGCGGTACGCGAGCCTGCGGGGCATCCGGGCGGCCCAGAGCAAGGAACTCGCCGTCCGCGGCCTCGCGGACCTCGGCCTCGACGGGACGGCGGCCGAGAGCGCCGTCCGGCCGACGGCCGCCGCCGAGCCCGAAAGCGAGTCCGAGGCCACGGTCTTCGAGGGCTCGCCCGACGAGACCGCGGCGCAACTGGCCGCGGTCCTCCGCGAGGCGGGGGTGGGCGCCGAATGACCGACGGGACCGCCGCCGGCGACGTGCTGGCGGTCGCCGAACACCGCCGCGGGTCGCTCCGGGACGTGAGCTTCGAGCTGATCACCGCCGGCCGGCGGCTGGCCGACGGGACGGGCGGGGAGCTCCACCTGGCGGTCGTCGGGGGCGACGCCGACGCGTTCGCCGACCGGCTCGCCCGCGAGGGCGTCGACCGGATCCACGTCGTCGACGAGGGCGAGGAGTTCAACCACGACGTCTACGCGGCCGCGACCGAGGCGCTGTTCGAGGCCGTCGAGCCGGCCGTCCTCCTGGCCCCACACAGCGTCAACGGGATGGACTACGCCCCGGCGGTCGCGACGTCGCTCGACCTCCCGCTGGTCCCGGACGCGGTCGCCGTCGCCGCCGACGGGGACGGGATCGAGGCCGTCCGCGAGACCTACGGCTCGAAGGTCGAGACGACCGTCGCCGTCGACGCCACCCCCGTTGCCGTCACGATCCGGCCCGGCGAGTGGACGCCGACGGAGGCGACCGGTGATCCGTCGGTCGAGCCGTTCGCGCTCGGTTTCGACGAGTCGTCGGCCGGCTCCCGGGTAACCGGTTTCGAGGAGGTCGGCGGCGGCGACGTCGACATCACCGAGGCCGACGTGCTCGTCTCGGTCGGCCGCGGCATCGGCGAGGAGGAGAACCTCGACCTGGTCCGGGACCTCGCGGACGCGCTCGACGCCACCCTCTCGGCCTCCCGTCCCATCGTGGACAACGGCTGGCTGCCCAAGGGCCGGCAGGTCGGCCAGTCCGGCAAGGTCGTCACGCCGGACGTCTACATCGCCATCGGCATCTCCGGTGCCGTCCAGCACGTCGCCGGCATGAAGGGCAGCGACACCATCGTCGCGATCAACACGGACCCGAACGCGCCCATCTTCGACATCGCCGACTACGGGATCGTCGACGACCTGTTCGACGTGGTGCCGGCGCTGATCGAGGAGTTCTCGTAGCCGTCCGGCCGGTCGTCGTCGCCAGCCGCCGGTTCCCCGCGGTCGTCGGCCGTCCGTCGCTCGCCGTTTCCGCCCCCGTCCCGTCGACCGTCGGCCCGTCTTCGTCGCTCCACCCGTCCCTGGCACATCCACCGCCGTCCGCCCGTCTCCGGGCCGTCCGCCGTCGTCCGCCCGTCTCCGGGCCGTCCGCCGTCGTCCGCCCGTCTCCGGGCCGTCCGCCGTCGTCCCGTGCGTTATAGGTGGGCGGCGGCCGAGGCCGGTCCATGGGACGTAGCGAACGCGTCGCCGTCGTCGGCGGGACGTTCACGCCGATCCACGACGGCCACCGCGCGCTCCTGCACACGGCCTTCCAGACCGCAAGCCACGACGGCCCCGGCGACGGGCACGTGCTCGTGGCCCTCACCTCGACCGCGCTCGCCAGTCGCACGCGGAGCGACCCCGCCCACGCCGACCTGCTCGGCCCGTTCGAGGAGCGGCGCGCGGCGCTGGACGCCGACCTCGACCGGATCGCCCGGGCCTACGACGCCTCGTACGGCATCGTCGAACTGGAGGACGCGTACGGGCCCGCCGCCGCCCGGGAGGACCTCGACGCCCTGGTGGTCTCGCCCGAGGGGGAGGCCCAGCACCGCGCCCACGACATCAACGAGCGCCGCGTCGACGACGGGCACGCGCCCCTGGAGATCCACACCGCCCCGTTCGTCGTCGCCGCCGACGGCGTCCGCATCAGCAGCACCCGGATCCGGAACGGCGAGATCGACGCGCACGGGCGCCTCCTCGACGGTTCCGGCTGAGCCCCCGGCGGCTCCGACCTCGCCCCCCGAACCGGCCGACCGCCCGGGGCGCGTTCCCGGCGCCCGGCCCCGGTCGTCGGCAACCACCACGTACTTGCCAACCCGGCCCCTCGGTCCGGTGATGGAGTACCTGGAGCGGCGGGTTCGGCTCGTCGAGGACCGCCTCCAGGAGGTCGTCCGGGCCGTCGAGCCGCCGGAGCTGGCCGACGAACTCGAACACGTCGCGCTGGCGGGGGGCAAGCGGGTCCGGCCGGCCGTCACCGTCCTGGCCTGCGAGGCCGTCGGGGGCGACCCGACCGAGGCCGTCGACTTCGCCGTCGGAATCGAACTGGTCCACAACGCCTCGCTGGTGATCGACGACATCATCGACCGCTCGGCCGTCCGCCGCGGGACGCCAAGCGCCTGGGCCGCGTACGGCTACGGGCCGGCGATCATCGCCTCGGACGGCCTGCTCGGCGAGGCCTTCGCCCTCTTTTCG
>JBDGPV010000101.1:0-7494 GCA_042219485.1 Haloferacaceae archaeon
ACCCGAGCGGTTTTGGGCGGGGAGGCGCCAACGGCCTCCATGACGGACACGGACGACGGGGCGGACGCGGAGACGGCGGCGCTCGTCGGCGCGGTCGGCGGCGCGGGCACGACGCGGCTCGCGGTCGAAATCGGGGCGCTGCTGGCCGACGGCGGCGCCGCGGTGGCGGTGCTCGACGCGGCCTTCGCCACGCAGGGGCTGGGCGACTACCTCGACGGGCGACTCGACCCGGACCTGACGGCGCTCGTGACCGACCGCGCCGACGCCCCGCTGGCCGAGGGGCTGACGGACCTCGATGCCGACGTCGGGGGCCGGGTGGCCTGCTGCCCGGCGGCGGCGCCGTTCGAGCGCCTCGCCCGGGCGAAATCGGCCGAGGCCGCCCGTCGGTTCGAGGACCGCGTGGCCGAGGCCGCCGGGGCGTTCGACGCGGTGCTGGTCGACGTGCCTCCCGTCGCGGCCAACCAGGCGATCGCGGCCGTCAACGCCTGCGACCGGACGGGGCTGGTGGCGCCGGCGACCGATCGCGGGACCGACGGCCGCGAGCGGATGCGCGCCCGCCTCCGCGACCTCGGCGCGGACGCCGACGCCGACGTGGCGACCCGGGGGACCGACCGGACCGCGGACGCGAGCGTCCCGCCGGCGGAGACGGGGGTGACGGCGGCCCCGACGGCGCCCGACGGCGACGAGTTCGGCGACGGGATCGCTCGCGCCGCGGCGGCGCTGCTCGACGCGGACGTCGACCGGCCGGAGGCGGACGGTCGGTTCGGCGCCGGCGACCTCCTCTAGCGGAGGTCGGTCGGGTCGCTCATCGTCTCCGCGAGCGGGTCCCGGCTCGGGTCGACCCCGGCGGCCCGCTCCCCGACGCGCTCGGCCGCCGCGACGAGTTCCGGGACCGGATCGTGGGTCTCGACGTACGCGGCGAGGGCGAACTCGGCCTCGCTACAGCCGGCCAGCTCGACCGCCTCGGTCCGCGGGACGGCCCCGGCGAGCCAGTCGCGCACCACCGCCCGGGCCGTCGGGGCGAGGGGATCGATGCCCTCGACGCCACAGCGGTGCAGCGCCTTCGCGGCCGTCATCGGCGCGACGCCGGCCTCCCGGGCGCTCTCCCCGACGCTCGTTCCGGCGGTGTGGGATCGGAGCACCGTCGCGGCCGCCTCCGGGGTGCAGGGCAGCGCGTCGGCCGCCGCCGCGAGCCGGTCGGCGAGGTCCCCGTCCCGCCCGTCGACCGTCGCGACGCCGCGGTCGCGCTGCTCGGCGGTCACCTCGATGCCGGCGGCGATCTCGCCGAGGTCCATGTCGGGGGGGCGGCGGGACGGCTGTTAAACCTTGTCCCGCCGGTCGATCCCGGCCGTTTACAATCGTCGGCACAGTAGGGCGGTCCGTGTCCGAGACGACCGCCAGTGCCGCCCTCCGGGCAGCGCTCGCCGACTGGCGACGCCACGCCGGTGCCCTCGCCGTCGTCGCGGTCGCGTTCGCCGTCGCGGCCGCCATCTCGCGCCCCGAGGCCCAGTACGCCGCGTGGCTGGTCACCTTCTGCGTCTGGATGACGTGGTTCATCCTGACGACGATCGAGTGGGTGCGCCGGGCGGAGTTCTGAGCGTTCTCCCGTTCTGCCGGGCGGTCACCCTTCCCCGCCGACAGCGTACCGGTGACCGGTACGCTCTCCCCCCGATCGGCTCCAGTCTTGCGTCCCCACGGACGGCTTTTTAATTACGATCCCGGGACGAGTTCCGCCTGTGATGAGCGTGACAACCCAGCGCTGTCCCGAGTGCGACGGGCGCGTCCGGCGGCGGGAGACCGAATCGGTCTGCGGGGAGTGCGGGCTGGTCGTCACCACCGACCGCCTCGACCGGGGACCGGAGTGGCGGTCGTTCGACGACGACGAGCGCAACCCCAAGCGGACGGGGGCGCCGCTGACGCGGTCGCGCCACGACCGGGGGCTCTCGACGGAGATCGGCCGGACGACCCGGACCAAGGGCCGCAAGCGGCGGCAGTGGGCGCGGCTGCGCCGCCAGCACAACCGCGCCCGGATCTCGACCAAGCGCGACCGCAACCAGGTGTACGGGTTCACCGAGATCAGGCGGCTGACCGGCCGGCTCTCGCTCCCCGACCGGGTCCGCGACGGGGCCTGTTCGCTGTTCCGGTCGGCCCAGGAGGCGGACCTCCTGCGGGGCCGGTCGCTCGAGGGGTTCGCCGCGGCGGGCGTCTACGCGGCCTGCCGGATCCACTCGATCGCCCGCACCCGCGAGGAGGTCGCGGACGTGGCGAAGGCGTCGCTCGCCGAACTCCGGGCGGCCTACGACGCCCTCAACCGCGACCTGGGGCTGCCCACCGGGCCGGTCGATCCCGGGGAGTACGTCCCGCGGTTCGCCTCGGCGCTCGACGTGGACGAGGCGGTCGAGCGCCGCGCCCGCGACCTCGCGTCGACGGCCGTCGAGTCCGGCGTCGCCACCGGCCGCGACCCGAGCGGCGTCGCCGCGGCCTGCCTCTACACCGCCGCGCGGGACCTCGGCGAGGAGCTCACCCAGGCCGCCGCCGCCGAGGCGGCCGACGTCACGCCGGTGACCGTCCGCAACACCTACGCGGACCTGGCGGACTGAGCCCGATCACCGACAGCGACGGACCCGCTCCGCGACCGCGTCGATCGCCGCCGCGGGATCGCTGTCCGGCGCCGCCGCGACGACCGGCTCGTTCTCCCGAACCGACCGCCCCAGCCGCGGGTCCGCGGGTACGACGACCGCCGGCGCGCCCAGCGCCCGCTCGACGGCCCCGACGGGCGCGTCGTCGACGATCCGGTTCAGGACGACGCCCCCGAGCCCCGTCCCGAGTTCGCGGGCCAGTTCGCGCGTCCGAACGGCGTCGGCCAGGGCGAACCGCCGGGGCGAGGTGACCACGAGCGCCGCGTCGGCGACGGCCAGCGGCGCGCCGGCGTCGGCCCGGAGGCCGGACGGGCAGTCCACGACGACGTCGCCGCACTCGGCCGCGACGCCGTCGAGTGCGTCCCCCAGCCGGCTCACCTCTGCCGCCCGCGCCCCGGCGAGGGACCGGCCGCAGGGCAGCAGCCGGACCGGCCCCCCGCGGATGGCCTCGCGGGCCTCGGCCCGGCCCGCCAGCACGTCGTGGAGGTCCGGTCCCCGGCCGGCCGGGAGGTCCGCCATCGCGAGGTCGGCGTCGACGACGGCCGCGTCGAGCGACGCCCCGAGGTTGTACGCGACCGTCGACTTGCCGACGCCCCCCTTGCCGCCGGCCACCGCGACGATCACGCGAGCCTCCTGAGGGCCGCGAGCGGCACGTCCGTCCCGCCCGCCCGCTCGGCAAGCGCCGCCGCCCGCTCGGCCAGCGCGCGCAGCGCCGCCTCGTCGGCCGCCAGCCGGTCGGGCAGGTCCGCCACGGCGTCGACCCCGCCCCGTTCGTCGAGCACGGCCGCGGCCTCGACGACCGACGCGTCCGTCAGCCGTTCCCCGTGGTCGATCCGCCGCTCGACGCCGGCCAGCCACGCCGCGACCGGCGGCGGAACCTCGACGTCGGCCGCCGGGCCGGGGGCGTCACCGCCGTCCCCGGTCGACCCGGCCGCCGGGCCGGGAGCACCCGCGTCGTCCCCGCCGCCTCCGCTGTCGCCGCCGTCGCCGGCCCGCGTCGCCCCGTCCGGCGCCGTCCCCCCGTCCGTCCCTCCCGGCCCCTCCCGGCCGGCGCCCTCCGCGGTCGCCGATCCGTTCGTCGTCCCGACGCTCCCGACGCTCGCGGCCACGTCGGCGTCCGTCGCGGACGGCCCGCCGGCTCTCGCCCGCCGTGCCCCGTCCGCCGTCGTGGCGGCTGCCGTCGCTTCCCCCTCCGCGTCGGCGTCAGCGTCCGCGTCCGGGACGGGAAGCGCGTCCGCCGGCGGCGCGGCGTCGTCGAGGAGGCGCACCGCCGCCGCCGCACTCGCCGCCCGGTCCGGGGCGGCGCCGTCCCCGTGACTCCCCGGATCGCCGTTCCCGTTCCCCTCCCTGTCCTCGGCTCCGTCCCCGGCCGTGTCGTTCTCGGCCCGCCCCCCGTCCTCGACGGCGACCGGCGGTTCCGCGGGCGGCGCGGGCGAGGCGAACCCGAGCCGCATCGTCCCGCCGGCCGGGACCACGCCCGCGTAGCCGTCGGCGTCCCATCCCCGCTCCGGGACGCCGCCCCGCCGCGGTGGGAGCGTCGGGCCGTCGAGCCGGTTTTCCACCCTGACCCGCCGGTCGACCGCCGTCGGGTTGTGGACCGACACCTCGACCAGGGCGACCTCCGCGACTTCCGTCAGGTTCCACTCGGCGTCGAGCACGCCGCCGGTGGTCGCGTCCTCCCTTATCGGGGTTCGGACGCCGCCCGCGCCCGCTCCCGGCCGCGGGCCCGATCAGGGGCGGACGACGGGCGCGTCGAGGCGGTCGGCCGCCGTCCGCGCGTCGCCGAGCCGATCGGTCGCCAGCACGACCGGCGCCTCGACGCGGCCGATCCGCGCGGCCGCGAGCGCCGCGGTCACGGGATCGCCCTCGTACGCCCCGGGACCGTCGCCGGCCGTCGCCTCGCCCGGGAGCGCGGCGACGGCCGTCCGGAAGCGGTCGTACACCGTCCCGGCGAGGTGGCGCCGCGCCGCCCGTTCGAGGTTCGCCACCCGGTCCTGGAGTTCGAGCCGCCGCTCGCGCCGGTCCCGGACCGACCGGGCCTCCCGTTCGAGCCGGTCGCGGCGCTGCTCGGCGGCGATCCGCTCGGTCTCGGCCTCGGCGAGGTCACCGACCGCGTCCCGCAGGGCGTCGCGCGCCGCCGCGGCGGCCGCCTCCTCGCCGGCCTCCGCGAACGCCTCCGCCCGCCCGCGGAGCGCGGCGATCCGCTCGCGGAGCCGCTCGGTCGCCGTCCCGGCCTCCGCCACCTCCCGGCGGACCCCTTCCTGGTCCGTGTCGGGCACCTGGAGGGCCGCGAGCTCCGACCGCGCCGCCTCGATGTCGTCGCGCTGGGGCGCCTCCTCGCCGAGCGATCGGGCCGCCGCCGCCAGCGCCCCGCGCACGTCCGTCCGCATCCCCTCGTGGACGTACCCGACGTGCTCGTGGAGCGGCCCGGGCGCCGGGCAGTCGGCGGCGATCCCCTCGACGGCCCCGCCCCTGATCGCCCGGGCGACCGCCGCCGGGGGCGCCGCGCCGTCCAGGTCGGCCGCCCCGTCCGCGAGCGGGACCGATCGCCCCTCGATCTCGATCCTCATCGCTCCCGGCCGTCGAGCGCCCGCCCCCGCATCGCGTCGGGATCGGGATGGTCGGTCCCGGCGGCGAACTTGGCGTACGGCGTGCTCGCGTGCTCGCGGGCCTCGTAGGCCGTCGCCGCCTCCCGAACCCGGTCGGGGACGTCGGCGTACTCGTTGAACGGTCGGGTCCGCCGCACCTGCACGTCGCCGCCGTGTTTCGCGCGGAGCCGACAGGCGAGGAAGGCGCCGTGCTCGGTGGCTTCCAGCAGCGCCGCGCGCCCGAACCGCCGCACGACGGTCGCCTCGTGGCTCCGACAGGCGTTGCGGAGCGTCGTCCGTGCCTCCCGGGAGTACGTGACGACGAGCAGCACGCCACCCGATGGCGGGGCCGCCCGAGTAAAACCTGCGGCCTACAGGGGTTCGACCTCGACGTCGATGGCGTCGGCCTCCGCGTCGAACAGGTCCCGGATCCGCTCGCGGGCCTCGGCGGGCGTCGCCGCGACGACGACCGTCCCGCCGGCGGGGCCGCCCCGGGCCCGGTAGGCCGACAGCTCCGCCTGCTCGCCCCCCTCGAACTCGGTGGCGTAGGTCCTGAGCACGGTCACCACGCGCTCCTCGGTCGCCGCGAGGTCGGCCTCGCCGGACTCGAACGCTCGCAGCGCCTCCTCGACGTTTCTGAGCGCGGAGATGCGGTCCATCAGGTCGTCCGGAGGTGGTCCAGGCTCGGCTCGTACACCTCGCCTTTCTTCTTCAGGCTCTCGATCTCGTCCTCGGCTTTCGTCCGGTCCATCCCGACGTCGTCGGCCCGGTCGAGCACCTCCTCGATGGGGGCGCCCTCCTCGTACTCGGCCTCGATCTCCTCGATGAGTTCCTTGAGGTTCTTGATCCGGTCGCGCTGGGTCTTGGAGGTGCCCGTCTCGACGATGTCGGCGTCGAACTCGCCGGTTTCGGGGTCGATGCTGATGTCCTCCAGGCTCGACTGGACCAGGTCGATCACCCGCTCGGCGTCGGCCTCGGTCACCTCGTCGGCCAGCCGGACCCGGGCGGAGGCCTCGGCCAGCCGGACCAGCGCCTCCAGCTTCCGGGCGGTGACCGGCACCGGCGCGTCGTCGCTGGCCCCCCGGGCCCGCATGTCGACGTAGAACTCCCGGATCGCGGCCCGGGCCTCCTCGCTCATCGTCGGGAAGCAGGTGCGCTTGGCGTAGGCGATGTACTTGCGCATCAGGTCCGGCTCGATCGCGGGCTGGACGTCCCGGTTCGCCTCGTCGACCTCCTCGGGCGTGTAGTTCGCGTTCGCGAGCTCCGCGTGCTGGGTCGAGAGCTCCCCGGCGTAGTTGGTCTGGAGGATGTGATCGGCGAGGTCGGCGTCGCGCTCGGGGTCCGGGGTGTCGGTGACGGTGAAGATGAGGTCGAACCGGGAGATCAGCGCCGGTTCGAGGTCGATCTGCTCGCCGATCGACTCGTACTGGTCGAACCGGCCGTACTTCGGGTTGGCCGCGCCGAGCAGCGAGCACCGCGACTGGAGGGTGGCGTTGATGCCGGCCTTGGAGATGGAGATGTGCTGCTGTTCGAGCGCCTCGTGCATGGCCGACCGGTCGTCGGCCGCCATCTTGTCCAGCTCGTCGACGGCGGCGATGCCCTTGTCCGCGAGCACGAGCGCGCCGGCCTCCAGGGTCCACTGCTGGCCGTCGCTGAAGTCGTCGCGGACGGCGGCCGCGGTCAGCCCGGCCGCCGAGGAGCCCTTGCCCGAGGTGTAGACCGACCGCGGCGCGATCTTCTGGACGTACTGGAGGAGCTGGCTCTTCCCGGTGCCGGGGTCCCCGATCAGGAGCATGTGCAGGTCGCCCCTGATCCGTGACCTGTCGGGCAGGTGCTTGGTCACCCCGGAGAACAGCTGGAAGACGATGGCGAGCTTCTCGCTCTCGTAGCCCCAGATGGTCGGGGCCACGGAGTCGACCATCCGGTCGTAGATGTCGGGGTCCTCCGAGAGCTCGACGATGCGGGCCTTGTCGGCCTCGGAGATGTCCATCTCCTCGAACTGCTCGTCCTCCACCTCGATCGAGACCCCGTCCATGTAGATGTCGAAGACGGGCGACTTCTCGTTGCCGCTGCCCATCTGCTCGATGTGGAGGACGCCGGTCACCGTGACGTGATCGCCCGCGGTGACGGTCCCGGTGGCGTCGTCCTCGATGTTGACGTCGATGGCCTGTGGCGTCTCGCCCCCGCGCAGCCCCTCGGGGGACTCCTGGACCCGGAGCTTCTGGGAGTCGACGAACTCGGACTGGTCGAAGTTGACCCGGAAGGGC
>JBDGPV010000007.1:0-6120 GCA_042219485.1 Haloferacaceae archaeon
CGACCCCGTTCAGTTCGTCGCCGTCGCTGGCCGCCTGCAGGTAGAGCGTCTCGCCCGGCTCCGCCCCCTCGACGACGGCCACCGGGAGGCCGACCGCGGAGCCGTCGCGGGCCTCGCCCGCCTCGATCCGTCCCGTGGCGATCTCGCCCGGGCCGGCGCTGGCGGTTCCGACCGTGGTCATTGTCCCGCCGAACGGACGGCCCCGCCTTCAGCCGTTCGGTTCCGGCCGTCGCCGCCGGCCGCGGGCCGTCCGCGGGCGCCCGGCCCGTCCGGGCGGCGGCCGGGGCACCGACGGGGCTATGTGTCCGCGCCGCCAAGCGCGGCCGTGAGCGACGAGGCCCCCGATCGGCCGCCCGCGGCGGGACTGATCCGGGCGCTGGACGTGCCTCGGAACGCCGCGGTCGGCGCCGCGGCCGGCGTCGCGCTCGCGGCGACGACGTACCTCGTCCGGGTGTTCGAACTCCTCGGACCGGCGCGGGGCACCCGCCGGTACCCCGTGCTCGGCCCCGAGGGGTGGTTCCTCCTGCTCGCGGCCGTGCTCGCGGTCGCGACGACCCTGCTCGTGACGGCCTGCCTGACGCTGGTGTCGGCCTACCGGCTGGCGCGACGGGGGCCGGACTGAGCGGCGCGACGGGCGGGGCCGGCGGCCGGCGGTCGACGGCCGACAGCCACCGGCGGTCCGACGCCGGCGCCGGCGCCGGGTGCCGGGCGCGACGGTCGGGGAGCCGCGACCCGCCCGGGCGGCTACGCCCCCGCGTCGCCGGTCAGTTCCGCGAGCCGTTCGGCGCCGGAGCGGGTGCCCTTGGCGATGACGACGTCGCCGGCATCGACCGCGGTGTCCGGGCCGGGCGAGACCACCCAGTCGTTTTCCGGGCGCCGGATCGCGATGACGCGCATCCCGGTCGCGGTCCGGACCTCCAGGTCCCCCAGGGTGGTCCCGGCGAGTGGGGCGTCCCCGGCCACGGTCATCCGGACGATCACCTCGTCGGACTCCTCGACGGCCGCCGCCACGACCGGGTGGGCGTCAAGCCCCCGGAGCACCCCCTCGCTGATCTCCAGGGCGGCGTCGCTGATGACCTCGGTCGCGCCGGCCACCTGGATCAGCCCCCGGAGCGAGACGGGGTCCTCGACGCGCCCCGCGGCCCGGAGCGTCCACGCCTCCAGGCGCGCCTTCAGCGCGTCCACCTCGGCCTCCAGGCCGGACACCTCCTCGGCGACCGCCTCGCTGTCGAAGAGGACGGCGCCGTACGCCAGGTCGACCGCGAGTTCCGACATGTTCTTCATCAGCACGATGGAGTCGACGGCGCGTTCGAGGTCGTCGACCGTCGGCTCGGGGGCCGCGGGGGGCTCGTACGCCACCCCGGTCATCCGCTCGTAGACCGGCGCGATGTGGTCCTCGGCCCCCCGGAGGAGGACGACGTCGCCGGCCGCAAGCGCGGTCCCGCGGTCGGGGTTGGTGATCCACTCGCCCTCCCGCCGGATCGCGATGGCCCGCACGCCGGTCTCGGTTTCGAGGTTGATCGCCCCGAGCGTCCGCCCGGCGTACGGCGCGTCGGGGGCCACCGTCCCGCGGACCAGCGTCTCGACGGCCTCGGGGAGGCCGCCGCGGAGCACCTCGGAGGTGCCGACCTCGTCGAGCACCACCTTCGCGATGTCGCCGGCGGCGTCGCTCACCTTCTCGGTCGCCCCCACGACGCCGAGCACGGGGGCGAGCCGTTCGGCGTCGGTCGGGTTGCGCGCCGCGAGCAGGAGGCTCATCCGGGCCTGCAACTGGAGGACGTCCATGCGCTCCTCGAGTTCGAGCACCTCCGCGGCGACGTCCTCGCTGCCCAAAAGCACCGCCGAGTACGAGAGGTCGATCAGGAGCTCGGCGGTGTCTTTCATCTCCGCGAGCACCGCCTTCACGCTCACGGGCTCGTACCCGACGTCACCGGACTCCATACCCCGGCGGTCGGTCCCGCGAGCAAAAGGGTTGGCGGGTCGTCCCGGGACCGCCCGGACGGCGGCTCGCGCCCGGCGACCGTTCCCCCGTCCCGTTCCGAGGACCGACAAACGCCCGCGGGCACGCGCAATTCCGACTGTGCCAACGACAACGCTTTTTCGGGCAGGCTGGAAACCGGGGGTCATGGCCGACGAGCTGAACCGCGGGCTCGAGGGCGTCCTCGTCGCCGAGTCGAGCCTCAGCTACATCGACGGCGAGGAGGGGCGGCTCGGCTACCGCGGGTACGACATCGACGACCTGGCCCGCGGGGCGAGCTACGAGGAGGTGCTCTACCTCCTCTGGCACGGGGAGCTCCCGACCCGCGCGCTGCTCTCCTCGTTCCGCGAGGAGATGGCCGCCGAGCGGGGGCTCTCGGGGTCCCTCGTCGAGGTCATCCGCCGGCTCGCCGACGACGGGGAGAACCCGATGGCGGTGCTCCGGACGACGGCGTCGCTGCTCTCGGCCCGGGACGAGGACGCCGACGAGGAGCCCGAGAACCTGCCCGCGAACGTGCGGAAGGGGCGCCGGATCACCGCGAAGCTCCCGACGGCGCTCGCCGCGTACGACCGCCTGCGGCGGGGCGAGGAGCCGGTCGAGCCACGCGAGGACCTGGACCACGCCGCGAACTTCCTCTACATGCTGACCGGCGCGGAGCCCGACGCGGTGGCCGCCGAGACGTTCGACATGGCGCTGGTGCTCCACGCCGACCACGGGCTCAACGCCTCGACGTTCGCCGCGATGGTGACCGCCTCGACGCTCGCGGACCTCCACAGCGCGGTCACGAGCGCGGTCGGCACCCTCTCGGGGGCGCTCCACGGCGGGGCCAACCAGAACGTGATGCGGATGCTGATCGAGATCGACGAGAGCGACAAGGACCCCGTCAAGTGGGTGCGCGCCGCCCTGGCCGAGGGGCGTCGGATCCCCGGCTTCGGCCACCGGGTCTACGAGGTGAAGGACCCGCGGGCGCGCATCCTCGGGGACCGCTCGGAGCGGCTGGCCGAGGAGACGGGCGACCCCAAGTGGGTCGAGTACTCCCGGGCCGTCGAGGCGTTCATGGCCGAGGAGAAGGACCTGGCCCCCAACGTGGACTTCTACTCCGCGTCGATGTACTACCAGATGGGCATCCCCATCGACCTCTACACCCCCATCTTCGCGATCAGCCGCGCCGGCGGCTGGATCGCGCACGTCCTCGAACAGTGGGAGGACAACCGCCTCATCCGGCCCCGGGCGCACTACGTCGGCCCGACCGACCGGGAGTTCGTCCCGGTCGAGGAACGGTAGGGCGTCGGGAATGGACCTGTTCGTCTACGGGACGCTGACCGACCGGGGGCGGGTCGAGGCGCACGTCGACTCCTACGAGTTCCTCGGCCCCGGCCGCGTCGAGGGGCTCCACGTCGAGCGGGGCCGGTACCCGACGCTCCTGCCCGGGGGGACGGCGACCGGTCGCCTCCTCCGAACCGACGAGGTCGGCCGGCTGGACCGCTACGAGGGGGTCGACGAGGGGCTGTACGTCCGCGTGCCCCTGCCCCGCGCCGGCGGGGGGACCGCCTGGACCTACGTCGGCGACCCCGCGGCGCTCGGGATCGGCGCCGAGTGGCCCGGGACGGGCCCGCTCGCCGATCGCGTCCGGTCGTACTGCGAGGACGGCGTCGTCGTCCGGGCGACGGAGTGAAGCGGGCGCCGGCCCGGCGGCGGAGCCGGCCACCGTCGTGTCGGGTAGTTTCACTTTCACCGTGGTTGGCCCGGCTTTATTTCCCGCGCGGCCGTTCCCACGGACGCACGACGACGCGTGCAGCCGCATTCCCCCCTCATCCTTCCGGCGCCGCGCCCGACAGCGGCGCGCGGGTCGCCGCCCGACGTAAACGGTTAACAGGGGAGGGGCCCGGTGTGGGGGTATGCTCTCGCTGTCCGACGTGCGGGAGGCGCGCGAGCGCGTCGATCGGGTGGCGCGCCACACCCCGCTGGAGTACTCCCACGCGTTCTCCGAACGGACCGGCGCGGAGGTCCACCTGAAACTCGAGAACTTCCAGCGCACCGGCGCGTTCAAGATCCGGGGCGCGATGAACCGGATCGCCACGCTCGCGCCGGACCAGCGGGAGGCCGGGGTCGTCACCGCGAGCGCCGGCAACCACGCCCAGGGGGTCGCGCTCGCCGCCACCCGGGCGGGGGTCGACGCCACCATCGTGATGCCCGAACCGGCGCCCATCTCGAAGATCCAGGCCACGGAGGGGTACGGCGGCCGGGTGGTGCTCCACGGGGAGGACTACGCGGAGGCCCAGCGCCGCGCCCACGAGATCGAGGCCGAGGAGGGACGGACGTACGTCCACGCGTTCGACGACGAGACGGTGATGGCCGGCCAGGGGACGATCGGGCTGGAGATCGTCGAGGACTGCCCGGACCTCGACACGGTGATCGTCCCGATCGGCGGCGGGGGGCTGATCGCCGGCGTCGCGACCGCGGTGAAGGAACTGGTGCCCGGGGCCCGGGTGGTCGGCGTCCAGGCCGAGGGGGCCGCGAGCGTCTCGCGGTCGCTGCGCGAGGGGGAGATCTACGAGCGCGACGGCGTCGAGACCATCGCCGACGGCATCGCCACCCGCCGGGTCGGCGACCGCACCTTCGAGGTGATCAAAGAGCGGGTGGACGAGGTGGTCGAGGTGGACGACGAGGAGATCGCGGTCGCGCTCACGCGCCTGCTCGAACGGGAGAAGGCGCTGGTCGAGGGCGCGGGCGCGGTCTCGCTCGCCGCCCTCCTGGCCGGCGAGTTCGACTACGAGGAGGGCGAGACGATCGTCCCGGCGCTGTGTGGCGGGAACATCGACCTCAACGTGCTGACGACCGTGGTCGTCCGGGGGCTGATCGCCACCGGCCGCTACCTGAAGATCGAGACGGTCCTGAAGGACCGCCCCGGGGCGCTGGAGGACCTGAGCCGGGTGATCGCCGAGCAGCGGGCCAACATCTACGCGTTCCACCACGACCGCACCTCCCGGGACGTGGCGATGCGGGACGCCCGCGTCGAACTCGAACTGGAGACGCGGGGGCCCGACCACGCCGAGCAACTGCTCGACGCGCTGGCCGACCACGGCTACGAGGTCGAGGTGCTGAGCTACGGCTACGGCGACCTGATGTGAGGCGGGACCCCGATCGGTCCCCCGCGGTTGTTTTATCCCTCCGGCCGCCGCAGGGGCGCCCATGCGAGAGGTCGTGAGCACCGACGACGCGCCCGCGGCGGTCGGGGCGTACAGCCAGGCGACGACGAACGGCGACCTGGTCTTCACCGCCGGCCAGCTCCCCGCGACGCCCGACGGCGAACTGCTCGCGGACGCGGCGGTCGGCCGCCAGACCGAGCGGGCGCTGTCGAACGTCTTCGCCATCCTCGAAAGCGAGGGCGCGGGCGCCGAGGACGTGCTGAAGGTCACCGTCTACCTCCGGGACGCCGACGACTTCGACGCGATGAACGACGCCTACGCGGCCTTCTTCGAGGGGCGCGACGCGGCGCCGCCGGCGCGGTCGGCGGTCGAGGCCCCGCCGCCGGTCGCGGGCGCGGACGTGGAGATCGAGGCGGTGGCGACGCTGCGGTGAGCCGCCGTCGTCGCCGTTCGGCGCTCCTCTGGGGGCTGGTCGGGGTCCTGACCTTCCTCGTCCTGCTCGGGGCCTACTGGCTCCTGGTCGGTCCCCCGGACCTCCCCCCGATCGCACTCGCCGGGACGGCCGCGGGCGTCGGCGCCGTCGTGACGGCCGCCGCCTACCGGTACGAGGCCCGGGTCCGCGCGGCCGGAAGGAGAAGGACTTAACAGCGAAACCGGCGAACCGTCGACCGGAGCCGGGATGGCCGAGTGGCAAGGCGCACGCCTGGAAAGCGTGTTCCCTCACGGGATCCGGGGTTCAAATCCCCGTCCCGGCGTCACCGCCGGTCCCGCCGGCGCGCCCCCGCCGGGCGCCGGCGTCCGTTATTTATGCCCCAGGAGCCGTGTGTGAGCCGATGACGGCCGGGGGCGACCCCTACGTCGGGTTCCTGACGTTCCTGGCGGCGGCCGCCGCCAGGGTCGCGCTCGCCGCGCTCGTCGGCGCCGCCGGCGGCCGCGGCGTCGCGCTGGTCGCGGGGCGGGCCCGCGGCCGGGAGCAGCCGGTCTCGTCGCCCC
>JBDGPV010000007.1:6130-7001 GCA_042219485.1 Haloferacaceae archaeon
ATCAGTCGCTCGGCCCAACGACGGCCGATGCCGTCACCGTCGACGCTGTTGCGCGCGGGTGCGGTCGCGAGCGCCATCGCCGGCCTCGTCCACCTCGCCGTCCCGGACCGACTGCTCGCCCTCGCCGCGCGGGGCTACGACCGCGTGCTGGCCGTCCGGTTCCGGCCCCGCGGGAACGCGCCGCGCCGCGTCCGTCTCGTCGGCGTCGGGATGGTCGTCGCCGCCCTGGCGCTCGCCCGGCTCGCCGACCGGCTGGAGTGACCGCGTCGGCGCTCGACCGCCGCCGCACAGGGGCGGTCCCGGGTCCGTGCCGGCGGTCGACCGACGCCGCTCACGCGGGGTCGAAGAGCGTCTCGCCCTCGACCATGTGTTCCTCGACGGCGTCGAGGTCGAGCGTCAGCCCGAGCCCGGGCTCCTCGGGGACCGTCATCCGGCCGTCGACGATGAGGTCGTCCTCCTCGACGAGGTCCGCCCACCAGCCGAGCTGGTAGCTGTGGAACTCCACGGCGAGGGCGTTGGGGACCGCCGCCGCCAGGTGCGCGCTCGCCATCGTCGCGATCGGGGAGCCGACGTTGTGGAGCGCGAGGGGGACGTAGTGGAGGTCCGCGAGCGCCGCGATCTTCCGGGTCTCGCGCATCCCGCCGACCTTCGGCACGTCCGGCGCGAGGATGTCGACGGCCCCCTCCTCGACGAGGCGACGGTGGCCGTGGGTCCGGTAGACGTTCTCGCCGGCGGCGACCGGCGTCGTCGCGGCCCGCGTCACCTCCCGCTGGACGTCGTGGTTCTCGGGCGGGACGGGGTCCTCGATCCACCAGACGTCGTGGTCCTCGACCGCCCGCAACAGCCGCCTCGCGCTCCCGGCCGTGTACGA
>JBDGPV010000007.1:7011-7480 GCA_042219485.1 Haloferacaceae archaeon
CTCGGCCTTGTGCTCGATCTCCGGCCCGCGCATGTGGCGGTTCGCGCGGTCGACCTCGTGGCCGGAGGGCACGTCGAGGTCGAACTTCAGGGCGTCGTAGCCCAGCTCCGAGACGACCCGCTCGGCCTCCGCGGCGTTCGCCGCCGGCTCGGACTCGTCGCCCGCGTGGCAGTCACAGTAGATCCGGACCGCGTCGCGGTACTTCCCGCCCAGGAGCTGGTAGGCGGGCACGTCCAGGAGCTTCCCCGCGACGTCGTGGAGGGCGATCTCGATCCCCGAGACCGCCGAGACCACCTTCCCGGATATCGACCCTTCGCCGGAGGTCTTCTGGATCAGGTGTTCGTAGAGCCGATCGATATCGAGGGGGTTCTCCCCGACGACGAACGGCGTCATGCGTTCGATTATCTCCGCGTCGCCGCCGCCCCAGTAGGCCTCGCCCGTCCCCACGACCCCCGCGTCGGTGTAGACG
>JBDGPV010000023.1:0-7426 GCA_042219485.1 Haloferacaceae archaeon
ACCAGCTCGACGTGTTCCGACTCCCGGTCGAGCGCGAGGTTGGCTGCGATCTGGGCGTTGCGCATCGCGTACTCGGCGGTCTGGCGGAGCCCGACGAGCACCTCGCGCACCTGCAGGAGCGTCTCGTTCGACAGTTCGGGGAGCTCCCGGAGGAGGTCCCCCTCGGCGTCGCGCACGGCGTGGAACCGCTGCCGGCAGTCGACCGAGAGCTCGTAGTCTCGGTCGATGAGCGCCCGGACGGCGTCGGCGGTCAGCGCGTCGATGGTGTCGGCGAACTCGCGGATCCGGTACATGGTTGAGTCGTCGACGTCGAGGGGCTGGCCCTCGCGTTCGACGACGATGGCCGCGATGTCCTGGGCGTTGTCGGCGGTGAGTTCGAGGTTCTTCGCCACCGATCGATAGCCGATCAGCGGGAAGCTGGACTCCAGGCCGATCTCGGGGACGAGTTCGGGGTTCCGGTAGGCGGTGAACGTCAGCCGCAGGAGGAGGACGAAGATCTTGTTGGCCTGGCGCTCGCGGTTGATCACGCGGGTGGCGAGGTCGGCGTTGCCGTGGGCCAGCGCCTTCATCGCCTCGTCGCGCATCGTGCGGCCGGTGCTCTCGAGCCGTTCGAGCAGGTTCTCCAGCTCGAAGTCGGCCGCCTCGACCGAACAGCGGATCGTGATGTCCTCGGGGGTCTCCTCGATGACGCCCAGCCCCATGAGCTGTGACTCGGCGTCGTAGACGGCCTGGATGTGGTCGCTCGGGAGGTGGCCCTCCCCGGTGCGGACGTGGATGACGTGTCGCCCGAGGGCGTACTGGGCGATGATGGCGCGTTCGAGCCCGTCGGCGTCGAGCCGGTCGGCCCGGACGATCACCCCCGACCCGCCGCCGCCGCTCGACGCCAGGACGGTCAGGGTGCCGTCGCCCCCCTCCCGGAGCGTGACCTCGTCGCCTTTCGTGACCCCGTGATCGCGGGCCCACTCGGCCGGCAGCGTCATCGCCAGCGTCGCCGGGCCGAGCTGCTGGACCTTGCGCGTCTCCATACCCGTGGTCGGCGCCGGGCCGTCTTAGTTCATCCCATCCGTTACCGCCCGCCGCGCACGACGAGCACCTTCGCGTTGCCCCGGCGGTCGCGGTAGCCGCCGGCCGCCGGCGGCTTCACCTCGACGACGAGCGTCCCCTCGGCCTGGTTCGGCCGCAAGCGCGGGGCGACCGACACCGACGCCGTCCCGCCGTCGCCGGTCGTCCCGGTCGCCACGCCGTCCAGGGCGGCGCTACCGGGTTTCACCACGACGGTCGCGTCGGCGACGGGCGCCCCGTCGGTGCCGACGACGGTGAGTTCGACCGTCGTCTCGCCGGGGCCGACCACCTCCGGCGACGGCCGGACGCCGAGTTCGGTCGTCGTCAGCCCCTGGATCCCCGAGAGCATGTTCAGCATCAGGCTCAGGCTCGCCACCCCGACCACGAGCGCGATGACGAGGCGGATCGGCAGCCCCTCGATGGCCCTGGTGTCGCGCCGGAACGCCTCGAACCCCGATCGGTCGGTCACGGGGCGGGTGGTGGCGTCACCGGGTTTCAACCCCCGGCCCGGGATTCAAGTCCGAGGCCGGGACCAGAGGGGTGCGATGCACGTGCTCGGCAGGCGGTCCGGGCCGGGGGCGGGTCCGGCCGCGCGCCTGGGAACCTACCGGGCGCCCGACGGGAGCGACGGGGCGCCCGTGGCGCTCGACCTCGACGGGCCCCACGTCGGCTTGGTCGTCGGCAAGCGGGGGTACGGCAAGTCGTACACGCTCGGCGTCCTCGCCGAGGGGGCGGCCCGCGCGGACGGCGTCGCCCCGGTGGTGGTCGATCCCATGGGCGCGATGGGCGGGCTGACGGCGACCGACGCCGGGGGCCCGGCGCGGGTCGTGGACCGCCCGCGGGTCCGGGCCGACGCGCTCCCGGCGCCCGCCTGGCCGGAGCTCCTGGGGCTCGATCCGGCCGGACCGGCCGGGGGCCTGGTGTGGCTGGCGGCGGCGGAGTGCGAGCGCGGGACGCTCGCGGCGATGCGCGAGCGGGTGGCGGCGGCGGACGCAGACGACGCGATCCGGCGGGCCGCGGACAACCACCTCCGGCTGGCCGCCTCGTGGGGCGTCTTCGATCCGGACGGCCTCGATCCGGCGGCGCTGTGTGACGGCGCGGCGACGGTGCTCGACTGCTCGGGGCTCGATCCGGCGCCGGCCGGCGCCGTCGTCGGCGCCGTGGCCAGGGGGCTGTACGCCGCCCGCGTCGACGGCGCGGTCGGACGGCTCCCGTGGCTCCTCCTCGACGAGGCCCACGCCTTCTTCGGGGGCGCGGCCGCGCCGGCGCTCCGCCGGCTCTGTACCCGGGGCCGGGCCCCGGGCGTCAGCCTCGTCGCCGCCACTCAGCGCCCGTCGGCGGTGCCCGACGTGGCCGTCTCCCAGGCCGACCTCCTGGTCGCCCACCGGCTCACCGCCGATCCGGACGTGGCGGCGCTCGCCCGCGCGACGCCGACGTACCTGGAGGGGGGGCTCCGCGAGCGCCTGCCGGCCGACCCGGGCGCGGCCGTCGTCGTGGACGACGCCACCGAGTCCGTCCACGGCGTCCGGGTGCGCGAGCGGGCGACCCCGCACCGGGGCGGGACCCCGAGCGCGACGGGACCGTGACGCGGTCGGACCCCCCGCGTCCGATCCCCCGACCGGTCCGTGACCGACGTTCCGATCCCGGACCGGCCCGAACCCACAGGTAGAAGGGTCCGGCCCACGGCCACCGCCCATGACTGACCGCCCGGACCGCCCGGACCGTCCGATCCAGGGGGGCGTCGAGGGGACGCTGATCCGCGGGGGGACCAGCAGGGGACTGTTCTGCCGCGAGGACGAACTGCCGCCGGCCGGGCCGGTCCGGGACGCCCTGCTGGTCGAACTGTTCGGCTCGCCCGATCCGATCCAGGTCGACGGGATCGGGGGCGGGGAGTCCCACACCAGCAAGGCGATGATCGTCGAACCGTCGGACCGGGACGGCGCCGACGTCGCGTACACGTTCGGCCAGGTCGAGGTCGACACGCCGACGGTCGCGTGGGGGGCGAACTGCGGGAACCTCACCGCGGCAATCGGCGTCTACGCCCTCCGCGAGGGAATGGTGCCGGCGCGCGAGCCACGGACCGACCTGACCCTCTACAACACCAACACCGGGACGACCGTCGAGCAGAGCGTCCCCGTCCGCGGGGGGGAGCCGGACGTCTACGGCGAGCACGCCGTCGACGGCGTCCCCGGGACCGGCGCGCGCGTCGACTCCACGTTCGTCGATCCCGCGGGTCCGGACGGGGCGTTCCCGACGGGCGACCGCCGGGAGGCCGTCGTCACGGACGACGGGGAGTACGAGGTCACGATCCTGGACGTCACCAACCCCAACGTCTTCGTCCGTGCGTCCGACCTCGGCCTCTCGGGGACCGAACTCCCGGCGGCGATCGAGGCCGACGCCGACCTGATGGCGCGGATCGAGCGGGTCCGCGGCGCCGCCGCGGCCCGCCTCGGATACGTCGAGGACCCAGCCGACGCCGCCGCGGAGAGCCCGGAACGCCCCTTCCTCCAGCTCATCGCGCCGCCGGCCTCCTACGACCGCTCGACCGGCGGGCGCGTCGAGGCATCCGGGATCGACGTCACCGGCCGCATCATGTCCAACGGTCATCCCCACCACGCCTACGCGATGACGGGGGCGATGTGCCTCGGCGCCGCGGCCCACCTCGACGGGACCGTGCCCGCCGCCGTCGCCGGGCCCGTGGACGGCGAGGTGCGGATCGGACACCCCAAGGGGACGATCACGGTGGGGACGGACGTGGTGGACGGTCGCGTCGCGGGGGTCACGATGCGCCGGACCGCCCGCCCCCTCTTTCAGGGGACGGTCTACCACCGCTACGTGGACGACCTGGCGTCGCTGCGCTGACGCGCGGAGCCCGGTGACGCGAGGGGCCGCTCGCCGGGCGGCCCGCGCCTCACGTCTCCCCGCCGGTCCCCGCCACGTCCGGCGACGCCCCGTCGGCCGTCGCCCCGACGGCGTCGGCGAGGAGGCGGACGCCCAGGCCGACCTCCCGGTCGGTCACGTCCAGCGGGGGGAGGAGGCGCACCGTCCGCCGCCCGCAGCCGAGCGTCAGCAGCCCCCGGTCGAGCGCGGCCCCGACGACCGCGTCGCGGCGCTCCGGCGAGTCGAACTCGACCGCCACCATCAGCCCCTTGCCCCGGACGTCGGTCACGGGCCCGAGGTCGCGGTCGCGCAGCCGCGCCCGGAGGTCGGCGCCGCGCTCGCGGGCGTTGGCCAGCAGCCCCTCCTCCTCGATCACCTCGATCGTGAGGGCGCCCTGGAGCGCGGCGACGAGGTCGCCGCCGCCCCACGTCGAGGAGATCCGGCTCCGCTCCTCGGGGAAGACCTCCTCGCGCGAGACGGTGGCGCCGACCTGCAGCGCCTTCGCGCTCGCGATCACGTCGGGCTCGAAGGGGTAGTGATCCGAGCCCCACCACCGGCCGGTTCGGCCGATGCCGGTCTGGACCTCGTCGGCGATCAAGGGGATGTCGTGGGCCGCGCAGACGTCGGCCAGCTCCTCGGCGAACGCCGCGCTCGGGAAGCGGTACCCCCCCTCGCCCTGGACGGGTTCGACGATCACGAAGGCGACGTCGGACGGGGCGAGCGCGCCCCCCTCGCCGAGCAGGGTCCGCAGCCGGGAGCCGTCCGGGTCGTCGCCGGGGAAGAACCCGCAGTCGCAGGTCGCGGGCGTGCACGCCTGATCGGTGCAGTACGGGACGTCGTGGACGCCGGGGAGTTCGGGGAAGCCGCGGCGGTGGGCGGCCTTCGACCGGTTGCACGAGAGCGCCCCGAGCGTCCGGCCGTGGAACGCGCCCTGGAACGTGATGCCCCGGCGGGCGCCCGGGCGGTGATCGTAACAGATCTTGAGCGCGTTTTCGACCGCCTCCGCGCCGGAGTTCGAGAGGAAGACGGTGTCGAGGCCGTACCGATCGGTGCGCTCGGTGAGCAGGTCCATGAGCCGCGCGGGGCCCGGCACCGCGGCGTCGTCGGGCGACGGGCCGGCGCCCGTGTAGAAGCTCTGTCCCGCGACCTTCGTCGGCGTCGGCAGGTCGATCGCGTCGAGTTTCTCCGCGAGCGCGGGGTGGTCGTAGCCGAGCGGGTTCGAGGCGACGTGGCTGGTGAAATCGAGGAACACGTTGCCGTCCACGTCGGTGCAGAAGGGGCCGGCCGCCTCGGCGGTCGGATCCCAGACGAACCCGTAGGCGTGCGTGCTGGTCGCCGCGGCCCGCCGGTGGTAGTCGATCCACCGCTCGGCCCGCGCCCCGGGGACGGATCCGACGCTTGGTTCCGCGCGATCTCGATCCATGCACCCCCCTCGACCGGAACACGAATAGGTCTGCGGGTGTCGCGCCGGCCGGCGGCGTAGACGCCCGCGTCGGCCGGGCCACGGGTGTCCCGGGGACGAGCGGCGGCAGACGGGCGTCGGGGCCGGGGACCCCGCAGCGCCGGCGGACGCTCCCGGTCGCGGCGAACGACTCATGGGGCTCCGCGGCGAGCGGTGCCCATGTCCACTGTCATCGTGGTCGGCGGCGGTGCGGCGGGGCTCAGCGCGGCCCTGTTCACGGCGAAAAACGGGCTGGAGACGACGGTGTTCGACACGGACGAGACGTGGCTCCACAAGGCCCACCTGTTCAACTACCTGGGGATCGGATCGCAGGACGGAACGGCGTTCGTGGAGACGGCCCGCCGGCAGGTCGAGTCGTTCGGCGCCGAGCGCCGCCAGGGCGAGGCGGTCACCGACGTCGCGGCGACCGACGGCGGCTTCCGGGTGACGACCGGCGAGGGGGAGTACGGGGCCGACTACCTGGTGCTGGCGACGGGGGCGGACCGGGACCTGGCCGAGGCGCTCGGCTGCGAGTTCGACGGCGACGTCGTCGACGTGGACGTGACGATGGAGACCAGCGTCGCGGACGCGTACGCGACGGGCGCCATGGTCCGAGCCGAGGAGTGGCAGGCGATCATCTCCGCGGGCGACGGCGCCGCGGCGGCGCTGAACGTCCTGAGCAAGGAGGAAGGGGGACACTTCCACGACTTCGACGTGCCGGCCGACGCCGACGACCTGTTCGGCGGGGAGTAGCGGCCGGCCGGCGACGGGCGACGAGGGACGGGGGAGGAGTGACGCGTGACGGGTGAGAAGCGAGGGGTGACGGGCGACCGGTGACAAGTGACGCGCGAGGAGTGAGGAGTAACGGGCGACCGGTGACAAGTGACGCGCGAGGAGTGAGGAGTAACGGGCGACCGGTGACCCGTCGGCGGCCACCGGACCGCGCGGCCACCTACGCCGCCCCCTCGCTCGTCCCCTCGGCGGGTGCGGCGTCGTAGACGACCCGGACCGTCACGACGACGGTCACGGGCCCGGCCTCGACGTCCGAGGGCGCCGCCAGCGTCGCGGTGGGCGTCGCCGCCGCGGCGGCGCCCGACTCGACCGAGCGCGGCGCCTCGCCCCCGCCGGTTCGGACGGTCCGAACGCCGGTGACGGTGAGGTTCGCCGACGCCGCGATGTCCTCGGCCTTCTCGCGGGCGTTGGCCATCGCCGCGTCGCGCGCGCTCCGTTCGAGCTGGCGGCGCCGGTCGGTCGAGAGCGTGAACTCGATGTTCTCGACCTGTGACGCCCCGTTCCGCACCGCGGTGTCGATGACCGTACCGACGCGGTCGATCTCCGACAGCGTGATCTCGAACGCGTGGACGGCGCGGTACCGGGTCCGTGGCTCGCCGCCCTCCCGGCGGGGACGGCGCAGGTCGCGGTCGATGTCGTACCGGCGGGTGGTCACCTGGTCGTCCTCGATCCCGATGCTCTCCAGCGCCGTCCGCATCCGGGAGACGTTCTCCGCGAGCTTCCGCCGGGCCGCGGCGGCGTCGTCGGCGGTCTCGACGACCGCGACGTCGACGACGGCCTGGTTCGGTTCGCCCTCGGCGCTCCCCGAGCCGACGACCTGGATTGTCCTGCCCTCGGTGCCCTCCGTCCCGGACGATCCGGTGCCGGCCGAACAGCCCGCGACGAGGAGCATGACCGCGAGCCCGGCCGCGATGAGCGTCTGTCGTCGCATCACGTCGCCCACCTCCGCTCCGGGGGACAAGTGCTTCGTGGTGGCTCAAACGGGCCCTGTGGTTACGGGGAGCGGGACGGCCGACGCCGGCGGACGGTCGGCCCGGGAACCGAAACGAAAGCTACGAGGGGGTCGCCGCGGGAGCCCGGTCATGGATCGAACGGCGGCGCTGCTGGTCGCGTCGGGCGGCCTCGTCGGCTCGCTTGCCCGCTACGCCGTCGCCCTCCTCGTCGGCGGTCCCGCGGCGACGCTCGCGGTCAACGTCGGGGGGAGCCTGGCGCTCGGCGCCCTGGTCGGGCTGGTTCCGGGCCGCCGCGTCC
>JBDGPV010000036.1:0-7087 GCA_042219485.1 Haloferacaceae archaeon
GCCAGCGCCGGGCCCAGCGCGGCCAGGCCGGCGCCGGCCAGCGCCCGCGGCACCTCCGTCCCGGCGGCGTCGGCCGCCAGCCAGACGGTCCCGGCGAGCAGTCCGGCGGTGGCGTAGACCGCCGGCGTCCCGGCCAGCGGGCGGACAGCCGCCGGGAGGGCGTCGAGCACGTAGAGGACGTGCGCGGCCGCGCCGGCCGCCATCCACGGCGCGAGGGCGACGACGTGGGGCTCGCGGACGGGCGGCCGCCGTCGGGCGGCGAGGACCGCCAGCGCCCCGAGGCCGAGCCCCAGGCCGACGAGATAGGGGAGCGGCGGGAGCGCGAAGCCCTCCGGGAGCAGCGGCATACTCGCTCACGGGGCAGGTCCGGCCGAAAGCCTTGCGCTCCCTCCTGGCGCCCCCTCCCGCCGACGCCAGCGTTATGTCGGCGCCCCCTCTCGGCGGCGCCATGGACCGCGACGCCCTCGCCGCCCGGATCGACCACACCGTCCTCGGGCCGACGACGACGCCCGACGACGTCCGAACCGCGCTCGACGAGGCAGCCGCCCACGGGATGAACGCCTGCGTCCCGCCGTGTTACCTCCCGACCGCGACGGCCCACGCCCCCGAGGTCACCCTCGTGACGGTCGTCGGCTTCCCGCACGGCTCGCAGACGACGGCGACCAAGCGCGACGAGGCCGTCGAGGCGGCCCGCCTGGGAGCGGACGAACTCGACGTGGTGGCCAACGTCGGCCGCGTCCGGGCCGGCGAGGACGGGGCGGTCCGGGCGGAACTGGCGGCGGTCGTCGAGGCCGTCGAGCGCCCGGTGAAGGCCATCGTCGAGGCGCCGCTCCTGACCGAAGCCGAACTCCGGCGGGCCTGCGAGGCGGCGGCCGACGCCGGCGCCGCGATGGTCAAGACCGCGACCGGGTTCGCCGACGGGGGCGCGACCGTCGACGACGTTCGGACGATGGCGGAGTACCTGCCGGTCAAGGCGAGCGGCGGGGTCGCCGACTACGCGACCGCCGTCGAGATGTTCGACGCCGGGGCCGAGCGGATCGGCGCCTCGCGCGGCGTCGCCGTCCTCGACGGGGCGCCGGACGGGGACGGGCGCGGGCGACGGGACTGAGCGGCCGACGGCGGCGAACGCGCGGGTCGGGGGCGGCCCCGGCCCGCCCGGACCGTCGCCCTTTTGCGCGCGCCGCCCGTCGCTCCCGGCGGGCGATGGCCAGCTACCACATCGAGACGTACGGCTGCACGGCCAACCGGGGCGAGAGCCGGCGGATCGAGCGACGGCTCCGGGACGCCGGTCACCACCCGGCCGACGGCCCCGGGGACGCGGACGTGGCCATCCTCAACACCTGTACGGTGGTCGAGACGACCGAGCGGCGGATGCTCCGGCGCGCGCGCGACCTGGCCGACGAGACCGCCGACCTCGTCGTCACGGGCTGTATGGCGCTGGCCCAGGGCGACGAGTTCGCGGACCTCGACGCCCGGGTGTGTCACTGGGAGGAGGTGCCGACCGCGGTCCGCAACGGGGAGTGCCCGACGGCGACGCGGGACGGCGAGCCGGTGATCGACGGCCTCGTGGGCATCCTCCCGGTCGCCCGCGGCTGCATGAGCGACTGCTCGTACTGCATCACCAAGCGCGCGACCGGCCGGATCGACTCCCCGCCGGTCGAGCGCAACGTCGAGCGGGCCCGCGCGCTGCTCCACGCCGGGGCCCGGGAGATCAGGCTCACCGGCCAGGACACCGGCGTCTACGGCTGGGACATCAACCGGGGCGAGAGCCTCCTGCCCGAACTGGTCGAGCGGATCTGCGAACTCCCCGGCGAGTTCCGGGTGCGCGTCGGCATGGCCAACCCGAAGGGCGTCCACGGCGTCCGTCACGAACTGGCCCGGGTGTTCGCGGAGCACGACGAGGTCTACGACTTCCTCCACGCGCCCGTCCAGTCCGGGAGCGACGAGGTCCTCGCGGAGATGCGTCGCCAGCACTGCGTCGACGAGTTCCGCGAGGTGGTCGCGGCGTTCGACGAGCGCCTGGACCGCTGGACGCTCGCCACGGACTTCATCGTCGGCTTCCCCACCGCCGACGAGGCCGACTTCGCGGCCTCGATGGACCTCATCCGCGAGGTCCGGCCCGAGCGGATCAACGTCACGCGGTTCTCGAAGCGTCCGGGCACCGACGCCGCCGACATGCCGGGGCTCGGGGGCACCGTGAAGAAGGAACGCTCCGCGGCGATGACCGACCTGAAGATGGACGTGGTGGGCGACGCCCACGAGTCGATGGTCGGCGAGCGCCGGGAGGTCCTCGCCGTCGAACCGGGGACCGGCGACTCGGTCAAGTGCCGCGACGACGCCTACCGGCAGGTGATCGTCCGGGACGCGGACGAGCGCGGCGTCGAACCCGGGGACCGCCTCGTTGTCGAGGTGACGGAGGCGGAGCCGGTCTACGTCTTCGGCCGGCCGGTCTGAACCGCCCGGCGGCACCGTGGTCCGACGCCCGCCGGCGGGGGTCGGTGGAGGGCCGCAGCGAACGGGGCCGGGCGGACGGAGGGGGCGGTGACGGGTTACTCCTCCGCCCCGGACGGCGTCCGGGACCGGACGACGCTCGCGGCGATCCGCGGATCCGTCCGGCGGCGTCGGACCTCGGTGATGTATCTGTCGGTGCGTAAAGTTATGTCCGCCCGGTCCGAGACCCCGGTCGATGGGCGGGGATGGGGATCCGACCCCCGAACGGGTGCTCGACCGGGTCGCCGCGCGCCGCGACGTGCTCGGGGCGGTCGAGGGCGACGAGGCGGTCCACGTGCGCGACCTGCGGGACGCGCTGGACCTGTCGCGCTCGACGGTCTACGAGGCGACGCGCGAACTCGCGGCCGAGGGGCTGCTGTGCCGCGACGACGGGTTCGAACTGACCCCGTTCGGCCGGATCGCGGTCGATCTGTACGACCGGTCGGTGGGGGCGCTGGCGACGGCGTGTGCGATCCGGGAGGCCCTCGCGGGCCTCCCCGCGGACGCGACGCTCGATCCGGTGGTGTGCCGCGACGCCGAGGTGGTGCGGGCCGAGCCCCACGCTCCCGACCGCCCGTTCGAGGCCGTCGGGGAGTTCTTCGAGGGGGCGACGCGGATGAAGGGGTGGTTCCCCGTGACGGGCGCCCGCTACGTCGAGGGGCTCGACGAGGCCCTCGCCGCCGACGAGTCGTTCGCCATCGAGGTGCTGACCGAGCGCCGGGTCGTGGAGTACCTGCTCTCGAACCACCCGGACGCGGTCGAGTCGTGGGTCGAGTCGGAGCGCGTGCAACTGTACGAGACCGGGACGCGGCTCCCGTTCGGCCTGCTGATCGAGGAGGAGCCCGATCCCTCGGTCGGGGTCCTCCTCTACGACGAGGCCGGGCAGCACCGGGTGCTCCTCGCCGCCGAGGGCCGGATGGCGGTCGCGTGGGGCCGCGGCCGGTTCGCCGACCGCCGGGCGTCGGCGACGGAACTCGGGGGCGACCGGCTCGGCTGACGCCCCGGCTCACCGGCCCGGCGGCCCGACGAACCGTTCGTCCCCCGACTCGGCCTTCCACTCGCCGAGTTCGCGGGGGTCCATGTGGATGAACACGTCGTCGACCTCCTCGATCCCGCGGATGGACTCGGCCACCGACGTCTCGACCTCGTGTGCCTCCAGCAGCGTGATCTCGCCCTCGACCTCCAGGTGGAGGCTCACGTCCACCTCGGGGCCGACGTAGTGGGCGACGACGTCGTGGGCGCCCTCGACCTCGGGGTGGGCGAGCGCCCGGCGGACGATCTCGGCCCGGAGCTCCTCGGAGGGTGCGCCGCCGACCAGGTAGCTCACGTTGTCCCGGACGATCCCCACCGCGGCGTGGAGGATGCCGACCGCGACGACGGCGGCCGCGAGCGGATCGAGCGCGGGGTAGCCGGCGCCGGCGCCGAGCACCCCGACCAGGGCGGCGCCCGCGGTGAGCACGTCGGCCCGGGTGTCGTGGGCGGCGGCGACGAGCGCCGGGGAGTTGTGTTCGCGGCCGGCCCGCAGGCAGTACCGGTACAGCCACCCCTTGGCGATCCCTCCCGCCGCGAGCACGGCGACCGGGAGGACCCCCGACGGCGGCGCGGGGGCGCCGCCCAGGAGGCTCCCGATCGCGGTTCTGAGGACCAGCGCTCCGGCGCCGAAGATGCCGAGCGCGATCAGGAGCGAGACGAACGGCTCGATCCGCTCGTGGCCGTGCGGGTGGTCCTCGTCGGGCGGGCGGGTGGTGAGGTAGAGGCCGGCGACGACCGCCAGGCTGTAGGCGGTGTCGGCGAGGCTGTTGACCGCCTCGCTCCCGACCGCCAGGCTGCCGGTCGCGTACCAGACCGCCCCCTTCGCCAGGACCAGGGCCGCGTTGACCCCGAGGACGACCAGCCCGACCCGCCTGAGCGCGGTCCGCCTGTCCACGCCGGTCGGTCGGCCGCGGCGCCAATAGACCTTGCTAGAACCGGACCGCCCCGCCCCCGGCCGTCGCCCCCGACTGCTCGGCGAAGGCCTCGACCAGGCGGTCGTACGTCCGGTCCAACGCCTCGACGATGACCTTGGTGTCGCCGACGACCGGCATGAAGTTGGTGTCCCCCTCCCACCGGGGGACGAGGTGCTCGTGGAGGTGGTCGTCGATCGACCCGCCGGCGGCGGCCCCGCCGAGGTTCAACCCCGCGTTGGTGCCGTCGGGATCGAGCGCCGCCCGGAGGGCCCTGAGGGTCCGCTGTTTCAGCCGCGCGTGATCCAGCAACTCGGCCTCGTCGAGCGCGGCGTACTCGCCCGTGTGCCGCCCGGTCACCACCATCACGTGCCCCGGGTTGTACGGGTAGTTGTTCAGGAGGACGAAGGCCCGGTCGTTCCGGGCCACGATCCGCCCCTCGCGGTCGTCGCGCTCGGGCAGGACGCAGAACGGGCAGCCGTCGATCGGGTCCTCGTCGCGCTCGACCCACTCGATGCGCCAGGGCGCGAACAGCCGATCCATACCCGCGCCACCCCGCCCGGGCGCTTCAACCTGCCGCTACCCGCGCTGACCGGACGAGTACCGGTTGTGAAACGTTTCGGGCGCCCTCGCGGCCTCTCTCCGTCAGTCGCGCGTCTGACGCGGCAGAGGGTTTATGACTTATGGGCTCGTTAAACACCGGTAATGGCCACCGAACACCTCGGACCGGACGGGGTTCGCGAGCGGTGCGATCGGTGTACGGGCACGACGCTCCACGAGGTCCACGTGGAGATTCGGACCGAGAGCACGTCCGAAGAGAACGCCCAGTTCTCCCGGGAGCCCTACCGGGTCTCGACCTGCCGGGAGTGCGGGTCCGAGTCGGTGCTGCGGATGAACGACGCCTAGGCCGTCGTCACTTCGCAGCCGTCTTCCGTGACGATGACGGTGTGTTCGGCCTGACTGACGAGTCGCCCTTCCTCCTCTTTCAGCACCGGATAGCCGTGGAGAACGTCCTGCTGTTTCAGTCGCCGGATGGCCATGTCCGCTCGCCGTCCGTCGATCCACCGGGCCGCGAAGGGCAGCGTCCGGTAGCGGTCGGTGACCTGGTCGAGGACCTCCCGGGCCGCCCGGCTCCGCACCGACCGCTCGTTTTCCAGGCTGTAGATCTCCTCCTCGTGGCCCTCCCGGACCTTGCCGCGGCCGTCGGTGGCGAACGGCTCGATGGCCACGACGTCGCCGACCTCGAACTCGACGCCGCGCTCGACCCCGCGGTTCGGGACGTTGGGATCGGTGTGGGCGTCCCACCGCTCGACGCCGTGCCCGGAGAGGTTGAGCACCGGGGTGTAGCCGTACGAGCGGATCTCCTCCTCGATCGCCGCGCCGACCGTCCCGGTCTCGACTCCCGGGCCGACGCGGTCGATGGCGGCGTCCAGCGCCGCCTCGGCGGCCTCGACCATCTCCGGCGTGTCCGTGTGATCGACGGTGACCGCCGCGTCCGCCACGTAGCCGTCCACGTGGACGCCGATGTCGAGACAGACCATCTCCTCGCCGAACTCGGCCTCGTCGTCCCGGCCGGGGGTGGCGTGGGAGGCCTCCTCGTCCACGCTGATGTTCACCGGGAAGGCCGGCCCGTCGGCCAGCTCGTGGATCCGGTCCTCGGCGTGTTCCGCGACCGCGAGGTGGCGCGTCCCCGGCTCGATCATCTCCGCGGCCTCGTCGAGCACGGTTCGGAGGGCGTCCCCGGCAGCCCGGTACTTCTCGACGGTGTCGTCGTCCAGCGGTCCGATGGCCATGCCCGGGGTTGGCCCGAACGCGGCAAAGAGGTTGCGACACGTCCGGGGCTAGTCGGTCGCCGCGGTCGCCATCGCCGTGCCGTTGTGCGCGCGCCCCGTCCCGTCCGGGCCGAGGACGATCACGCCGGCGGTCGCCCCGGTCGTCGCCTCGAACCGCTCTACGGCCCGCCCGGCGGCCCGGCCGGCCGACAGCCCCTCCGCGAGGCCCTCGACCGCGCGGCGCGCCAGGTCGTGGCGGGCGATCGCCTCGCCGTCGCCCGTCGCCGACGCGGCGCCGGCCGGGGCACAGTAAAACCCCGCCCCGCTCAGGGGGACGTCCCCGACCCGCCCGGGGAGGGCGAACCACCGGCCGCCCGTCGAGGTCGCGGCCGCGTACGCCCCCCCGTCGGCCGCCACGGCGCCGACGGTGTCGCTCCCGCCGAACCGCTCGCGGACCCAGTCGAGCGGAACCGGGTCCGGGGGCGGATCGGCCGCCTCGTACCGCTCGCGGGTCCGCTCGGTCGAGAGATCGGCGTCGGTGCGGACGCCGGCGGCCGCCGCCAGGCGGACGGCCCCATCGCCGGCGACGAGGACGTGTGGCGTCTCCGCGAGCACCGTCCGCGCGACCGTAACGGCGTGGACCACGCCGGGCATCGCGCAGGCGCCGCCGATCCGCCCGTCGTCGGCCATCAGCCCCGCGTCGGTGCGGGCGGCCCCGTCGGCCTGCAGGGCGCTCCCGACGCCGGCGTTGAACCGCTCGTCGGCCTCCAGCCGCCGGACCGCGCGCTCGACGGCGTCGAGCGGCGTCGCCGCGCGCGCCCCGGCCGCGGCCGCCGCGTCGAGGGCCGACCGCCGGGCCGCCGGCTCCGCGGGGGCCGCCCC
>JBDGPV010000094.1:0-7019 GCA_042219485.1 Haloferacaceae archaeon
GGCGCCGGGGGAAACCGCCGCTCACCCGTCGGTCGTTCGCCGGCGCGGCAGGACCTGGCCCCAGACGTGCTTGTCGAGGAGGCGGACCGTCATCGGCCCCTCGACGGCGATCTGACAGGAGAGCCGGGGGTAGCCGAACCGCACGGCCGCGGCGTCGTGCCAGTGGGTCGGCTCGGGCGCCGGATCGACCTCGACGGTACAGGTCGAGCACAGGCCCCGGCCGCCGCAGTTGGCGTACCGCGAGACCGTCCCGTAGACATCGAAGCCGCGGTCGAGCAGCGCCGCCCGCAGGTCGGCACCCCGCTCGACCTCGACCGTCTCCGTCGCGCCGTCCTGCGTGACGACCGTCAGGGGAACCCGGTCGGCCATGGCCGTCGGTACGGGCGGCGGCGACGTGACTCTGGCGGCGAACCGGCCGGCCCGAACCGCCCTCCGGGCCCGGGAGCGCGTGGGGCCGGGGTCGGAGGGCGACACCCGGCGCTCGCGGTCGTTCGTGCGCGGGAGTGCGTGGGACCGGATTCGAACCGGCGGACCCCTATGGGACAGCGCCCTCAACGCTGCGCCGTTGGCCTGGCTTGGCTACCCACGCGCTCGATTTGACGCCGTTCGGCGCCATGCCTGGGTTGCGGACGGGTTATGAAATGACTTTCCCTTTCCCCGTCACCGCCCGGATCGCCCGTTCCGAGTCGGGTGGTTTGATGCCGCTCGGCCGCGTGCGTTCCGACGGGACCACCGATGAACGCGAACGCGATCCGGTCGGGCCTGCGTGGACGGGTGCCGGCCGTCGCCGCGGCGCTCTCGGCGTGTTCGCTGGCGCTGGTGTTCGGGACCGCGCTGGGGGCCGTCCCCCGGGCGTGGCTCCCGCGCGCGCCGGCGGCCGTTCTCGCGGCCATCCCGCACGTCAACGCCGCGATCAGCGTCCTCGCGATCGCGACGATCGTCGCCGGCGTCCGGGCGATCCGCCGCGGCGCCGTCGCCCGCCACCGGGCGCTCATGCTCGCCTCGACCGGCCTGTTCGCGGCGTTTCTCGTCCTCTACCTCTACAAGGTGGCGCTCCAGGGGCCGACCGACTTCCCCGGACCCGGCGCGGTCTACCGGGTCGTCTACCTCCCGCTGCTCGGGATCCACGTCGCGCTCGCGGTCGTCTGCGTGCCGCTGGTCAATTACGTCCTCCTGCTCGCGGTCGCACACCCGGCGGCGGAGCTCCCCGACACCCGACACCCGCGGGTCGGCCGCGCCGCCGCGTCGCTGTGGGTGATCTCGTTCGGCCTCGGGATCGCCGTCTACCTGCTGCTGTACGTCGTCTACGGGTGAGCGGCGCCGAGGCACGGGGAGCGGCGGAGGGACTACTCGGCGTACAGCGAGTAGGTGATGACCGCGAAGCCGGCCAGCGTCAGCAGGCTCTCGGCCAGGACGCTCCACTGGAGGCCGAGCGGCGTCAGCTGGTCGAGCACCCCGGCCGCGATCGCGCCGGCGGTCACGACGCCGAACCCGATCGCGAGCGCGCGCAGCGGCCTCGCGCCGGTCCGCGCGTACGCGCGATAGGAGAGGAGGGTGATGAGGCCCCCGAGGGCGAGCGTCAGCGTCTTGATGACGACGATGGCGGTGGCGAGATGTGGCATGGTCAGGTCTCCTTTCGCACCTCCCCCCACAGCGACGCGAGCCGCTCGTCGGCGGTTCGGGCGGGTCGGGTGATCGAAACCACCAGGTCGCGCGACTCGTCGAGCCCGATCGACACCTCCTCGAAGGCGACGCGGTACTGGGTCGCGTGGTGGCCGTCCGGGCGCACCTGCGTGCCCTCGACGAGCAACGACGCCTCCGACAGCAGGTCGAGTTTGCGGTACGTTGTCGACATGGGGATGTCACACTCCTCGGCCACTTCGGAGGCGGTCATCGGCTCCTCCAGGTGGCGGATGATGGTCCTGCAGTCGGTGTCGTCCAGCGCGTCGAGCACCGTCTCCAGGTCGGGCGCCTCATCCCGCCGTAGCGGGTCGCGCGCCATGGGGGATCACCCGGCACCGGGATATTTAGTCGCCCCGTTTCCCCGGGAGGGGCACCCGCCGGTCACGCGATCACGACCGCCCCTTTCATCCCGAGGGACTCGTGCGGGACACAGACGTACGTCACGGGTCCGTCCCCCTCCGCCGTCCACGAGAACGTGTGGCCGGCCTCGGAGACCAGTTCCGACTCGAAGCCCGCACCCTCCCGGGCGACGACGTTGTGCTGGCCGCCCTGGCCGGTCCACTCCCAGACGACGGTCGTGCCCGCGTCGACCCGGACCGCCGGCGGGGCGAACGCGAAGTTCCCCCCGTTGCCCTGGGCGCCGACCTCCACGGTCACCTCGCTCTGTCCCGTCCGGTCGGCCACCGAGCCGTCGAAGTTGCCGGCGTCCGCGAGGAAGTCGCTCACCGCGGCGGGGACGTCCCCGCCCCCGCCCCCGTCGCCGTCGCCCCCGCCGCCCGACTCCGTCTCGGCCGCCGTCGTTCCCTCGCCGCCGCCGCCGCCCGAACAGCCGGCGAACAGCCCGGCGGCTGCGATCGCACCGGTCCGCAGCAGCGTCCGTCGGTCGATGGTGTCGCGCATACACGTCCCCGGTCGGTCCCCCGCCCATATGTGACCGGCCCCCGTTCCCAGCCGACGGGACCGCGGGCGAACACGTTCGGGACGTGGGATACGGGGCCGCGCGCGAAACCGGCACCCATGAGCACCACGACCGGACGCGGCGCGGACCGCCGGACCACCGTGACCGTCCGTGCGACCGGCCACGTCCGCGACGCGCTCGGGACCCCGCAGTTCGAGTTCACCTTCCCGGGCGACCGGCTCCGGGAGTTCCTCGATGCCCTGTTCGCCGAGCATCCCGACCTGGAGGGGTTGCTCCTCGCGGAGGCGGCGGCCGACGCGACGACCGACGGGTGGGCCGACCCGCCCGAGGACCTCCCGGGCACGTGGCGGAAGAACCCGGAGGGCGAGCGGACCCGCGCGTACGCACGGGTCTGTGTCAACGGCCGGTTCAACGAACACCTCGACGGGTTCGACACGCGCCTGGCCGACGGCGACCGCGTCGCACTCATCTACCCGTTCGTCTTCTGTTGCTGACGGCGCGGGACGGGCGCGATGCATCCTCCGCGACGGCCGGCGGACCGGCGGGTCGCTGCGGCCCGAGCATGTTCGTATCCGATTCTCATCGTCCGGGAGCGGTTCTTAGCCGCCGAGAATCGCTATGCCGGTTGAAGGGGGGTCGGACCCATGCTTCACGTGTGAGGTGAACCCCGATGTTCGAAACCACGCGGCGACGGACGCTCCAGGCGCTCGGGATCGGCGGCACGGCGGCGGTGGCGGGCTGTACGGCCGGCGCGCCGCGCGCCGACGACGCGGCCCAGCAGCGCCGCCAGGTCGAGACGACCGCCACGCCGACCGCCGATCGGGTCGCGGCCGATCCGACCGACATCCCGGCCCCGATCGACCGTGACCGGCCGAAGACGGTCGAGGTCACGCTCCGCCCGGAGGAGGTGACCGCGGAGATCGAGGACGGCGTGACGTTCGACTACATGACCTACAACGGGCGGGTCCCGGGCCCGATGATCCGGGTGCGGCAGGGCGACACGGTCGACCTGACCTTCGAGAACCCCGACTCGAACGCGCTGCCGCACAACGTGGACTTCCACGCCGTCTACGGGCCGGGCGGCGGGGCGGAGGCGACGATGACGGCGCCGGGCGAGACGGCGCACCTTCGGTTCAAGGCCACCTACCCCGGCGCGTTCATCTACCACTGTGCGGTCCCGAACCTGGACATGCACATCAGCGCGGGGATGTTCGGGATGATCCTCGTCGAGCCGAAGGGGGGGCTGCCCGAGGTGGACCACGAACTGTACCTCGGCCAGCACGAGATCTACACCGACGGGAAGCCCGGACAGGAGGGCAAGCACAGCTTCGACGTCGCGTCGATGCGCGACGAGGAGCCGACCTACGTCGTGATGAACGGCGAGAAGTACGCGATGACCCCCGACCGGCACGGGCCGGCGGCGACGGTGGGGACGGGTGAGACGGCCCGGGTCTTCTTCGTGACCGGCGGGCCGAACCTCACCAGCAGCTTCCACCCCATCGGCAACGTCTGGAAGGAGTGCTGGGCGGAGGGGGCGCTGGCGAGCGATCCCGAGCGCAACGTCCAGACCAAGCCCGTCGCGCCGGGGAGCTGTGCCGTCGCGACCATGGAGTTCCCCGTCCCGGGCCCGGTCAAGCTCGTCGACCACGCCCTGTCGCGGGTCGCGCGGCGCGGCTGCATGGCCGTCGTCGCCGCCGAGGGCGAGCCGAACCCCGAGGTGTTCGACCCCGAGCCGGAGGCCTGATCGGAACGCCGCGCCCGCGGGTCCGCCGGGCCGCGGGTCCGCCGGGCCGCCGATGCCCGAACCGGTTCGGGTGAACGGCTACCCCGCCGGGGCGCCGAGCCCCGCCCGATGACCGCCACCGACTTCGCGGCCGAGCGCGGCTACGACGACGACGCGTTCCGGACGCGCGTTCTCGCCCGCACCGACCGCCAGCAGGTCGTGCTGGGCTACTTCGAGCCCGACCAGTTCATCCCCGTCCACGCCCCCGACAGCGACCTGGCCGTGACCGTCCACCGCGGCGAGGGGGTCGTCGTCGAGGGCGGGGACGAGCACCCCGTCGACCCCGGCAGCGTCGTCGCCGTCGAGGCCGGCGTCGAGCGGGGGATCCGGGCCGACACCCGGCTGGAGGCGACGCTCGTCACGGCTCCCCCGCCGACCGACGCCGAACACGAGCCGGTCCGGGAGGGGCTCGCGCGCGGCGTCTTCCGGCCGGGGTGACCCGCCGGCCGGGGCGCCCGCCGGGGCCCGAACCCGTTCGTCCGCCCGGAAAAAGAAACGTACATGTTCGGGGACGGGTACCTCCGGCCGGGACGGGAACGGACGGACATGCCGACCGCCAAACTGGATATCACGCTGCCGGAGAGCGTCTGGGTGCGCGACGTCTCGGTCGCGCACCCGGACGCGACGTTCACCGTGCTCGCCGCGCTCGGCGGCGACGAGGAGGGCGTCGGCCTGCTGGAGGTCGGGTCCGACGACCCCGGGGACGTCCTGGCGGACGTCGAGACCGCCGACGGGGTGACGGCGATCGAACCCCTCCGGGTCGCCGAGCGGGAGGCGCTGGTGCAGTTCGAGACCACCGAGCCACGGCTGCTCACGGTCGTCCAGAGCTCCGGGATCCCCCTGGAGCCGCCGGTGACCATCGTCGACGGGACGGCGTCGCTGGAGGTGACCGCCTCCCGGGACCGGCTCTCGGCGCTCGCGGACCAGCTCGACGCCGTCGGGATGCCGTTCGACGTGAAGTACGTCCGCCAGACGGTCGACGCCGGCGAACTGCTCACCGAGGGTCAGCGGGAGATCCTCACCCGCGCGGTCGACCTCGGCTACTACGACACCCCCCGGGAGTGTACGCTCACCGAACTCGCGGACGCGCTGGGGGTCGCGAAGTCGACCGCGAGCGAGCGGCTCCACCGGGCCGAGGAGAAGGCGATCAAGAGCTTCGTCGCCGACACCCTGGAGATCGACAGGGAGCCGCCGCGGATCGACTGACGGCCGGGGCGAACCGTTGCTCCGGCACGGGTGCCGGACCGTCGACGCCGGAGGCGGTGGCCGGCCGGGACCGGTACCGGAACGACGGGCGCGTCAGTCGGCGGGTTCGGCGGCTGTCGAGCCCTCGATCTCCCGGTCCGCGGCCTCGCCGGGCACGTCGTACGGGTACGCGCCGGTGACGCAGCCGAGACAGAGGTCCGCGCGGCTCTCACCGAGGGCCTCGGCGACGGCGTCGACCGAGAGGTACGCGAGGCTGTCCGCGCCGACGGTCTCGTTGACCTCCTCGACGGTGCGGTCGGCCGCGAGCAGCTCCTCGCGAGAGGCCATGTCGATACCCATGTAGCAGGGGGCGACGATGGGCGGGGCGCCGATGCGGACGTGGACCTCCTCGGCGCCGGCTTCGCGGATGAGGTCGACGAGCTGGGTCGAGGTGGTGCCCCGGACGATGCTGTCGTCGATCAGCGTCACCCGGCGCCCCTCGACGGTCGAGCGGATGGGGTTGAGCTTGAGCCGGACCGCCCGCTCGCGCTCGTCCTGGGTCGGCATGATGAACGTGCGGCCGACGTACCGGTTTTTCATCAGCCCCTCGGCGAAGGAGACGTCGGCGCCGTCGGCGGCCGCGGCCGCGGCGTAGCCCGAGGCGAAGGCGCGCCCCGAGTCCGGGACGGGCATCACCACGTCGGTCTCGGTGCCGCTCTCGCGCCAGAGCGCGCGGCCGAGTTCCCGGCGGACGTCATACACCAGGCTCCCGTCGATGATCGAGTCCGGCCGGGCGAAGTAGACCTGCTCGAAGAAGCAGTGGGCCGACCGGTCGCGCTCGACGAGCTGGTAGCTGTCGAAGCCCGTGCCGTCCGGGTCGAGCACCACCAGTTCCCCGGGGCGGACGTCCCGGACCAGGTCGCCGTCGAGCGTGTCGATCGCCGCCGACTCCGAGGCGATGACGTAGCCGTCCTCGAGTTCGCCGATGCAGAGGGGGCGGTTGCCGAGGGGGTCGCGCACGCCGAACACGGTGTCGTCGTGCATCACGGTCAGCGAGTACGAGCCGTGGATGCGCTCCATGGTCCGCTTGACCGCGCGCACCAGGTCGGCCTCGAGAAGGTTGCGCGCCAGGTCGTGCGCGATGACCTCCGTGTCGCCGTCGGAGGTGAACGCGTGGCCCCGCTCGGCGAGTTCCGCGCGGACCGACTCGGTGTTGACCAGGTTGCCGTTGTGCGAGAGCCCGAGCGACCCGGACTTGAACGAGACGGCGAAGGGCTGGGCGCAGGAGGCGTCCACCCCGCCCGAGGTCGGGTACCGCACGTGGCCGATGCCGGCCGAGCCCCGCAACCCGGCGATGTCGTCCTCGTCGAACGCGTCGCCGACCAGCCCCATCTCGACGTGGCTGTGCTGCTGGAACCCGTCGTGGGTGACGATGCCCGCCGACTCCTG
>JBDGPV010000056.1:0-6903 GCA_042219485.1 Haloferacaceae archaeon
ACGAGGGGGTCATCATCAAGCAGCACGGCAACAACCAGGAGGCGCTGACCGAGGTCACCGAGGAGATGCAGGAGGAGATCGAGCCCGACTCCCGGGTGGCGGTCAACAACTCCCTCTCGGTCGTCAAGACCCTGGAGGACGAGACGGACGTGCGCGCCCGGGTCATGCAGGTCGAGCACTCGCCGGACGTGCGCTACGAGGACATCGGCGGGCTGGAGAGCCAGATGCAGGAGGTCCGCGAGACCGTCGAGCTGCCGCTGGACCGCCCGGAGATGTTCGACGAGGTCGGCGTCGACCCGCCGTCGGGCGTCCTGCTCCACGGGCCGCCCGGGACGGGCAAGACGATGCTCGCCAAGGCCGTCGCCAACGAGACCGACGCCACCTTCATCAAGATGGCCGGCTCGGAGCTCGTCCGCAAGTTCATCGGCGAGGGCTCGCGGCTGGTCCGGGACCTGTTCGACCTCGCCGAGGAGCGCGAGCCGGCGGTGATCTTCATCGACGAGATCGACGCGATCGCCTCCAAGCGGACCGAGTCGAAGACCTCCGGCGACGCCGAGGTCCAGCGCACCATGATGCAGCTGCTCTCGGAGATGGACGGCTTCGACGAGCGGGGCGAGGTCCGCATCATCGCCGCGACCAACCGGTTCGACATGCTCGACGAGGCGATCCTCCGGCCCGGCCGGTTCGACCGCCTCATCGAGGTGCCAAAGCCCGACCTGGAGGGCCGGGAGGTCATCTTCCGCATCCACACCCGCGACATGAACGTCGCCGACGACGTGGACTACGAGGCGCTGGCCGAGCGCACCGAGGACGCTTCCGGCGCCGACATCAAGGCCGTCTGCACCGAGGCCGGGATGTTCGCCATCCGGGACGACCGGACGACCATCTACATGAGCGACTTCATCGAGGCGTGGGCGAAGGTCAGTTCCGAGGACGAGGCCGGCGAGGGCGGCGCGCTGGCGTTCGCCTGACGGCCGCACCGCCGGCCCGCGTTCCCGCCCCGTGTTCCGAGGGCCCTCAGCGCCGCGGACGCGACCGGGTGACCGGGCGACCGGTCAGCCGGGGAGCCCGGCCGCGCGGACGGCCAGGAAGGGGAGGACGAACAGGGCGGCGAGGACCAGGACGAGCAGGGCCGCGTACCCCGCGCCGGCCCCGGCCGCGGCGAGGGCAGCCGCCCGGGACGTGTCCGAGGGGTCCATGCGCCCGCGACGGCCCCCGGCGTGATAAACCGCGGGACTCAACACGGGCGCCACACACGTGACTGCATGGGGACGCCACGGGATTCCCGCGACCGCCAGGCCGAGGCCGTCATCGAACGCCTCCGGGAGGAGCACCCGGACGCGACCATCTCGCTCGACTTCTCCTCGCGGCTCGAACTCCTGGTGGCGGTGATCCTCTCGGCGCAGTGCACCGACGAGCGGGTGAACCGGGTGACCGACGACCTGTTCGACGAGTACCGCACCGCCGCCGACTACGCCGAGGCCGACGTCGACGACCTCGCGGCGGCCATCGGCTCGGTGACCTACCCCAACCAGAAGGCGGGGTGGATCGCCGACGCCTGCCGGACCATCGTCGCCGAACACGGCGGCGAGGTCCCCGACACGATGGACGAGTTGACCGACCTCTCGGGCGTCGGCCGGAAGACGGCGAACGTCGTCCTCCAGCACGGCCACGGCGTGGTCGAGGGGATCGTCGTGGACACCCACGTGCAGCGGCTCTCGCGCCGCCTCGGGCTGACCGAGGCCGAGTCGCCGGAGGCGATCGAACGGGACCTGATTGGGGTCGTGCCCGCCGGGGAGTGGCGGGCGTTCACCCACCTCCTCATCGCGCACGGGCGCGCGACCTGCACCGCGCGGAACCCGGACTGCGGGGACTGCGCCCTCGCCGACCTCTGCCCGTCCGAGCGCGGCGACGGGGCGATCGACCTCGCCGCGGACGAGCCCTGGGAGTAGCATCGCGGGGGCGGGGAGGGGAGGGAACGCCGCGGGGAAACCCGGCGGCTGGCGGACGGCGACCGCCGGCGCGCCGGGCATCCCCCGGCCGCGCTCACAGGACGTACCGCACGGCGTAGCGGTAGACGCCGACCGACCACGCGAGCAGCCAGAAGACCACGTAACCGAACACCCCGATTCGGAGGCGGCCGCGCCACGCGCTCATGTTCTCGTGCAGGTCGTCGAGGTCGGCGTCCGGGTCGGGGTCGCGGTAGAGGTCCGCCGACCGCTTGGCCTGGAAGATGCGGACGATACCGGTCAGGGCGAAGGCGAGCATGGCGTACGCCTGGAGGCCGAGCACCGCGTGGAGCGCGGCCGCGCCGTTCAGCTGATCGAGCAGGCGCGGGATCATCCACGTGACCATCGGAACCGTGGTGAGCGTCAGGCCGATACCGACGACCTTCAGGTGCCTGACCAGCACGTCCCAGGTGACCGTCTCGACGCCGAGCACGATCCGGGCGCCCTGGACGTAGAAGGGGAAACTCGCCGTGACGACCAGGAAGACGGCGGTCGCGATCAGCCGCTCGGAGACCATCGTCCACGGTACGGGGTGTCGGTCCCTAAAGCCCGCGACTCCGGGGCGCCGGGGGAGGCGACGCCGGTCCCGACGGTCGGGCCCGCGCCCGACCGCGTGCGCGGGCCCGGAGACGGGACGGGCGTCGGCCGTGCGCCCCGACGACCGCGGGCGCGCTACCCGTTCATCACGGCGCCAAGCCGCTCGATGTCGGCAAGCAGGTCGGCCTCGATCCGTTCGACGTCGGGCGCGCCGTCGGTCAGCGCCCCGCACACGCGCTCGTCGAGCCGTCGCCGGGGGTGGTCCCCGTCGTCCAGCGCCCCGGCGAGCTGGTGGCGGAGGAGGTCCCACTCCACGTCGGCGACGGCGTCGTACGCGTCGATCATCCCGTCGACCGCGTCGCGCGGGAGCTTCGAGGGGTCGAGCACCGAGACGCGCCGGAGCTGCCGGGTCCTGAACTTCCCCCGGGCGCCGCGGACCTCCGCGCGGTAGCCGAACAAGGGGACGAGCCCGATCGACGAGTTCAGCCACGCGGCGACGACCTTCCCCGCCTCCCGCGGGGTGACGCGCTCGCCGTCCGTCGTCTCGAGCGCCGGGAACTCGACCGGGAACCAGACCGACCCGGTGGCGGGCCGCTCGGGCACCGTCGCCGCGACCCGCATCGAGTGATAGAAGTCGCCGCCCTCGGTGACGAGCAGGCGCCCCGTCTCGTAGGTGAACGGCTCGGTGACCTCCAGGTCGGGGGCCTCGTGGACCCACTGGACGTCGTCCTCGTCGAGGCGCATCGCGTCGAGCGTGCTCGTGTTCGCCGTCCAGTCCGCGGGGACGCCGGGGTGGTCGTCGGTGACGCGGTAGCCGGCCGGACGGATGTTCTTCAGGAAGAGGTTGACCTCGGCGAACTCGCCGAGCGGCGAGGTCGCGTCGCCGAGGGCGACCCCGTAGGGGGGGTCCTCCGGCGACAGGACCCCTTCGAGCGAGAGCATCAGGCGGACCAGGTCAGGGTTCCGGTAGGCGGCGTAGCGGTACCAGTTGTCGGTGTGCTCGGCCAGGAGCCCGGCTGGGACGGCCGTGGACGCGCCCGCCGTCGTCCCGTCGGGCAGGTCGACCGGTGTCGGATCGCGGAGCGAGGCGGGGCGGTCGTCCGTGCGCCGCAGCGTCGTCGCGACCGCCCGGGCCTGGCGGAAGGTCACGTCCTCGTCCAGGTGCGTGACAACGGTCGGGGCGCCGCCCGGCGCGCCCGTCGGCTCCCCCGTCCCGCCTCCGCGGCCCCGCTCGGCCGTCCCGTCGCCGTCGCCCCCGTCCGTCCCCGTCCGCACCGCTGCGTCCCCTCCCGTCCCGTCGCGCACCTTGCGCGCCACGAGCAGGATCTCTCGGAGGTCGGTGTTCTCCGACCAGGCCGGACTGCCGGGCGCCCACGAGACGATCACGTGCTCGACGTGGTACTGCTCCGCGAGCAGTTCGCGGACCGGCTCCCAGGACGAGCGGTTGACGGCCGCCGTCGGGAGGACGAGCGCGAGGCGGCCGCCCGTGTCGAGGTGGAGGTGGCCGAGCAGGACGAACGGCGCGGCCAGCCCCGTCTGACCGGTCAGTCGCCCGTCGTGGGCCCGGACGTACTCGTTGACCGTCCCCATGTCCAGGACCGCCGCCGCGCGGTCCTTCCGGGTGAACGGGGGGTTCATCACCACCACGTCCTGATCGGCCGCCACCCGGACCCGCTCCGGGCCGGCGGCCGCCGTCGCCCGGTCGTTCCCCCCGGTCCCCTCCCCGTCGCCGACCCGCCGCCGGACCCGGATCGCGTCCGCGTCGGGGTCCAGCAGGTCGAGGGAGCCGAGCCGGGGGGACCCGCTCTCGGGGGTCGAGACGGGGACGTGGTAGACGCCCCCGATCCCGCCCCGGCCGCGGGGATGCCTGGCCGCGAGGTTCGCCGCGGTCAGGCGCGCGGCGCGGTCCATCGCGTCGAGGGCGGTCAGGTCCTCCTCGGCGAACCGGCGGCGGACGTCGTCCAGGGAGCCGGCGTGCCGGTCGTCCGCCGCGAGCGCGTCCGGGGGGGCGAGCGCGAGCTTCCGGCCGTAGGCGCTGTTCGGGAGCGCCCCGGACCCACAGGCGAAGTCGGCGACCGCGTCGTCCCACTCCTCCACGGCGAGCCAGGCCAGGAGGTCCGAGGCCGACAGCCGCGTGTAGTAGGTCGCGTAGTCCGTCGCGCGGGTGTCGCCGAGCGCGGCGTGGTAGACCCGGCCCGAGAGGTCCTGCGCCGCCAGCCCGGGCCGGGCGGCGACGTACCGGGCCGCATCGCCGATCCCCGCGAGTACCGCCTCCGTCTCCGCGTCCCGGGGGAGCGCGGCGAGGACGTCGAGCGCGGGGCCGAAGACGGCCCCGCCGGCCGATCCCCGGACCCCCTCGAACGCCGCGGTCATGGCCGCCAGCCGGGACCCCTCCGAGCGCCGCAGGCGGCGGATCCCCTCGGGGGGCCCCGGCCCGCCTCGGGCGCCGTAGACGCTCGCCGCCTCGAACAGGGCGAGGGCGGCCCCGGTCAGGGCCTCGCGGACGCGCCCGTCCCCGCCGTCGGCGTCCCCGCCCGGCGCCGTCGCTCCCCCGTCGGTATCGCCGACGGCGGAGGCGACGGCGGAGGCGGCGTCCGGCCGCCGGGCGAGGTGCTCGACGAACCCGGCGATCGCGTCGCTCACCCGGTCGACGGCGTCGGCCAGGTCCCCCGCGTCGAGGGCTCCGCCGGCGTGGTCGCGGATCACCCCCGGGAGCGCGGCGACGTCCAGCCGTCCGATCCGCGTCGGGGCGGCCGCCGAGGCCGGACGGACGAGCACCGCCGGCCGGGCGTCGGCGAGCCTCCGCTTCGCCGCCGGCGTCGGGGGAGCGTCCCGGTCGCGCTCCCGGCCCCTCGCACCGTCGCAGCCCCCCGGTTCCACCGTCGGATCGGATCCCGACCCGGCGATCCCGGACGGAACGACGAGGCCGACCGCGACCTCGCAGGCGCCCCGGTCGATCCGGTCGGCCATGCGGTCGATCAGCGCGCCCCGCCGCCCCGCCGGCTCCGCGCTCAGCACGACGCGGACGCCACGCTCGACGAGGTACACGTCGGGAACGCCGCCGGCGTCGATCCGAACGAGCGAGGCGTTCCTCGCGCCGTGCTCCTCGATCAGCTCGGCGAGCGCCGCGTGGACGGCCGCCAGCGCGTCCCGGTCGTCCGACACGGTCAGGGGGGACGCCGCCGATCGAATAAAGGCTGGCGCCCGAACCGCGGCCGCCCGGCGGCCACGCCGGACGACGCCCGCCGGCCGTACCGGGGGGCTTACGGTCGTCGCAGCCCAACGAACCGTCGATGGGCGACGCGTCCGACGAGTCGGGGGGCGACCCGCCGGAGGGGGACCCCGCCGGGAGTCCGGGGACGGACGGGGGGGACGGGGACGGCACCGCGACCGAGGACGTGCGCGCGCTCCGGGAGCGTGTCGAGGAGGAGTACGACTTCGACGACTTCGGCCCCGAGGACATGGCGCGGATGTCCGGCGAGGAGTGGGAGGCGGCGTTCGACCCGGACTCGTGGATCGTCGGCGAGGAGCTGCTCGACCGCGTGCGACGGGACCTGGAGGCGCGCATCGCCCGCCGGGAGGTGTTCGCGGCGCTCGACCCGGTCGAGGAGGCCGGCGAGCGCCGCCTCGCGGCGTGGTCCGACGAGGGGTACGCCGTCGTCCACCCGGACGGGACCGTCGAGGGGAGCGGGACCGTCCTCCGGGACGTGAAAGCCACGGTCGCGCTCTGCTCGATGGAGAGCTACGAGGTCGAGGAGCCGCCCGAGGAGTTCGAACTGCCGGACCCCGAGGCGGTGTCGGAGGGGACGGGCGAGTTCGGGAACCTGATGCTCCAGGTCGTCGCCGGGGTGCAGGTGCTCGCCGGCCTGGGGCTGACCGGGGCGTGGCTCGGCGGCCTCGTCACGACCATCGTCGCGCCCGTCGCGGCCCTCTTCTTCCTGCTCGTCGGGGTCTTCCTCTTCGGCGTGGTCGCCAACGCACGGCTGTCGGACTCGTTCCGGGCCGAGGAGTACCGCGAACGGCTCCGGGCGATCGAGGCCGCCGATGCGGAGCGGCCTGAGTTCCTGCCCCCGTCGGCGGACGCCGGGGACGGGCCCGGGGCCGGACCCGGATCGGAGGGGGCGAGCGACGGGGCCGGTCCCGGCGAGGACGCCCCCGACGGCGATCCGGCCGACGGGGACGCCGTGCGGCGGTAGTCGGTGGGTTTAAGCGCGTCGCTTCCTGAGCGCCAAGCGATGAGACGGCGGGACTTCCTCCGAGCAGCGGGCGGCGGGACCGCCGCGACGGCTGCCACCGTCGGAGCGGCCGGCCCGGCGGCGGCCCAGCCGTCGTTCGGCGGCTGGATGTCCAACGTGGG
>JBDGPV010000004.1:0-6358 GCA_042219485.1 Haloferacaceae archaeon
CGGCGTCGGCCTCGATCGTCAGGAGCGGCGACGACATGTATCTGCTGACCGGAGCCTCGTTCATACGTTCACGTCAGGGTCCGGTCGGATAAACCCGTCACCCGACCCCGGGGCGGGCGGCCCGTCGGCGCGCCCCGCCCGGTTCCACAACGGCCTTACCCCGACCGGCCGAAGGGGGGATATGGGCCGACCGGAACTCGACGTCCGCGCGGTCGCCGACCTCTCGCCCGCCGAGCGGACTGCGCTGTTCGAGCGGTCGGCGGGCATCGACGAGGTCCGCGCGGACGTCCGCGACATCGTCGAGCGCGTCAGGTCGGAGGGCGACGCGGCGCTCCGGGCGTTCGCCCGCGAGCTCGACGGCGTCGACGTCGGGTCGCTCGACGTGACGGACGAGGCCGAACGGGCGGCCGATCGCCTCGACGACGGGACCCTCGCGGCGATCCGCGACGCGGCGGCCAACGTCAGGGCGTTCCACGAGCGCCAGGTGCCGGCGGACTGGACCGAGACCGTCGACGGGCGCGAACTGGGGCGCCGGTTTCGCCCGATCGACCGCGTCGGGGTCTACGTCCCCGGCGGCGCCGCGGCCTACCCGTCGAGCGCGCTGATGGGGGTCATCCCGGCTGTCGTCGCCGGCGTCGAACACGTCGCGGTCGCCACGCCGCCCGCCGAGGAGCCGAACCCGGCCACGCTCGCGGCGATCCACGAGGCGGGCGCGGACGCCGTCTACGCGGCCGGCGGCGCCCAGGCCGTCGCGGCGCTCGCGTACGGCACCGAGACCGTCGATCCGGTCCGGAAGGTGGTCGGCCCGGGCAACCGCTACGTCACGGCGGCCAAGGCGGCCGTCCGCGGGGACGTGGCCATCGACTTCCTCGCGGGCCCCAGCGAGGTGCTCGTTCTCGCCGACGGGACGGCGGACCCCGACCTGGTGGCCGCGGACCTGGTCGCGCAGGCCGAGCACGACCCGAACGCCGCCGTCGTCGCCGTGACCGACGACCGCGCGACCGCGGAGGCCGTCGCCGACGCCGCCGCGCGGCAGGCCGTCGAGCGCGACCGCGCGGACGTGATCCGCGAGGCGCTCGACCACGACGCGAGCGGCGTCTTCCACGCCCGGTCCACGTCCGAGGCGGTCCTCTTCGCCGAGGAGTTCGCGCCCGAACACCTCTCGATCCAGACCGAGGCGCCCGGCGACCTGCTCGACCGGCTCTCGAACTACGGGAGCGCGTTCCTCGGGCCGTACACCCCGGTCGCCGCCGGTGACTACGCCTCCGGGACGAACCACGTCCTCCCGACCAACGGCGGCGCGCGCGTCCACGGCGGGCTCTCGGTCGACACCTTCCTCCGCGCGACGACCGTCCAGCGCTTCGACCGCGGGGCGCTCTCGGGGCTCGCGCCCACCATCGAGACCCTCGCCGAGGCCGAGGGGCTGGAGGCACACGCCGAGAGCGTCCGCCGCCGGTTCGCCGACGAGGGCGGGGCGAGCGGGGGGGAGTGAGCGCCCGGGGCGGAACCGGGGACGGGCACGGTTCCGCGGATCCGTTGGCGTCAGGGTTAACATCCTCCGCGGGGTATGTCGCCCCATGAGCACCGAGTCGGCCGACGCGGCCGGCGGCGACCCGCCGGTCACGATCACGACGGAGGCAGCCGAGGAGGCCCTGGCGCTGATGGAGCGCGAGGGCATGGACGACGACGTGGCCGGCCTCCGCCTGTTCGTCCAGCAGGGGGGCTGTGCCGGCCTCTCGTACGGGATGCGGTTCGACAACGAACCCGAGGAGGACGACGCCATCGTCGAACACCACGGCCTGCGGGTGTTCGTCGACCCCGCCAGCCTCGATTACATCGGCGGCTCCACGCTCGACTACGAGGCCGGCCTGCAGGCCGAGGGCTTCCACGTCGAGAACCCCAACGTCGTCTCCGAGTGTGGCTGCGGGGAGTCGTTCCGCACCGGGTAGTCGCGCCGCCCCCGTTCTCCCGTCGTCCCCTTCGATCCCGGGCCCGTCCCGCGCCCGACGCTCGCACCCGTCCGGTCCGCGCTCCCGGACAATGACACATGTTGACTGTTGACATGGTAACGTTTAACATCGAGCGGCGAGTACCGCGGACCGCATGGCCTCCGACGCCGCGCCCCCGACCGACCGGGCGGCGGCCCTCTTTCGTCGCCTGGGGTACGAAGTTTCGGGCGACGGGACGGAGTTCCGCGCCCGTCGCAAGTGGCGAACCGTCCACGTGACCGTTCTCGACGCCGAGGGGGCGTCGTCCGCGCGGGCCGTCACGGACGGCGGCCGGCGCGCGGACGCGCCGTACCGGTGTTTCGTCGCCCCGAAGGGGTATGCGGAGGCCGTCTACGACCGACTGGCGGGCCGTGACGCCGACTACGAGTGGGCCGTGGTCGGCATCGAGAGCCCCGAGAACTACGAGGTCTACGGGGTCTGACGCCGGGACGCCCGCCCCGCCGCGGCCCCGGTAATGCGCGCCGCTTATACCGGCGCGCCCCGAACCGGGAGCGATATGTTCGTCGGGCACGCCCTGCTGGCGTTCGCGCTCGTCGCGGGAGCGGCCGTGCTGGCGGGGCGCGATCGGCCCGTTGCGCTCGGCCTCGCCGCCGGCGCGTTCGCGACCGTGCCCGACGTCGACATCGCCCACGCGCTCGTCGGCGTTGCCGGCGCCGGGACCGCCGCGCCGCTCGCGCTCTCGGCGGCGTTCTGGGAGGCCGGCAACGTCGTCCACCGGGCGATCACCCACTCGCTCCCGGTCGCCCTCCCGGCCGCGATCGCGGCCGCGGCGTGGACCGCCGGGCGGCGCGGCCGCCGGCACGGGACGGTCGCGGCCCTCGGGCTGGTCGCGGCGCTCGCCCTCGTCGCGTTCGCCGTCTCTGGCCCGCTGGCGGCGGCCGTGACGGTCCTCTTCGGCGGTGCCCTGTTCGGGGTGGCGACCCTCCTCGCGGACCGGACCGCCCTCTCGCCCCGCGCCGTCCTCGGGTGCGCGCTCGTCGGACTCGCCTCGCACCCCTTCGGCGACCTGTTCACCGGCACGCCCCCCGCGTTCCTTTACCCGTTCGCGACCGGCCCGGCGGTCGCGCGGGTCGAACTCGCGGCCGACCCGACGCTCCACCTGCTCGCGGCCTTCGGCCTCGAACTGGCGACGGCGTGGCTCGCCGTTCTCGTCCTCGCCCGGGCCTTCGGCGCCCGGCTCCTGCCCGCGCCGCACGCCGCCGCCGGGGCCGGGTACGCCGCGGCGGTCCCCGTCCTGCCGGCGCCCACGCTCGACCTCTCGTACCCGTTCGTGTTCGGCGCCCTCGCCGTCGGCCTCCTCGTCGTGCTCCCCGGCGCGGCCCGCGCGGCCCGCGGGCGGCGCGGCCGCCGACGCCCCGGCGTCCGTGCCGCCGTCCCCGCCCCCCGACTCGCCCGCGCGTCGCTGACGGCGCTGACGGGGATCACCCTCGCGTGGGCGGCCTACGCGGCGGGCTACCTGGCCCTGGCCGCGTAGCCCGGGATGCCCGACGCCGGGACGATCCGCCACACGAGGGCGGCCCCCCGCCGGCCGCCGTCACAGGTCGAAGGCGAGGACGTCCCCCGTCCCGACCCCCCTGTCGGTCGTCCACCCGTAGACGACTTCGAGCACGTAGCGGCCCCGTCCCGGGTACCGCTGCTCGGAGCCGTCCTCGTTCGGCCCGGGCGCCGGCGCGTGGTGGATCCGCGTGATGACTCCGTCCGCGTCCGCGTAGACGATGTCGAGGCCGAACTCCATCCCCCGCATGACGAACGTGCGCTCGGCGACGTCCCCGAAGACGAACAGCATCCCGCGGTCCTCGGGCAGCGACCCGACCCCGCTCAGGCCGCGGTACCGCGTCCCCGGGGTGTCGGCGACGGCCGCCGTCACCGATCCCAACCGGTCGCCATCCGGCGTTCGGACCGCGACCTCGGTCGTCTCGTATCCCGTCAGGGGGCGCTCCGTTCCCCCGGCGGCGGTCGCGGCGTCGCCGTCGTCGCCGCCCTCGTCCCCTCCGGGGCCGACGGGTTCCGCACAGCCCGCGACGCCCGCCCCTGCGACCGCCCCGAGGTATCGGAGCCAGTCCCGCCGCGACGCCCGCGGCCTTCGGGTCACGGGCGCCGGTCGGGCGCGGGCGCCGTTAGGCCTGCCGGTCCCCCGCGCCGCGTCCGCGCTCCGCCCGCCTCCCGCGTGCGCCCGGCGCGTCGGCCGCCAGCCGAATGCTAATTGGTACCGAGGAGCAAGACGTAAACGAACCGTTCCCCAACGGCGGCGTATGCAGGGGCTCGAACGGCCGACGTTCGAAACCGAGGCTGGAAAGCGCATCTACCAGTACGTCGAGCGGCACGGCACGGCGGCGCGCCACCGGGTGCGCGAACTGGCGTCGCTACCCCCGGAGGAGTTCCGAACCGAGCTCGACCGCCTGAAGTCGAAAGGCTACCTCGAAGAGAGCGGCGGGACGCTGCGACTCGCGCTGGACGTGGGCTCGGTCGAGGAGTACGTCGCGGGCGACCTCGACTACCTCATCCGGCCGGCCCGGCAGTCGGACTTCGAGGGGCTCGTCGACGTCATCAGGGATGCCACCGCGGACGAGCCGTACGTCGTCGCCGAGACCGTCGCGGAACAGCTGCTGTACGAGGACGCCGTCGCCCGCCACAACACCGTCAAATCGCGGGTGTTCTTCGTGGCCACCGCCGAGGAGGAGGTCATCGGCTGGACGCACCTCGACCTCCCCCAGGTGGAACAGCTCCGCGACACCGCCCAGCTGACTGTCGGCGTCCGCCCGGAGTACCGCCGGCACGGCATCGGGAGCCGGCTGCTGGAGCGCGGCGTCGGCTGGGCGGAGGCCAACGGCTTCCGGAAGGTGTACAACAGCGTCCCGGCGATCAACGAGGACGCGATGGTCTTCCTCGAATCGCACGGCTGGCACACCGAGGGCATCCGGAAGGACCACTACACCATCGACGACGACCCCGTCGACGAGGTGATGATGGCGTACACGTTCTGATCGGCGCGGGGGCCGCCCGCCGACCGCGCGACCCGGCCCCCGTTACCGGTCGATCGTCCCGCCGTCGAGGAAGTGCCGGGTCCGGTCCCGCGTCGAGGCGGCCACCTTGACGAACTCGACGACGCGCTCGCCGTCCTCCGTCCGGTCGCTCTCGACCTCGAGGTCGAGTCCCCGGCCGCGGAGCCAGTCGAGCGTCCGGGCTATCGTCTCGGGCTCGCCGCGGACGGTGTGGCGCTCCCCGACGGTCTCGCCCGCCTCCACGGCCCGGATCGCGTCGATCATCGGCACCAGGAGCGCCTCGCCCAGCCGGCGGGCCCGTTCCTCGACCGCCGCCCCGTCCTCGCCCCGCTCGACCGCCCGGAACCCCTCTCGGACGATCCGGCTGAACGCGAAGTCGCGGCCGTAGTCGAAGGGCAGCGAGAAGGCGTACCGCAGGTCGTCGCGGGTGGCTGCCCCGGTCGTGTACTTGAGGAGGTCGGTCCCGTCGGCGGACTTCATGACGATCCCCTCGCGCCCCTCCTCGTCGAGACCGTCGACGAGCTCCCGGAGGTCGGGGCCGGCGTCGGGATCGAACCACCCGTAGGACGGCACCTGCGGCAGGCCGTGTGCCGCACAGAGCCGGCGGCGCTCCGCCACCGGCAGGGGCTCGCCGCTCGCCCGGTCGCGCACGTCGAACACCCGGAACGCCGCGCTCCCGACGTCGGGGTAGTCGTGTGCGGTGTAGGGGTTCTCGGGACCGTAGACCTCGCCGACGAGCACGAGGTCGGGGTGATCGTCGAAGAACTCGGCCGTCGGCAGCGCGTCCTCGACCAGGGCGGTGGTGAACGGACAGGCGTAGCCGCTCCGGGTGAACGCGAGGGGCTCGCCGACCCGGGCGACCCGCGCGTTGTAGCCGTTCAGCTTCTCCTCGACCGCGAACTCGTCGTCGAAAACGGACCGGACCCCCGCCCCGAGAACGAGCGCCCGCGGGACGCTCGGGAAGCCCCGCACGACCGCATCGTCGGCGAACACCGTCCCGCGCTCGATCCCCCGGCGGGCGTCCGGGAGCGCCCGGAACTCCCGCCCCCCGTGGGTGTATTGCTCCGTGTGCTCCAGCACCGCGTCGAGGTCATCCTCGGAGACGCCGAGGGCGTCGGCGTAGTCCATGTGCCGACGTGGGGAGGAGTACGCAAAAGCGTGGGACCCGCCGCGCCGGGGCCCGCCACGCGGCGGGCCTGCCCGGCCGCGTCGGCCTCCCCCGACCCGTCCCCCCCGGTCGGGGATGAAACCTATGCCGCCCCGCCCCGTCGTCCCCGGCATGGCCGAGGCCCCGATCCGGCAGCGGTTCGTGCTCGACACGTCGGTGTTCGTCACGGAGGAGATCCG
>JBDGPV010000058.1:0-6307 GCA_042219485.1 Haloferacaceae archaeon
TCGTCGAGTTCGGCGAGCACGTCGCTCCCGCCGACGAACTCGCCGTCGACGAACGCCTGCGGGATGGTCTCCCACCCGCTGTGCTCGGAAAGCGCCTCGCGGTACTCGTCGAGGGCCGGCAGCACGTCGACCGTCTCGAACTCCTCGCGGTGCTCGGAGATGAGGTCGAGCGCCCGCTGGGAGTACCCGCACTGGGGCATCAGCCGGTTGCCCTTCATGAATAGGACGACCTCGTTTCCCTCGATCGCGGCCGTCACGCGCTCGTGGACCTCCTCCGCGTCCAGGTCGCTTCCGGGCTGGAAGGTCATGGGGAGCAGTACGCGGCCGCGACTCAAAGGGGTTCCGACCCGCGCGGCGGGCCGTCCCCGACCCGGAAGACGGTGATCAGCGAATCGACCGGGACGCCCGCGACCCGATCGACGCCGCGCTTGTCCGCCACGACCGCACACGAGACGGGGGTGCCGCCCTCCGCCTGGACGGCCTCGATGGTCTCGCGCATCGTCGTGCCGGTGGTGATGATGTCGTCGACCACGTAGCAGTCCCGGTCCCGGATCGAGGCGAAGTTCCGCGAGAACGAGCCGCCGCCCTCGTCGAGGTCGCCCTCCTCCCAGCGGTGTTTGGCCGGCGTGTACGTCGCGAGGTCGGTGTCGAGTTCCCGGGCGACGGCGGTCGCCAGCGGGGCGCCGGCCTTCTCTACGCCGACGGTCAGGTCGACGGCCTCACCGGGCGTCTCGAGGAGGTCGGCCAGCGCGCGGGCGACGTGGCCGAGGCGGGCACCGTCCCGCCCGATCGCGCTCCAGTCCACGTGCACGTCGTGGGGATCGGCGTCGGCCCCGGCCTCGACGGGGTCGGCCGCGTCGGAGCGTTCGACGAGCCAGCTCGCGGTCTCGCGGGAGACGTTCAGTTCGTCGGCGATCTCGCCGCGCGAGAGGCCGCGCCCCGCGAGTTCGCCCGCGCTCGCGATGAGGTCGTCCACGTTCTTCATCGGGCCGGCTTCGGCGCCCGCGTTGATAGGCGTGTCGTCGCCGGCACGCGGGCGTTCCGGCGCCGTGTGCCGGTCCGGTCACTCGATGTCGTCGACGAGCGCCGCGGCCAGGCCGGTGTAGTCGGCCGGGGAGAGCGACCGCAGGCGCTCGACGGCGGCCGGCGGCAGGTCGAGGTCGGGGTCGTCCGCCAGCCGGTCGACGAACGCCCGGAACTCCTCGGCGGTCACGTCCTCGCGCCCGCGGGTGAGCTCCTTCAGCCGCTCGTAGGCGTCGGGGTCGCCCGCCCGGCGCAGGACGGTCTGGATCGCCTCGGCGATCACCGCCGGGTGCTCGTCGAGGTCGGCCCGCATGGCCGGCTCGTTGGGCACGACCGTCTCCAGGCCGTCGGCGACCTTCCGGTAGCCGAGCAGGCAGTGGGCAAGGGCGGCGCCGACGTTGCGCTTGACCGTCGAGTCGGAGAGGTCCCGCTGGAGCCGCGAGGAGGTCACGTACTCCGACAGGAAGGCGAGGTCGCTGTTGGCCCGCGAGAGGTTGCCCTCCGCGTTCTCGAAGTCGATCGGGTTGACCTTGTGGGGCATCGTCGAGGAGCCGGTCTCGCCCGCCGCGGCGCGCTGACCGAGGTAGCGGCGGCTGACGTACGCCCAGACGTCGTACGCGAGGTCGAGCAGGACGCCGTTGACCCCCCGCAGGGCGTCGAACAGCGCCGCGAGGTCGTCGCAGGGGTTGATCTGCGTCGCCAGAGGCTGGTGGTCGAGGCCGAACGACGCGACGAACGACCGGGCGAACGCCCGCCAGTCCACGTCGGGGTACGCGACGTGGTGGGCGGCGTAGGTGCCCGACGCGCCGGCCACCTTGCCCGCGAGGCCGTCAGTGGCCTCCCGGACCCGGCCCATCGCGCGGCCCAGGCGGGCGGCGTACACCGCCATCTCCTTGCCGTAGGTCGTCGGCGTCGCCGGCTGGCCGTGGGTGCGGGCGAGCATCGGCAGGTCGCGGTGCTCGCGGGCCGTCCCGGCGAGCGTCTCTCGGATCCCCTCGAGCGCCGGGCGGAGCACCTCCCCGACGGCCCCGCGGACGAGCAGCCGGTAGGCCAGGTTGTTCACGTCCTCGCTGGTCAGCCCGAAGTGGATCCAGGGGTGGAGGCGCTCATCGGTCCGGGTGCGGAGGAAGTACTCGACGGCCTTCACGTCGTGGTTGGTCGCCGCGTATCCCGCCGCCCCCTCGGTCTCGATGCGCTTGACGAGGCGGGCGTCCCCGGCGTCGAACTCCTCGTAGATCGCCCGGAGCGACCGGCGCTCCTCGTCCCCGATCGCGACCGGCGTCGCGTCGAGGTCCGCGAGGGCGAGCAGGTACTCGACCTCGACCCGGGTGCGGGCCCGCACCAGCGCCGCCTCGCTCGCGTACGGGACGAGCGGCGCGGTGTAGTCGGCGTACCGCCCGTCGAGCGGCGACACGGCGGCGAGCGGATCCGCTCGGGGGAGGTCCATGTCCGACCGTGCTCCGGTCGGGGCAAAAGGGTACCGATGGGGGGCGCCCGCGGCCCCGGGCGGCGCGGGGGCGCCCGGCGCGTGCGGCAAGGAAAGGGGCGGCCGCCGCCCGACGGGGCCCGACCACGGGTCGTCGGTCGCCGGTCGTCGGGAACCGGTCGTCAGTCGCCGTCGTCGGGCACCGGGCACCGGGCGGACGCCGCGCGCGCCGGATCGCCGAGCCGACCGCAACGGTTTTTCCGCCGCCCCGCCCCCTGTGGGCCATGCTGCGCATCGCGGGCATGGCGAGCAACCGGGGGCGGAACCTCCTGCACATCGCGGACCGGGCGCCGGGCGGCGCGGAGCCGGCGGTCGTGCTCACCAACGAGGAGGGCGCGCCGGTCCTCGACGGGGCCGCAAAGCGGGGGATCCCCACCGAGGTCGTGACCCGGGCGGAGGGCGAGGGGCGGGCGTCCCACGAGCGACGCATCCTCGACCGGATCGACGGCTACGACTTCGACCTGGTCTGCATGGACGGCTACATGCGGATCCTCACCGAGACGTTCCTCGACGCCGCGCCGACGACGCTGAACGTCCACCCCTCCCTGCTGCCCGCCTTTCGGGGGACGGACGCCCACCGGCAGGTGCTCGACGCGGGCGTGAAGGTCACGGGCTGTACGGTCCACGTCGCCACCGAGGAGGTCGACGACGGGCCGATCGTCACCCAGGAGGCCGTGCCGGTCTACGGGGACGACGACGCGGGGAGCCTCAAGCGGCGGGTGCTCCACGAGGCCGAGTTCGTGGCCTACCCGCGGGCGGTTCGGTGGTTCGCCGACGACCGCGTCACGGTGGACCGGGCGGCCGGGATCGCACACGTCGAGGGCGACGACGGCGGCGACTTCCCCGAGCGCCGGATCCGAACCGACGACCGCGCCGCCGACCTCCGGTACGGCGAGAACCCCCACCAGGCGGCCGCGCTGTACGCCGACGCGGTCGGCGAGGCAAGCGTCGTCGGCGCGCCACAGGTGAACGAGGGCGCGAAGGCGCTCTCGTACAACAACTACAACGACGCCGACGCGGCGCTGGACCTGATAAAGGAGTTCGACGACCCCGCCGCGGCGGTCATCAAACACACCAACCCCGCGGGGTGTGCGACGGCCGACGACCTGGCGACGGCGTACGACCGGGCGCTCTCGACGGACCCGATGAGCGCGTTCGGCGGCATCGTCGCGCTCAACCGGCCCTGCGACGCCGCTACCGCCGAGCGGATCGTCGAATCGTTCAAGGAGGTGGTCGTCGCGCCGGGCTACGGGGAGGCCGCTCTGGATGTGCTCCGCTCGAAGGAGAACCTGCGGGTGCTCGACGTCGGCGAGGTCGGGGAGCGCACCGAACGCCTCGCCGAGAAGGACCTCGTCGGCGGGCGCCTCGTCCAGGAGCGGGACACCTGGGCGCCGGCCCGCGAGGACCTGGAGGTCGTCACGGAGCGGGCGCCGACCGACGACGAGATCGGAACGATGCTGTTCGCGTGGCGCGTCCTCAAACACGTCAAATCAAACGGCATCCTCCTCGCCGCCGGCACGGAGACGGTCGGGATCGGCATGGGACAGGTCTCCCGCGTCGACGCCGTCCGCCTGGCGGCGATGAAGGCCGACGAGCACGCCGAGGGCAAGTCCGCCGAGGGCGCGGTGATGGCCTCGGACGCGTTCTTCCCGTTCCCGGACGGGGTCGAGGAGGCCGCCGACGCCGGCGTCCGGGCGGTCGTCCAGCCCGGCGGCAGCGTCAACGACGCCGACGTGATCGACGCCGCCGACGAGCACGACATGGCGATGGCGTTCACCGGCCATCGGTGTTTCCGGCACGACTAGCCGGCGGGGCGAGCGGGCGCGAGGGCCCGCGCGACCCCGGATACGACCGGCGCGGGGGGCCGGACGCCGACGCCGTCCGGGCCGACCCGTCGCCGGGGTGAGTCGCGGACCCGGCCCCGTCCCCGTCTCCCGCCCGCGCGCGACGGAAGCGCTTTTGGACGTGGTACGGCTAGCCGCGGTATGGAGTCCCCGTTCGAGGTCCTGGGGATCGACCCGGACGCGGACGCGGGGGAGGTCGAGCGGGCGTACAAGCGCCGCGTGAAGGAGGCCCACCCGGATCAGGGCGGCTCCGCACGGGAGTTCCGGCTCGTCAAGGCGGCCTACGAGGAACTCGCGTCGCGGGGGCCGGCCGACGGGTGCCTCGACGGCGACGCCGGCGCCGACCCGGACGGCCCCGGGGGACCGGACGACCCGGGGCGCGCCCGGTACGAGCCCCGCGACCCGCGGGCCGACGAGGGCGGCGCCGGGCGAGCGGGGGCGGACCGGGGGACGGAGGCGCACGTCGAGTACCTGAACTACGAGGTGATCCGTGACCGCGGGTGGGACCTCGGGGACCCCGACCTGTTCGAGAAGGCCTCCCGCGCGGACCTCGGCCACGAGGACTGTGGCCGGTTCGTCGCCCGGACCGGCGAGTCGCTCCTGGAGGCCGCCGAGAACCGGGGGTTCACCTGGCCGTACGCCTGCCGCGGCGGGGCGTGTGCCAACTGCGCGGTCGCGGTCCTCGACGGCGACCTGTCGATGCCCGTCAGCCACGTCCTTCCGTCGGAGATGACCGACCGGGGCATCCGGCTCTCCTGTGTCGGCGCGCCGATCACGGGCGACATGAAGGTCGTCTACAACCTCAAGCACCTGCCGGCGCTGGAGGACCTCCGCCTGCCGCCCAGCCCGTTCGAGCGGGCGCGGGGGAGCGACTGAACGGAACGGCCGCGCTACCCCGCCCGCCGGACCGTCCGCCGCTCCGTCCCCCCCTCCCAGCGGAGGACGACCGGGAGTTCGTCGCGGTCGCCGAAGCGCGCGTCGACCGTCGGGCGAGCCGTGGCGGTCCCGCCGGCGGGCACGTCGAGCGTCGTCTCGGGCTGGTCGGAGACGAGCCCGTTCCCGACCTCGGCGAGGAACCGCCCGTCGCGGTCGCCGTCGTTTCGGACCGTCACGGCGGCCTCGAACTCGTCGTCCGGCGCCGCCGTCTCGGGGACGTCGAAGGACTCGACCGCGAACGCCGGCGCGACGCCGAGGTCCCGGACGAGGCCGTCCGGGAGGGCCCAGCGCACCGTCGGCCCCTCCGCGGGCGCCCAGACCACGCCGGCCCGCGCCGGCGCGGGGTCGGTCGGCACCGGGAAGCCGAACCGCTGGCGCCGGTCGTCGGCGTCGGTCGCCGCGTGCACGTAGTACCGGTCCGACCGGTCGAGCGTGTCGGTGCGGACGAACAGCCGCAGGTCCGCGGGGTCCGGCGCGCCGTCGCCGGCGACGACCGCGTCGGCGACGACGAACTGGGCGCCATCCCGCCACAGCGGATCCGGGTGGACCGTCCCGAACTGCACGACGCCGTGCCGGACGCCGACGGCCGCGACGGTCAGCGACCACCCCTCCTCGGTGACGTGTCGGTCGCCCGGCGCGCGGCGGACGGGGCCGTCGCCGGTCGTCGGACTCCCGGCCGTCGCGTCGGCCGTCGCCTCGGTCGTCGCGCCGTCGCCGGAGGAGCCGAGACAGCCGCCGGACGGGAGGGCGGCACCGAGGGCGAACGCGAGCAGACGCCGTCGCGTGAGCGGGGAACGCATCGTCGGGCGGGTCGTCCCTCGCCGGTAAGTGCTTTCCCGCCCCGGTCGGGTCAGAACCCCTCTTCGGGTCGCCACTCGGCGTCGTACGCGCGCTGTGCGGCCGTCGGCTCGTCGACGGCCAGCCCCTCGGCGTCGAGCTTCCGGCGCGCCACCTCGCGGTCGAGCCGGTCGGGCAGGGCGTGGACCCCCGCAGCCGGGCGGTCGTCGGCGTCCGCGTC
>JBDGPV010000118.1:0-6269 GCA_042219485.1 Haloferacaceae archaeon
GGGTGGCGCTGGCGGCGAACGCCGAGGTGACCCCCGGGACGATGTACGTCGGGACGCCCTCGGCCTCCAGGGCGTCCATCTGCTCCAGGGCCGCGCCGTACACCGCGGGGTCGCCGCTGTGGAGGCGCACCACCGACCGGCCGTCCTCGTGGGCGTCCCGCATCAGCGGGACGAGCTCCTCGAGGTCCTTCCCGATGCTCGACACCAGTTCGGCGTCGGCACAGTACTCCTCGAGGAGGTCGCTGTTGACCAGCGACCCGGCGTGGACGACCAGGTCGGCGGCCGCGACCAGGTCACGGCCGGTCACCGTCAGCAGCCCCGGGTCCCCCGGGCCGGCGCCCACGAAGGGGATGCCCTCGCCGACCTCGCCCGCGGTCCGTCCCGCGACCCGCGGGTCGCGCCGGCCCGCGGCGGCGTCGATGGCCGCCTGTGGGTCCGTCCCGGCGTCGGCGTCAGTCATCGAACGACACCTCGTCGCCGCCGGCGGCCGCCTCCGCGCGCTCGCGGGCCGCCACCCGCCGGCCGCCGCCGTCGGTCGTCGCCCGGCCGTCGGCCGCCACGAACGCCGCCGTCGCGGGGGGGTCGCCCGCGCCGCCGCGCTCGGCGTAGGCCAGCGTGTAGTAGTCCCGCTCGGCGAGGTCGGCGGGGTCGTCGGTCACGACGGTCTCGCCGGCCTCCATGAACAGGCGGCGGCCGTACCGCACCTCGTAGCCCGCCTCGACCAGCCCCTCGTGGGTCGCCGGCGCGTCGGTCACCTTGAACAGGAGCAGCCGGTCGGGGCCGGTCGGGGCCGCCCCCCGCGGGGCCTCGCGCAGGGCGAGCGACGACCCGGCGGCGACCTCGACGCCGAGGGCGGCCGCGAACGCCGTGACCGCGCTCACCCCCGGCACGACCTCCACGGCGACGTCGGGGTGGAACGCCGAGAGGGTCCGCCGGAGGTGGCCGAACGTCGAGTAGACGTTGGGGTCGCCCAGCGTGACGAAGGCCGCGGTCCCGTCGCGGGCGCGGGGGGCGACCGCCGCCGCGGCCGCCTTCCAGGCCCGCCGGAGTTCGTCCTCGTCGCGGGTCATCGGGAAGTCGAGGTCCCCGATCCGGGCCTCGGGCACGTGCTCGGTTGCCACGGCCCGCGAGAGCCGACCGGGCGAGTAGACCACGTCCGCGTCCGCGAGGACCCGCCGCCCCCGCACCGTGACCAGGTCCGGGTCGCCCGGGCCGAGGCCCACGCCGTACAGCGTCACGGCCGCCCCCCGTCGGCGGCGGCCTCGGCCCCGCCCACCACCATGTAGACCGGGTTGTCCGAGTCGAAACTCGTCGCGCCCGCCAGCTCGTAGCCGTGACTCACCTGGAACTGGACGACCTCGTCGAGCAGGCCCCGGTCGCGGAACGCCTCGACCGCCCCGCCGGCGACCTCCAGCCGCGAGACGTTCATCACCACCCGCCCGACCCCCGTCTCGGCGGCGCGGTCGAGCACCGCCTCGTAGTTCCGGCTCCCGCCGAGGAAGAGGGCGTCCGCGTCCGCCGGCAGCCCCGACGGCGCCTCCGCCTCCCGGAGGTCCACCTCGGCCGTCGTCCGGTTCGCGGCCAGGTTCTTCCGGGTCGTCTCCAGCCGTCCGGGCTTTCGTTCCAGGGCCGTCACCCGCCCGGCGCGGCGCGCCAGTTCGACCGTGACGGCGCCCGTGCACGACCCCACCTCGACGACGTGGTCGGTCGGTCCGGGCGCCAGTTTGCCCAGCAGCGCGGCCCGGACCTCCGGCTTGGTCGGCCCCGCCTTCGCGTCGTGTGGGAGCGATACGCGTGTCATCGTCCCGACCAACTCGCGTGGGACGTAAAACAATTTGGGTTGTATTAGAGAAAGTCAACTTTCCCAAACGCGGCGACCGGTCCAATCTGGTCGGTATTATGGGGAAGATACTTGGGCGGTCGGCCGCCACGACCGGCATGGCAGAGGACGCGACGGGCGAGGAGGGGGGCCCGGACGCGGTCGCGGGATCGGAGGTGCTCCGGAGCAAGCGGTCGGCGACCCGCTACCAGATCCTGGTCGGCATCGCCGAGCGGCAGCCGGCGGTCAGCCAGCAGGAGATCGCCGACGCGATCGGGATCACCGCCCAGGCGGTGAGCGACTACCTCCAGGACCTGATGGCCGAGGGGTACGTCCGCAAGCACGGCCGGGGCCGCTACGAGGTGACCAAGGAGGGGGTGGACTGGCTCATCTCCCAGACCGACGCGCTCCGCGGGTACGTCCGGCACGTCTCCGAGGAGGTGATCGGCGAGGTCGAGGTCGAGACCGCGCTGGCCACCGGGGCGATCGCGGAGGGGGAGGCGGTCTCGCTCTCGATGCGCGACGGGGTGCTCCGGGCCACCCCGGGCGACGCGGGCGGGGCGACCGCCGTCGCGGTGACGGCCGCCGGGCGGGGCGAGGACGTGGGCGTCGCCGACTTCGAAGGCGTCCTCGACTACGAACTCGGGCGGGTCACCGCGATCACCGTCCCCGGCATCCGCGAGGGCGGCAGTTCCGCGGTCGATCCCGCGGTCGTCGCCGACCACGCCGACGCCCACGACCTGCTCGCGGCCGCGGGCGTCGAGGCGCTGGCGGCGGTCCGGGCCGCCGGCCGCGACCCGGACCTCCGCTTTGGCACGCCGCTGGCCGTCCAGGAGGCGGCCGCCCGGGGGCTCGACGTGCTCCTGGTCGTCGTCGCCGACGAACTCTCCCCGCACGTCGACCGGCTCCGCGAGGTGTCGGTCAACTACGAGGTCGTCGACGCCGCCGACCGCTGACCGGCGCGCGCGAGGCTACACCCTTAAGCCGTTCGGGGCGCGACTGCGCCCATGCGCGGTGTGCGTCCCGGCGTGTCGTCCGCCCATCCCTCGACCGCCGACGCGTTCGCCCGATGACGAAGGACCTGGAGCGCGACCTGGGGCTGTACGCGACGGTCACGATCAGCATCGGCGCGATGATCGGGAGCGGCATCTTCGTGCTCCCGGGGCTGGCCGCGCGGAAGGCCGGCCCGGCGGTCGTCCTGGCGTACCTGCTCGCCGGCCTCTTCGTGCTGCCGGCGGCGCTCTCGAAGGCCGAGATGGCGACCGCCATCCCCGAGGCCGGCGGCACCTACCTCTACATCGACCGCGCGATGGGGCCCCTCCCCGGGACCGTCGCGGGCATCGGCGCGTGGTTCTCGCTCGTGTTCAAAAGCGCCTTCGCCCTCGTCGGCCTCGGCGCGTACCTCCTCGTCCTCGTCGACCTCCCGGAGGGGCTGCTCACGCTGATCGGTCTCGGGCTGGGCGTCCTGTTGCTCGTCGTGAACGTCGTCGGGGTCAAGCAGTCCGGCCGCTTCCAGGCCGTCATCGTCTCCCTGGTGCTCCTCACCCTCCTCGCCTTCGTCGCCGACGGGAGCACCTTCGTCGACCGGATCAACTTCCGGCCCTTCTTCCCGAAGGGCCCGGACGGCCTGCTCGCGGCGACGGGGTTCGTGTTCGTCTCCTACGCGGGCGTGACGAAGATCGCGAGCGTCGCCGAGGAGGTCGAGGAGCCCGGCCGGAACATCCCCCGGGCGATGCTCGGCTCCGTCGTGGGGATGATGCTCGTCTACACGCTCGTGGTGTTCGTCCTCGTTGGCGTGATGCCGGTGAAGTCGCTGTACGAGAGCCTCACGCCGATGGCGGCCGCGGCCGAGTCGTTCGCCGGCCCCACCGGTCGGATCGTCCTCGCCGTCGTCGCCGTCCTCGCGCTGACCAGCATGGCCAACGCCGGCATCCTCTCGTCCTCGCGGTTCCCGTTCGCGATGAGCCGCGACGCGCTCGCCCCCGAGCGGCTCAGGTCGGTCCACGCCAGGTTCAAGACGCCCGTGTGGTCGATCGGACTCACGGGCGTTCTGCTGCTGGCGCTCATCGCGCTCGTCCCCGTCCGGGACCTCGCCAAACTCGCCAGCGCGTTCAAGATCCTCGTGTTCGTGTTCGTCAACGTCGCCCTGATCGCCTTCCGGGAGAGCGACCTCTCGTGGTACGACCCCGAGTTCGTCGCCCCCGGCTACCCGTGGGTGCAGGCGTTCGGCATCCTCGGCGGCGGCGTCCTGCTCACGCAGATGGGCCCGGTCGCGCTCGGCGGCGCCGCCGGCATCGTGCTCGTCGGCCTCGGCTGGTACGGGCTCTACGGCCGCGAGCGCACCCAGCGGGAGGGGGCCGCGCTCGACGCCATCCGGCAGTCGGCGACCGACCGCGCGCTGGCCGCCACCCGGCGGACGCTGGCCGACGGCGGCGGCAACGTCCTCGTCGCCATGGGGGCGGACACGACCGTCGAGCGCGAGCGGGCGCTGCTGACCGTCGCCGCCGCCGTCGCCTCGCGGCGCGGCGGCCGCGTCCACGCCGTCCGATTCGAGGAGGTGCCCGACCAGCTCTCCCTCTCGTCGGCCACCGACATGACCGAGGCCGACCGGGCCTTCGAGGCCCAGACCGAGGAGCTCGCGGCGTCGCTCCCGGCCGCCATCGAGGCCCGCGAGATCGTCAGCCACGGGACGCCCCGCGCGGTGGTCAACTACGCGGCCGACGTCGAGGCCGAGGTCGTGCTCGGCGCCTGGACGCCCACCCGGTTCGGCGCGGAACTGCTCGGCGCCGACGTGGACTGGTACATGAAACACGCCCCCTGCGAGACCGTCTTCCTCCGCGACCGGGGGCTCGATCCCGACGCGGTCGACGAGATCGCCGTGATCGCCCAGCGCGGCCCGTACGACCCGTTCAAGCTCGTCGTCGCCGACGCCGTCGCGGCCGGCCTGGACGCCCGCGTGCGGCTCGTCACCGCGGTCGAGGCCCCCGCCTCCGAGGAACTGCTCGACGCGACGCGCTCGTTCCACGCGGACCTCGACGGGCTCTGCTCGGTCCCGACCGAGAGCGTCGTCGTCGAGACCGACGACCGGACCGCCGACCTCGCCGACGCGGCCGCCGACGTCGACCTCGCCGTCCTGGGGATCGCCGTCGAGTCGCGGCTCCACGAACTGACCGTCGGCGACCCGGCCCGCGAGCTCGGGGACGCGCTCGGCTGTCCCGTCCTGCTCGTCCACTCCCAGCTCGGCCGGCACCGTTCGTTCGTCCGCGAGGCCGTCGAGCGGGTCGCGTTCTGACCCCGGGACCGGCCCGGCGGCCCGTGCCGCCCTCGGTCCCGGGCGTGCGGGGACGACCCAACCTTTAGGCCGACGTCCTTGGTATGTTATACCACACCGCCACGGCGGTGATCACGCATGACCGACGCGTACGTCAACATCGTGGTCGACGCCGGCGCCGTCTCCGCGGCGGCCGACGCGGTCGCGGAGATCGACGAGGTCGAGACGGTCCACGTCGTCACCGGCACGCACGACATCGTCGCACAGGTGGAGGTCGACGACCCGGACGACCTTCCGACGGTCGTCGCCGACGGGATCCACACCGTCACGGGCGTCGCGGACACGGTGACCAACGTCGCCTACGAGCCGTGACCGGGGGGACCGGTCAGGGGCCGTCGCGGACGCTCGGTCCGTCCTCCCCGATCCGCACCTCCAGCATCCCGCCCGGGTCGGGGCCGCCCTCGCGGACCGCGGCCGCGAACGACCAGCCGGTCGCCGCCGCGCGCACGGCGTCGATGGGGACGGCGTGGGTGACCACGACCGCCGTCGCCCCCGGGTCGAGGGCCGCCCGCAGGTCCGCCCAGGCGTCGAGGACGCGCTCGCGGACCGCCGCGAGGCTCTCGCCGCCCTCGGGGCGGGCGCGGAGCGCGTCCTCGCCCGCGTCCGCGAGCGAGAGCCGCGGGAACCGGTCGTAGACCGCCGCCGCGTCGAGGCCCTGGAGCCGGCCGGCGTCCCGTTCCCGCCAGCGCCGGTCGGTCCCCACGGGCAGGTCCGCGGCCGTCCCGATCCGCTCGGCGGTCCGGCGCGCCCGGAGCAGGTCCGACGCCACCAGCCGGTCGGGGTCCCGCGCCGCCGCCGCCGTCGCCAGCTCGCGGGCCTGTGCCCGCCCCCGGTCGGTGAGGTCCGTGGGCGCCCACCCCTGGAGCCGGCCGGCGCGGTTCCACGCCGTCTCGCCGTGACGGGCCAGCAGGACCGTCGCCATACCGTCCCGCGGGCCCGCCGGCGATTAACTCGTTCGGATCCGCCGGCGGGCCCGACCGGGGGCCGGTCGGGGCCGATGTCCCGGGCGGCCCCCCGCTGGGCGAGCGCGGCCGGTCAGCGACGGCGGAGCAGCCCGATCACGGCGAGCGGGAGGGCGGTCGCGAGCGCCGTCACGAGCGGCGCCGCGAGGCCGCCGGC
>JBDGPV010000125.1:0-6242 GCA_042219485.1 Haloferacaceae archaeon
GACTGACACCGACCCCACCCTACCCGCACGGCGACCGATCGGCCGCTCCCGCGACGGGGTCGGCGGCGACGGCGGCGGTCGCCGCCCGACGCCGGCACCCGGCCGTCCCGCGGGGGTCGGTCGCGGCTACTCCGCCGTCTCGACGCCGGTGATCTCGACCCGCGTTCCGCCCGCCTCGCTCTCTGTGACGCGCACCTCCCACCCGTGGGCGTCGCAGACCTCCTCGACGATGCGGAGTCCGACCCCGAGTCCGTCCGCGTCCGTCGAGTGGCCCGCGTCGAACACCGTCTCGCGCTCCTCCGGCGGGATGCCGGGCCCGTCGTCGGCCACGTAGAACCCCTCCGGCAGGTCGCCGACGGTGACGGACACGCCGTCGGCGTCGCCGTCTCCGGCGTCCGTCGACCCGTGTTCGGCGGCGTTGCGCAGCAGGTTCGACAGGAGCTGCCGGAGCCGTCCCGGGTCCGCCACGATCGTGCGGTCGGTCTCGACGGCGACGGCGACCCCGTCGCGCCCGAGGTGCCGGCCGGCGCGCTCGACGGCCGCGGCGAGGTCGACGGCCTCGACGTCGCCGATCCGGTCGCCCTCGCGGGCCAGCGTCAGGAGGTCGTCGACCAGCTCCCGGCACCGGTCGAGGGCCTCCGCGGCGATATCGAGGTGTTCGCTGTCGCGTTCCGCCCGGGCCAGGTCGATCCGCCCCTCGACCACGTTCAGCGGGTTGCGGAGGTCGTGGCTGACGACGCCCGCGAACTCCTCCAGCCGGTCGTTCTGCCGGCGGAGCTCCCGGGTCCGGGCGACGCGGTCGAGGGCGGCCTCGGCGTTCGCGGCCAGCATCTCGGCCACGTCGACGTCCGACTCGTCGAACGCGCCCGCCTCGGTGCCGCTGACGGTCAGCACGCCGTAGTCGCCGATCGGGACGTACAGGCTGTCGCCCGGCGCGCGGTCGATGTCGTCGTCGATCCCCTCGACGTGCTCGTAGAACAGCGTCTCGCCGCGCTCGAACGCCAGCCCGACCGGCGGCTGGCCGACCTCGTAGACCGGCCGGTCCTCGTGCAGTTCCGCGCGCGCGCCGCTGATGACCGCCGGGACGAGGCGGTCGTCGTCCTCGAGGAAGCGCACGACGGTGCGCGGGAAGCCGAGGGCGCTTTCGGCGGCCTCGACGATGCGCTCGGCGACCTCCCCTTCGGTCTCGGCCGCCATCAGCCGCCGCGTCGCCCGGTGGAGGTCCTCGATCCGGGCCCGGTAGTTCCGGCGCTCGGTGACGTCCTGCGAGACGGCCATCCCGGCGACCACGTCGCCGTCGTCGCGGACCGGCAGCGTCCGAATCCGGTAGTGGTTCCCCTCGTACTGCTGCTCGAACGTGTGCGTCTCGCCCGCCAGCGCCCGCCGGTAGTAGGTGGCGAGCTCCTCGGCGAGCTCCGGCGGGAACAGGTCGTGTGGCGTCGCGCCCTCGAAGTCCGCGGGGGTGAGCCCGACCGCCTCGAGCCCCCGACCGCCCGCGGTGGTGTACCTGAGGTCCTCGTCGAAGAGGAAGACCCCGCCGTCGGGGAACTGTTCGACGAGGGTCCGGTAGCGGCTCTCGGCCGCCCGGATCTCCTCCTCGCGCCGGAGGCGGTCGAACGCGGCGGCGGTGTTGGCGGCGAGGACGCGGGCGAGTTCGACGTCGGGGGGGTCGAACGCGTCGGCCTCGGTGTCGACGACGCTGATGACTCCGTGGTCGCCGACCGGGACGTACAGGACCGACCGGGCGCTACCGCGGTCGTACCCGTCGTCGAGGGTGCTGACGTCCTCGTAGACGACGGGTTCGCCCGTGCGGTAGGCCTCGCCGGCCGGCGAGTCGCCGACGGGGTACGCGGGCCGCTCGCCCATCTCGACCTGGGCGTCCTCGGTCGCGGCGACCGGCTCCAGCCGTTCGCCGGCCTCGTCGACCAGCCTGACGACGTTGAGCGCGTGGCCGAGGATGTCGCGGACGGCATCGGCGGCGATCCCGGCCGCGGCCTCCCGGTCCTCGGCGCCCAGCAGGTCCCGGGTGGCCCGGTGGAGCCGTTCGATCGCGCGCTCGCGCTTCCGGCGCGGCGTGATGTCCTGGTGGACGCCAACCATCCGCGTGCCCGACTCGTCCTCGACGACCTGTCCCCGGGCGTGGACCCACCTGACGCTCCCGTCCTCGTGGAACATCCGAAACTCGGCCTGGTACCCTCCTCCCTCCCGGAGGGCCCGCTGTGCGCGGGCGGTCACCTCGTCGATGTCGTCGGGGTGGACGCGCCGGGCGAACGCGTCGAACGTCCCCTCGAACTCCCCCGGGTCGAGCCCCATCACGCGCTCCAGGGTCGGGTTCCAGATGACCTCGTCGTCGTCCGGCCGCCACTCCCAGACCCCCGTGTCCGTCGCCTCCAGCGCGAGTTCGAGGCGGCGTCTGGTCTCGCGCAGGCTCCGCGTCAGTTCCTCGCGCCCGGAAACGTCCCGGACCGTGCAGATCAGGCCGCCCTCGTCGGTGGCCGAGACGACGTGGTCCTCGACGAACGTGGTGCCGTCGGCGCGCAGGCCCGTGGTGGTGCCGTGCCAGTGGCCGGTCTCCTCGACCGCCGGGAGGATGTCCTCGTTGATCTCGTCGAGGTCCTCGTCGGGGTAGAGCAGTTCCCAGTGTTCGCCGACCAGTTCCTCGGGGTCGTAGCCGTAGAGGTCGGCGTACGCCTCGTTGACGTAGCGGAATCGGCCGTCCTCGTCGAGGATACTGATGCCCTCGCGGGCGGACTCGATCGCGTCGAGGTGGCGGCGGCGGGCGTGTTCGGCGCGGCGCTTCTCGACGGCGTTGGTGATCCTGTTGGCCAGCAGCGCGTACCGGTCGGTCCCGGGAGCCTTCTGGATGTAGTGGGTGACGCCGGCCTCGATGGCGTCGCTGGCGACGGCCTCGCTGCCCTTGCCGGTGAAGAGGATAAAGGGGAGGTCGCCGTGCTCGGCGCGCACGTGTTCGAGGAACTCGATGCCGTCCGTGCCCGGCATGTCGTAGTCGCTGACCACGCAATCGATGCCGACGCCGGGGCGGCTGCCGGTGCCGGCGGCGGCCAGCCGCCGGCGACCCTCCGCGGCGCTCGTGGCCGTCTCGACGGTCATCCGGTCGTCGGCCCGCTCCAGGAACGTGGCCGTCAGCTCCGCGAACTCGGGGTCGTCGTCGACGTGCAACACCCGGACCGGATCGGCCATACACCGCGCACCCGCGCAGCGACCAAAACCATTACGCCCCGAACCCGCCGTGCGAACCGCTCTACGGCCCCTCGATCAGCCGGCGCAGGTGGTCGGGCGGAACCGCCCCCCGGGCGGCGTGGTCGCCGTACACGAACGTCGGGACGCCGGTGATCCCCCGCTCCCGGGCCTCGCGGAAGGCGTCGCGCAGGTCGGCCCGGACCCCCTCGTCGGCGGCCGCCTCGCGGACCGACCCGGGGTCGAGGCCGACGGCCGCGGCGAGGTCCGCGAGGACCTCCCGGTCGCCGATGTCGCGCCCGTCGACCCACAGCGCCTCGAAGACCGCCGCGTCGAACGCCGGCCACCGGTCGGGGACGGTCCGCCGGACGCTGTAGGACGCGGCCTGTGCGGGCAGCGAGTCCACGTCCGTCGCGAGTTCCCGGCTCATCTCCACCCCGTACTCCTCGCGCAGGCGACGGACGTTCTCCCTGGCGCGCTCGTAGTAGGCCTCGCCCTTGCTCCCGGCGTCCGGGTCGAGGTCGCCGTCGGGGCCGCGCTCGTTCGCCCGCAGGTCGAACGGCCGCCACTCGACGGCCGGCGGGTCGTCCAGCCCGTCGGTGTATCGCTCCAGCGACGCCCGGCCGAGGTAACAGAACGGGCAGACGTAGTCGGAGTAGACGACGAGTCGGTCGGGATCGGACACGGCCCGCGTAGGGCGAACCGACCCAAAAGCCCGTCGCTCGACCCCGCGTGGCTGCGGGCCCGCGGGGCGGGCCCATGTGGCGGTGGGCCCGCGGGGCCGTTCTTCGCCGCGGTCGCGGGGCCGTACGGTCCCGCGGCGGCCCCGCGGGACCGGCCCGCCGCCCCCGCCGCCCGGCGGGACGCGACCATCACCAATAAGTACAACTCGGTGATAGGGGCGGACATGACCGACGATCGACGCGTGCCCGCGCCCGTCCGGCCGCCGGTCGCGCTCACCGTCGCGGGGAGCGACTCGGGCGGCGGCGCGGGGATCCAGGCGGACCTGAAGACGATGGAGGCCCACGGCGCCTTCGGCACCTCCGTGCTCACGGCGGTGACCGCCCAGAACACCCGCGGGGTCGAGGACACGCACGTGCTCCCGCCCGACCAGGTGCGGGCCCAGTACCGCGCGGTGATCGAGGACTTCGACGTCGGCGCGGTCAAGACCGGGATGCTCGCGACCCGGGAACTCATCGAGACGGTCGTCGACCTGTTCGCCGACTACGACGGTCCGGTGGTGGTCGATCCGGTGATGGTCGCCGCGTCGGGCGATCGGCTGCTGACCGAGGAGGCCGAGGCGGCCTACGACGACCTGATCGCGGACGCCGCCCTCGTCACGCCCAACGCCGACGAGGCGGAGGTGCTGACCGGCCGGACGCTCTCGGACCCCGCGGACGCCCGGGCGGCGGGGGAGGACCTCGTGGACCTGGGAGCCGACGCGGCGCTGATGAAAGGCGGGCACCTGGGCGGCGACGTCGTCGTGGACACGCTGGTGACGCCCGGCGGCGTCGAGCGGTTCGAGCACCCCCGCGTCGACACGGACGCGACCCACGGCTCGGGGGACACGCTGGCGAGCGCCATCGCGGCCCGCCTGGCCGCGGGCGCCTCGCTCCGCGACGCGGTGGCCGAGGGAACGGCGTTCATGGAGCGGGCGGTGCGGTACGGCATCGACGTCGGCGGGGGACCCGGGTCGGTCCACCACCACGTCGCGCTCCGCGAGGAGGCGGCGCGCCATCCGACCATCGAGGCCGTCGAGGACCTCCTCGGGGCGTTCGTGGACCGCGACGTCGGTCCGCTGGTCCCGGAGGTCGGGACGAACGTCGTCGGCGCGACGCCGTACGCGGAGCGCGTCGAGGAGGTGGCCGCGGTCGAGGGGCGGGTCGCCCGGACGATGGACGGCGTGGCCGCCACCCGCGGGGTGCGGATGGGGGCGTCGAGCCACATCGCGCGCTTCCTCCTGGCCGCGCGGGAGCGCGACCCGTCGCTGCGCTTTGCCGCCAACGTCCGGTTCGACGACGCCGTCGAGGCGGCGCTGGCCGACGCCGACCTCGGCGGGCCGGCCGTCGCGTTCGACCGCGCCGACGAACCCGACGACGCCGCCGGGACGATGGACTGGAGCGCCGGCGCCGCGTTCGCGGCCGCCGAGGGCACCCCTGCCGCGGTCTACGACCGGGGCGACGTCGGCAAGGAGCCGATGGTCCGGCTGCTGGCCCCCGACGCCGACGCGCTCCGCCGGCGGACGTTCGCGCTGCTCGACGCGCTCTGATGGCCCGCGGGCCCGACTCCGGGACGCCGGCCCGCCGGGGCCCGGGGCCGGCCCGCCCGGTCGCGGACGGCGGACGCAAGACAGAAGTCCGGGCCTGTGGTTGCCCCGTCCGTCGCGGTCCGCCGGGCGCGTGGGTAGGGGCCTTCGCCCTCGGCGCGCCGCGACAACGCTTCGCCGATCGGACGGACCGCGCTCGCGGCGCGGCGGCGCTCACTCCTCCTCGGGCGGGCCGACCTCGGCGACCGCGAGGCGGAGCGTGGCGTCCATGGCGATGATCTCGTGGTCGCGCTCGTCGACGAACGTCAGCCCCTCCGTGGTGACCAGCACGTACGCGATGCTCGGATCGTGCCGGAGCCGGTCGACGGACACCTCGCGCATCGGCCGGTTGGCGTAGAACGCGTACGATGAGTAGAACCAGTTGGCGCGGGCGTTGGGCTGGACGTACACCGTCTCGCCGGGCGGGACCGCGCGCCGGGTCTGCACGCCGAGGTCGCGCATCGCGGTGTCGATCGCCGCCGTGCGGTCGCCGAGGTGGTGTCTCGTGGCGCCGGTGCCGGCGTCGTAGACCGCCGGCGCGCCGATCAGCCCGACGACCAGGACCGCCGCCGTGCCGCCGGCGGCCGCCAGGCGGACGAACCGACCGGGGTCGACCGACACCGGCCCGCCGACCGGCACCGCCCCGCGGTCGAGGCCGTCGGTCCCCGCCAGCCCGGCCCCGACGAGCGCGACGGCGACGGCGAACGCGGCGGCCGCGGCCGGCGCGGGGCCGGGGTCG
>JBDGPV010000021.1:0-6143 GCA_042219485.1 Haloferacaceae archaeon
CGCCCGCCGCGGCCGCGACGCGCTCCCGGTCGACCAGCCGCGACGCGAGCGCCGCCGGATCGGCCGTCCCGAACGGGTCGGGGTCGGCCGCGGGGGCCGCGCCCTCGCGGACGTGCAGGGCCCACGGGCCGCCGCGCCGGTCCACGACCAGCCCCGCGGCCGGGCCGTCGTACCACGCGGACGCCGGCCAGTCGAGCCCCGTGGGGTCGAAGTCCCGCACCCGGACCTCCTTGCGCACGGCGGGGAGGGCATCGAGGCCGAGGCGGTCGAACGCGGCCACAGCCCGGTCGACCGGCACGCGGCCGTCGGGGCCGAGGACGGCGAGGCCGAGGACCGGCGGGAGGCGGTCGAACTCGTACGGGACGCCGGCGTACCGGGTCGCGGTCGCCAGGAAGGTGTACGCCGTCGGCTCCGCGACCGACGCCCGGAATCCGTCCCGGTCGAACGCCGCCCGGACGTGCCGGGCGGCGAAGCGGTAGCCGAGCGGTTCGTCGCGGGGCTCGAACGTCCGCTCGTCGTCCCCGAACCGCAGGAGGCCCGTCCCGTCGACGGCGAACCGGAGCGGGGCGCCGGCGGCGTGCTCGCGCACCCATAGGTGGCCGGACGAGAGGAGGTCGTCCGCCACTGCCGGGAGCGGCGGCGGCGACTGGAACGGCCGCACGCGCCGGGGTAGTCCCGGCGGGGGGAAAACCCCGGCGGCCCGCGCGGCGGTCCCGCTATCGACGTATCGGCGTTCGGCGTACGTCGATAAGGATATATACCAGGGGTCGAATGTGTCGTCCATGCGGGACCTCGCGGAACTGCAAAGCGACACGTCGAAGCTGGTGTTGCTCTACCTCGACCGGGTGGGCGACGCGTCGCTGCGCGAGATCACCGACCGGCTCGACCTCTCGCTTTTGACCGTCTCGGCGACGGTGCAACACCTCGCGGAGCGGGACCTCGTCCGGCGCCTGGACACCGGTCGGGTCGTCATCGCCGAGGAGGCGACGCTGGACGCGCCGGTGCCGGAGCGGATCGCGTAGCGGCGGGCCGTCTCCGATCCCCGCGGCTCACAGCGGGCTCGGCGTCTCGACGTGTGAGAGGTACGAGGCGAGGTCGGTCGTCGTGATCATGCCGACGATGCCGGCCGACTCGTCGACGACCGGCAGGTGGTGGACGCCGTGTTCCATCATCCGGTCGGCGGCGTCGCGGATGGACTCCTGCGGACCGGCCGTGGCGATGTCGGTGGTCATGGCCGCCTCCACGGGGGCGCCGGTGATCTCGCCGTTCGCGACCAGGCGGACGAAGTCGGTCGTGGTCACGATGCCGACCAGGTCGTCGTCCTCCACGACGAGCACGGATCCGATCTCGTTGTCGAGCATCACGCCCGCGGCCTCCGACAGGGGCGTCCCGGGGACGACGGTGTGGAGGTCGGTGGACATGACCCGCGCGACGAAGATGTCCTCCATGCCTCGTCCCAGTCCCAGCGGCGACATAAGGGTTCTCACGGGGGCGGACCGATCCGCGCACGTTAAAGGGGCGGGAGGCACACCGACGCGCACCGCCCGCACCCATGGACGCCAACGACCGCGCGATCGCCGGGTTCACCGCCATCTCGCACCTGATGTTTCACGTCTACGAGCTCGCGATCCCCCTCTTCGTCGTGATCTGGCTCGACGTCTTCGCCGTCTCCCCCGCGGTGCTCGGCACGATCGTGGGGGCGGGCTACGGGCTGATCGGGGTGGGGGCCATGCTCAGCGGGGCGCTCTCGGACGTCTACGGCTCGAAGACGCTCGTCCTGGCCTCGATGGTCGGGATGGGCGGCGGGTTCCTCCTGATGAGCGCCTGGCCCTCGGTCGTGACGGTGGCGCTCGGGATCCTGGCGTGGGGCGCCGGCGCGAGCCTCTATCACCCCGCCGGGCTCTCCCTGCTCACCCGCGGCTCGAAGGAGCGGGGGACCGCGCTCGCCTACCACGGCGCGGCCGGGAACGTCGGGACCGCCGTCGGGCCGTTTCTCGCCGCGCTCCTGCTCACCTTCGTCGGCTGGCGGCTGGCTGCCGGGCTGTTCGTGCTGCCGGCGGTCGTCGGCGTCCTCGTCGGGCTCCGGTTCGAGTTCGACGAGACGGCGGCGGTCGACGCGACCATCGACGGCGGGGCGACGGTCGACCTGGGCGGGCTGGCCCGGCAGTCGAAGGCCCTGTTCACCGGCGGGTTCGTCATCGCGTTCGCGGTGATGATGGCCCACGGGGTCTACTCGCGGGGGGTGCTCTCCTTCCTGCCCGAGATCCTCGCCGACCTCCCGCTCTTCCGGCCGGTCGCGCTGTTCGACCGCTCCTTCGAGCCGAGCCAGTACGTCTACGCCGGCCTCCTCCTGCTGGGCGGCGGCGGGCAGTACCTCGGAGGGCGGCTGACCGACCGGACGGCCACCGAGCCCCTGCTGATCGGCTCGTACGCCGCGCTCGTCGCGGTCTCGGTGCTTTTCGTCCCCGCCTCGGCGGCGGGGCTCGTCCCGCTGCTGGCCGTCTGCGGGGCGCTCGGCTTCCTCATCTACATGACGGCGCCGATCCGACAGGCGCTGGTGGCGACCTACGCCGACGCCGACGTCCACGGCCTCTCGTTCGGATACACCTACCTCGGGGTCTACGGCGTCGGCGCGCTCGGACCCTCGCTGGCGGGGCTGGCGCTGACCCACGCCACGACGGAGGTCTTCTTCCTGCTCTTCGCGGGGGTCGCGGCGACGGTCATCCTCCTCGGCGTCGTGCTGCTGGTCCGGGAGTGGTGAGACCGGGGGCCACACCGCGAAGCGCCGCCGGGGGCGCGGGCGCCGCCCGCCGCGGGCCGGCGCCGGTCAGAGCAGCCGTCGGAGCCGGGCCCGGCCGTCGGCGTCCCGGTCGGCGGCCTCCAGCGGGTCCCGTCCCGACCGGCGGACGGTCGAGATCGCGTCGTCGAGGTCGTACCCGCGCTCCCGGGCGAGCCAGAGCGCGAGCACGTGGCCGGTGCGCCCGATCCCGGCCCAGCAGTGGACGACGACCGGCTCCGCCGACCGGTCGGCGTCCCGGAGGAAGGGGAGGATCCCCTCCTCGAGGGTCGCCCGGTCGACGAACCGGTGGTCCCGGATCGGCGCGTGACGGACCGCCGTCGGGCCGAACGCGGCCTCGTAGGTCCCGAGGAGGTCGTCGTAACGGACGAGCTGTCGCCGGGTGAGGGTACAGCAGACCCGCTCGATCCCGCGGTCGCGGACGTAGGCGATCCACCCCTCGACGTCCTCGTTGGGCGTGTCCGGCGGACCGTCGCCGGGGCGGCAGGCGCCGTGGACGATCCGCTCGTCGGGCGCGGCCGGGGCGAACCGACAGGTGCCGCGGTCCATGCGGGCCGGTCGCGGTCGGGGACGGATAGGCCCACCGACGGCCGACGACCGACGGGCGAGCCGCCGGGGAGCCGTCACGTCGACAGGACGAGGCCCGCCCCCTCGCGCTCGAAGGCCGCGTCGGTCCCGAACCGCTCGGAGCGCGCGCGCATCCGCTCGCGGCACCACCGCGCGGCCCCGCCGGTCGCCTCCCGGACCCGGCAGCCCTCGATCACGACGGGGACCAGGCGGAGACGGGAGACCCCGTCGGCGTCCGCGGCGGCCGCGAACAGGAAGCTCCGGTCGTTCCTGAGGTCCGGGTCGACCGCGTAATCGTCCACGAAGTCGCCCGCATCGTAGACGATGGGGACGCCGTCGTACACCTCGATCCCCTGGAAGACGTGGGCGCTGTGGCCGTGGACGAGGTCGACGCCCCGGTCGACGAGCCACCGGCCGAACGCCTCGAACTCCGGCGGGGGATCGACGACCATGTTCGGCCCCCAGTGGAGCGAGGCCACGAGGAGGTCGGGGTCGCCCGTCCGCGCCCGGGCGAGCGCCTCGCCGACCCGGTCGCGGGTCCGGCCGTCGTCGGGGTCCATCTCGACCCGGGCGGTGCCGGGGGTCCCCTCCCCGGCGGCGTACTCCGGGGTGTTGTCGGTGAACGAGACGACGGCGACGTCGAGGCCGCCGGCCCGGAACCGGGCGGGGTCGAGCGCCCCGTCGCGGTCCAGTCCCGCGCCGGCGTGCGCGATGCCCGCCCGGTCGAGGGCGTCGAGGGTGTCACGGAGCGCGACCTCGCCGAAGTCGAGGACGTGGTTGTTGGCGAGCGCACAGCAGTCGACCCCCGCCGCGCCGAGCGCCGGGACCGCCCACGACGGGTCGGCCCGGAAGTGGAAGGGGCGGTCGGTGCGCGTCCAGCGCTCCCCGCGGGTCGAGAGCGCACACTCCAGGTTGACGAGCAGGCCGTCCAGGGAACGGAGGCGGTCGAGCATGTCGCCCCAGACGTCGGCGGGTGCGCGGCGGCGCTGTCGCTCGTCGACCGTGCGGCCGAGCATCACGTCGCCGGTCAGGCCGAGGCGTACCGCGTCGCTCATCCCCGTGCCGTTCGGGACTCGGCGTCGAAAGGGTTCCGGCGCGGGGGGCGATCACGCGTACGCGTCGGCCGGCGCCGACCACGCGCCCGGGACGAACCACCGCAGGAGGCGCCCGGCGCGGTCGGCCGTCGCCACGAGCACCGCCGTGGCGGTCGGGGGATCGCCGATCCCGGCCGCGGCCAGGAGGTCCGCGGGCAGGCCGAGCGTGCCCGCGGGGCGGTCCGCCTCCGCCGTGACGGGGAAATGGGAGCCGTCGACCTTCGCGACCAGGGGGTGATCGAGGCGCTCGACCCCCTCTCCGGTCGCGTACACCTGCTCGTTCGCGGCCCGGTGCTGGCCGCGTTCCATGGCGGCGCGGTCGCCGTCGCGGCGCTCGACCCGGAGCCGGCCGACGTAGTAGCCGTCCGAGAAGCGGCGGAAGGGGGACCGGGGCATGGCACACGCTACGGCGCGCGGCGGAATAAGCGACGCCGTGGGGGCGCCGATCCGACCGCGCGTCCGGTTCCGGCACCCCGCGGCGGCGGCGGAGCGGACGTTCGTCCGTCGCCCGGGGGTTAGTCGAGCGTCACGACCCCCGCGTCGACGAGGTCCTCGAGCACCGCCCGCGCGTGCCCGGACGGCGAGACGCCGGCGTACACGTCGTGAACCCGCCCGTCGTCGAGGACGAACGTCGTCCGCGCGGTCGCCCCGCCCCGCCGACGCTCGACGCCGAACGCGTCGGCGACCTCCCCCGCCGGGTCGGCCAGCAGGTCGAACTCGATGCCGTGTTTCTCCGCGAACGCCGCGTGGGAGTCGACGTCGTCGGTGGAGACGCCGTAGACCGTCACGCCCGCGTCGCGGTACGCGTCGAGTTCCGCCGTGAACTCGGTCGCCTCGGTCGTACAGCCCGGGGTGTCGTCCCGGGGGTAGAAGTAGACGACCGTCGGCCCCGCGAACGAGGGCTCGACCGTCTCGCCGTGCTGGTTGGGCGCGGACACCGTCGGGGCGGGATCGCCCGGTTCGAGCGGCATGCCGCGGCGTACGGCGGGCGGGGCCAAAACCGGCCCGGATCGGCTCGCGACGCGCACCCGTTATCCGGCCGGCCCGCGTACGGCCGGACATGGAGTTCACGATCGTCCAGGGCGACATCGCGGGACAGAGCGCGGACGCGCTCGTGAACGCCGCCGGCACGAGCCTCGAAATGGGGAGCGGCGTCGCGGGGGCGCTGCGGCGCGCGGCGAACGGCCCGATCAACGAGGAGGCTGTCTCGAAGGGACCGGTCGAACTCGGCGAGGTCGCGGTGACGGACGCCTACGACCTCGACGCCGAGTACGTCGTCCACGCCGCCGCGATGCCCCACTACGGCGACGGGCGGGCGACGGACGAGAGCATCAGGACCGCGACGCGCAACGCGCTCGCGGCAGCCGACGAGCGGGGCTGTTCGTCCGTCGTCCTCCCGGTCCTGGGCACGGGCGCGGCCGGGTTCGGCTTCGAGACGGGCGCACGGATCGTCTGCGAGGCCGTTCGGGAGTACGATCCGACGAGCCTGACCGACTGCCGGGTGATCGCCTACGGCGACGACGAGCACGGGACGCTCCGGGCGGTCGCTGACGACGTGCGGGCGGACTGAGCGGGCGGGACGTCGGCGGGAGTCGCCGGCCCGCTCCGTCTCCCCTTCGGAAACGGCGGGAAACGAGTGGGTTGGGGCGGATTCGAACCGCCGGCCTGCTCGCCCTCCGGCGATT
>JBDGPV010000001.1:0-6138 GCA_042219485.1 Haloferacaceae archaeon
CCGGCCCGGAGATCATGTCGAAGTACTACGGCGAGAGCGAGGAGCAGCTCCGCGACGTCTTCGAGGAGGCCGAGGAGAACGCCCCCGCGATCGTCTTCATGGACGAACTCGACGCCATCGCGCCCAAGCGCGACGAGGCCGGCGGCGACGTCGAGCGCCGGGTCGTCGCCCAGCTCCTCTCGCTGATGGACGGCCTCGACGAGCGCGGCGAGGTGGTCGTCATCGGCGCGACCAACCGGGTCGACGCCATCGACCCCGCGCTCCGGCGGGGGGGCCGGTTCGACCGCGAGATCGAGATCGGCGTGCCCGACCGGGACGGCCGCAAGGAGATCCTGCAGGTCCACACGCGGACGATGCCGCTGACCGACGAGGTGGACCTCGACACGTACGCCGACAACACCCACGGGTTCGTCGGCGCCGACCTCGAGAACCTGGCGAAGGAGGCCGCGATGAACGCCCTCCGGCGGATCCGGCCCGACCTCGCCCTCGACGAGGAGGAGATCCTGGCGGACGTCCTCGACTCGATCGCGGTCACGAGCGGGGACTTCGAGGAGGCGCTGAAGGGCATCGAGCCCTCGGCGCTCCGCGAGGTGTTCGTCGAGGTGCCCGACGTCACCTGGGACGACGTCGGCGGCCTGGAGGACACCCAGGAGCGCCTCCGGGAGACCATCCAGTGGCCCCTGGAGTACCCCGACGTGTTCGAGCAGATGGACATGGAGTCCGCGAAGGGCGTGTTGCTGTACGGTCCGCCGGGCACCGGGAAGACGCTGCTCGCCAAGGCCGTCGCCAACGAGGCCGACTCCAACTTCATCTCGGTGAAGGGGCCCGAACTGCTCAACAAGTTCGTCGGCGAGAGCGAGAAGGGCGTCCGCGAGGTGTTCTCGAAGGCCCGCGAGAACGCTCCCACCGTGGTCTTCTTCGACGAGATCGACGCCGTCGCGACCGAGCGTGGCCGCGGGGCCGGCGACACGAACGTCGGCGAACGCGTCGTCTCGCAGCTGTTGACCGAGCTCGACGGGCTGGAGGAGCTCGAGGACGTGGTGGTGATCGCCACCACCAACCGCCCGGACCTGATCGACTCGGCGCTCCTCCGGCCCGGCCGGCTGGACCGCCACGTCCACGTGCCCGTGCCCGACGAGGCCGCCCGCCGGAAGATCCTCGGGGTCCACACCCGCCGCAAGCCGCTGGCCGACGGCGTCGACCTCGACCGGCTCGCGCGCCGGACCGAGGGCTACGTCGGCGCGGACCTCGAGGCGGTCTGCCGCGAGGCCGCGATGGCGGCCTCCCGGGAGTTCATCAACTCCGTCGACCGCTCCGAGATGGACGAGTCGCTCGGCAACGTCCGCATCACGATGGACCACTTCGAGGCGGCGCTCGACGAGGTCAACCCCAGCGTCACCGACGAGACCCGCGAGCGCTACGAGGAGATCGAGCGGCGGTTCCGGCGGGGCGACGTCGGGGACGAACCCGTCGCCGCCGAACGGACCTTCCAGTAGGCCGCCGAGTCCCGGCCGGCCCCGCTCCCCTCTCCGTTCCCGTTTTTCTCCTCGGCGCGGCGCGCGCGGTCCCCCGGACGGCTACTCCAGCGGTTCGGCCGCGTTCCGCTCGACCAGCGCCCGGGCGTTGTCCGCCGGCAGGTCGACTACGTCCTCGGCCGCCAGCCGGTAGGTCCGCTCGTCGACCCCGAAGATCTCGCCGACGTCGCGGGTGACGTACACCGTCTTGCGGTCCCGCTCCCCGTCCCGGTCCGGGACCGAGCCCCCCGTGCCGGCGTCGCCGCCGGACGGGTCGGATCCCGCGGCGGGCGCCGCGGCCGCCTCGGCCGACCCGGTTCGCGGCCGATCACCGTCGGCGGCCCCGGGGCCGGTCCCGGTTCCGGTGTCCGGGTCGGGGTCGGATCCCGCCGGGATCCCGCCGTCGGTCGTGCCCGGCCCCTCCGCCGCGGCGCCCGTCGGGCCCCCGCTCCCGTCGGCGTCGGCCGCGTCCGACCCGCCCATGGCCTCGACGAGCAGGTCGCTCGGGTCCGGGGCCTCCTCGGTCCCGCCCGCATCGCCGGTCGGCCCCCCGGACGCCTCCGCGTCGGCCTCCCGGGCCGTCGGCGGGCCCCCGCCGGTCCCCGTGGCGTCGGCCGCGGGCCCGGTCCCGGCCTCGGGGTCCGGCCCGCCCCCGATTCCGCCCTCGTCCGTCCGCTCGCCGTCGCTTCCGGTCCCGGTCCCGGTGCCGGCGTCGGCGTCGTCCTCCGGGTCAAGCGCCGCCAGCACGCGTTCGCGGTTGCGCTCGATGCGCCCGACGAGGTCCTCGAAGAGGTCCCGCTCCTCGGCGGTCAGCCCCTCGGTGTCGTGGCGCATGTCGGCCGCCGCGAACGAGGCGCGGTCGACCACCTTGCCGACGCGGCGCTCGTAGATCGACTCGACGACGTCCTCGGCGGTCTCGATCTCCTCGGTGAGCCGGCGGACCTCCGGGTCGGCGAACGGGTCCGCCGCCGCCTCGGCCGCGCGCTCGCGCTCGGCCTTCAGGTCCGAGAGGTACGCCGCGACGTCACGATAGAACGTGTCCGGGAGGGACTGCAACCCGTCGCGCTCCCGCTCGGTCCGGCGGGCGTCGCGGAGTTCCTCCAGGTTCATGCCTCGCTCACCTTCCGTGCCCGGCCGCGTCCCATCAGGAACACGCCCACGGGCTCACGAACCGAGTGCACACCCTCCGTCGGTGTAAAGCTACCGCCGCCGACGACGACCGGCTCCTCGCCGGGATCGGTCACGTCGACCAGGATCTCCCGGCCGGCGAACCGGGCGGGCACCGCGTCGACGAACGGGTCGAACGCGTCGACGGCGTCGCGCTCGATCGGCCGCACCACCAGCCCGGTCCCGCCGTGGAGGCTGCCCGGCAGCCGGATCAGCCGGTTGACGTCCGTCGTCACCGGCTCGTCCACGGCGACCGTCTGCTCCTCGACGACCTCGCGGGTCAGCGCCTCGACCAGCGTCCGCATGCCCGGCCCGCCGGCCTCGAGGTTCCCGTTCTCGATCGCCTCGGGGGTGCGCTCGACCGCGTTCAGGATCGTCTCGGCCCGGGCCTCGCCGATCCCCTCGTACGCCCGGAGGCGCGCGAGCGCGTCCGGCCGGTCCGCCGCCCGGAGGTCCTCGGCGACCGAGACGAGGCGCCGGTGGACCCGCCGGCCCCACCCGCCGTCGGCGCGGAGCACCCGGCGGGTCGTCCCGTCGACCGCGCGGGTCGTCACGAGGCCGTCGTAGTCCAGGTCGATCGCCCGGACGTAATCGACGACCTCGCGGCGCGCCTCGCTCCCCAGTTCCCGCACGGCCGGCGTCCGGACGTGGACGTGGTAGCCGCGGCCGCCCGAGAAGACGACGCGGAAGTCGTCCGGTCCGAACCCGAAGTCGGCCTCCAGCAGGTCGAGCAGGCGTACGAGGGCGTCCTTGCAGGCGGCCAGCCGCCCCGCGTAGCTGCTGGCCTCGGGATCGACCGCCGGCAGGTGATCCGCGTCGAGGTCGAAGATCAGGTCGGCCCCCCGCCAGCCCTTCGCGTCCATCCCGTCCGCCCCGGGATCCTCGTAGCGGGCGGCCGAGAAGTAGACGTGGCGCGGCGGCTCCCGCCCGAGGAACTCGTCGAGGTCCCCGATCTCCAGCAGCGACCGGTGGCGCACCATCGTCGTTCCGCCGGACGTGAACGGGATGTGACCCCACTCCCGCCGGTCGGCCGCCGGCGGCAGCGGGAGATCGACCCCGCGGTAGTAGTCGCCGAAGCGACCCCGCAGGTACTCCCGGGTGCGCCCGTCCATGGTCGGCCCCGGGCGTGGCGTGGCTTAGTCGTTGCGTTCGGCACGGCCGGGGGCGGCGCCGGGCCGCCGTCCGGCCCTCGCTGCGGGGTCCCGATGGACTTACGGGCCTCCGCGGCGAGGGCCGGACGATGATCGCCGGCGGGACGGCCGTCCGGGCGCTCGCGGCGGGAGCGTGGGCACCCCCCGCGGTCGCCCTGCCGCCGCAACTGCAGGGACGACTGCCGCGGGCAATCATCGCGCTCTTGCTGATCGTCGCCGGGATCTACCTCTCGAAGTTCCTCGTCCGGCTGCTCGAGGCGCCGGTCGCGGCCCGGGTCGGACGGGAGAGCATCACGCAGATGATCCTGCGGTCCGTCCGGATCGTCGCCGTCGCGGCCGCGGCCGTCGTCGCCGGCAGCCTGTTCGGCCTCCGGGCCACCGACCTGCTGCTGTCGGTGACGGTCTTCTCGGCCGTGCTCGGCCTGGTCCTCGCGCCCGTCATCGGGAACATCGTCAACGGGCTGTTCGTCCTCGCGGACCAGCCCTACGAGATCGGCGACATGATCGAACTCCAGAACGGTACCAAGGGGTTCGTCGACGACATCACGCTCCGGTACACCAAGGTCTTCACCCTCGACAACACGTTCACCGTCATCCCGAACGCCAGCATCCGGGAACAGCAGGTCGTCAACTACTCCGCCGAGGACAAGCGCACCAGGCTCGCGCTCCCGATCCTCGTCACCTACGGGAGCGACGTCGGGGCCGCACAGGACGTCTTCGAGCGGGCGGCGCGGAGCTGTGAGGGCGTGATCGACGGCGGCCCGGACATCCGCATCGGCTCCTCGCGCTACCCCGCGAAGCCGACCGCCTACATCGACGAGCACGCCGACAGCGGCATCCGCATCCGGCTCCGATACTGGGTCGAACAGCCGTACAAACTGCTCGCGGTCCGCTCGGACGTCCAGACCGCGATCCGTCGGCTGCTCGCCGAGCGCGACGCCGACGTGGAGATCGCGTACCCCCACCGCCGGCTGGTCTTCGACGACGACCTCGGCGCCGCCGGGGACGGGACGGAACCGGCCGCCGCCGGCGCGTCGGGGGAGCCGGCCCGGTCCGGCGACGCGGGGCCGGGAACGCCCCCCGACGGGTTCGAGGGGTGAGCGGCCCCGTCACTCGAGCTCGAACGCCACCGTCACCTCGGCCTGGTACTCGCGGTCCTCGGCGCTCGCCAGTTCGACGCCGAGTTCGTCCACCTCAACCCAGTGGACGTTGTCCAGCGTCTCGGTCGCGCGCTCGATGGCGTCGTCGGTCGCGTCGTCGAAGCTCTCGGGACTCCGCCCGATGAGCGTGATCTTCTTGTAGACCATGTGTGCGCTGTGTCCTCGATCGAGGGACGGTCCCGGCTGAACGGTCCGTTCCCCGCACGGGCATTGTTTCACAAACCCGATATACGTTGTGGGGACGAACGGGACCCCCGCGCGTCACGACGGCCCCGATGTCGTCGCCGATCCCTCCCGGCTCCCGTCGGTCGCGGCGGCGCCCCCGGCGCGGCCCCGCGTCAGTCCCCCTCTGCCGCCGCTCCGGCGGCCGGCACCGGGTCGTCGAGGTCGATCTCGCCGGCGTCCAGCGCGGCCTCGACGTTCCGCGCGGCGGTCACCATGTTCTCCATCTTCCCGTAGGCTACCTCGCGGGGGAGGAGCTTCAGCCCGCAGTCGGGCGAGACCGTCAGGCGATCGGGGGGGACCACGCGCAGCCCCTGCCGGATGTTCCGCTCGATCTCGGCGACCGGCTCGACCTCCGCGACGTGGGCGTCAACGACCCCGAGCGCCAGGTCGGTCGTGAACGCCGGATCGGTGAACGTCTCGATCTGCTCGTACTCGCCGTTGCACAGTTCCACGTCGAACTCGTCGATGGGGAAGTCGAGGATCTCGGGGTAGATCCGCGAGTAGTCGCCGTAGCAGACGTGCAGGCCGATCCGCACGTCGTCCGGGAGGCCGGCGACGATCCGGTCGAGACACTCGCCGACGATGGCGTGATCGTCGGGCGTGGTCGCCAGCGCCGGCTCGTCGATCTGGACGTACCGCGCCCCGGCCTCGACCAGCGCCTCGACCTCCTGGTTGACGAGGTCCGCGAGGTCGTAGGCCAGGTCCGCCTCGCTCCCGTACACCTCGTCGAACGACCACGAGGCCAGCGTGTACGGCCCCGTGATCGGCACCTTCACCGGCCGGTCGGTGACGGACGAGGTGAACGCGAACTCGTCGACCAGCCAGGGCTCGTCGTACGCGACCGACGAGACCACCGAGGGCTTGTCGAAGTAGTTGTGGCCCCACACCTTCACCGGCCCGTTGAACTCGTAGCCGTCGATC
>JBDGPV010000013.1:0-1731 GCA_042219485.1 Haloferacaceae archaeon
GCCACCGAGGACGCCCTCTACGACGCCGCCGAGGTCCTCGACGTCGCCCCCGAGGCGGTCCCCGAGACCGCCCGGCGCTTCTTCGAGGAGTGGAAGGCACGGGGCAAGACCATCGAGGAGCTCAAGGAGGAACTCGCCGCGGCCCGCGCGGCGGGCCTACGCATCCGCGTCCCCCTCCGGGCGCCGGCGGCCGGGGGGAGCGCCGGCGACGGCCGCCGCTCTCCGGCCGTCGCGTCGGGCGCGCCCGGCGCCGGTCGCGTCGGTCACGTCGGTCAAAACCGGGTCGGGGACGCGGCGACTTCACCGTTGTGTTACGGGGTCCGGCGGGCGCCGCGTCTCAGGCCGCGACCGACGTTCGGAACCCCCGCTGGACGGTCAGCGCGTGGGCGTAGTCGGACTCCGAGAGCACCCCCAGGACCGTCCCGTTCTCGACGACCAGCGCGTCGGCGGCGCGGTCGGCGTGGAGCCGCGCGAGCGTCTCGAAGGCGTCGGCCGTCGCCGGGATCCGGGGCACGTCCCGCGCCACCGAACCGACCGTCGTCGCGTCCCGGGAGCGGCCGGCGAGGTCGGCGAGGCTCACGACGCCGACGACGCCGTCGCCGTCGGTCACGGGGTAGACCGTCTGCCGGTCGGCCGCCATCCGGTCGGCGAGGTCGTCCAGCCCCGCGTCCGCGGGGATCGTCCGTGGGTCCCGGGTCATGACGTCCCCGACGGTGAGGCCCTCGAGCAGGCCGTCGAGCATCACGGTCCGGGACTCGGTCGTGGCGGCCCCGTAGAGGAACAGCGCGAGCAACAGCAGGAGCGGGTTGAACCCCAGGACCCCGACGACGGCGAACAGGACGGCAAAGGCCACGCCGAGCCGGGCGGCCAGGCGCGTCGCGCTCTCGTAGGGGCGGGAGCGGGACAGGAGCGCCCGCAACACCCGCCCGCCGTCCATCGGGAACGCCGGCAGGAGGTTGAACAGGACGAGCGTGACGTTCACGACCGCGAGCCAGCCGAGGACGAACCGCGCGACCGGGAGGGAGGCGGGGGTCGCCAGCAGGCCGGCGTAACAGACCGCGGCCACGAGCACGCTCGCCGCGGGACCGGCGATGGCGATCCGGAACTCCCGGTCCCACTCGCGGGGGATCTCCGAGAGCGACGCGATGCCACCCAGGATCCAGAGGGTGATCGACTCGATCTCGATGCCGTACCGGAGCGCCACCCACGAGTGCCCGAGTTCGTGGATCGTGACGCTGACGAACAGGCCGACCGCGGCCGCCACGCCGATCACCCACGGCGTCGTCCCGGCGCGGAGGACCCCGAGGTCGAACCCGACGCCGGTCAGCCCCGCGATGAGCCCGGCGTAGGACTCGATCTGCCCGCCGCTGGCGATGAGCCACGCCAGCACCGGCAGGAACACGACGAGCGAGATGCTGATCCGGATCGGGATCCCCCAGATCCGGCCGACGGTGAAGTTCCGCATACGCTACTTCCTGCAGGGACGCGGTTAACCCCACCGGGATCGGCCGGTCGCCGGAACCGGGCGGCCCGCCGGGGTCGGCCGCCGACGGCCGTCGCCCGACCGCCGTCGTCGCCTACTCCTCGACGCCCGCGTCGGCCACGCCGTCCCTGACCGCCTCGACGGCCTCCCGGGCGCCGGTGGCCGAGGCGTATCCCTCGCCGCTGTCCCCGAGGACGTTCCCGTTGCGGTGGCGGAGCCGCCACCGGTACTCGCCCGCCGCGTCCTCG
>JBDGPV010000013.1:1831-6001 GCA_042219485.1 Haloferacaceae archaeon
CGGAGCCGCCACCGGTACTCGCCCGCCGCGTCCTCGAACAGTTCGAACGTTCGTGTCATCACGAAAATTACTACGTCGTTACATATATGTATTCCTATACGTCCCTGCGCGTTCCGCCCCCGACGAGCGTCGGCCGGGCGTCCGACGACGGCCGGACGGTTTTTGTCCGTCGGATGAGAACCGTTGGCACGGGAAGCGATGGACGAGATCGACGACGTGCGCTGCTACGAGTACGCCGGCGAGGTGGTCGTCGAACTGTTCGGCAGCGACGCGGAGGGCGACGTCGCGGTCGTCTCCTACGGGTTCCGGCGCGACGGGGACGACGGGGCGGGGGAGCTCCGGGGGCCGGAGGTGGACCCGGAGCACGCCGACCGGGTGCGGCGGGCCCTGCGCGACGCCGGCTACGCCGTCGACGTCTGACCCGCGCGACGGCCGGGGCCGTCAGCCGCCGGTCCCGGCCGCGGCGCTGATCTCGACGTACTCCTCTGTCACGTCGGTCACCCGCCCGTCGACGGAGGCGTGCTGCGTGTTGCTGATCCCGCCCTCGCCGGGGCGGGCGATTGGGTCCCCCTCGGCCACCCGGTCGCCGGGCGCGACCGTCGGCTCGCTCGGGGCGACGAGGGAGCCGAAGGCCGGGTTCGTGAGGAGGGGCACCCTGACCTCGTCGGGAACGAGCGTCGTCGGTTCGGTCTCGTGGTCGCGCGCCCAGTCGCGGGCCTCCAGCACGTTGATCCGGTCGTCCCCGACGGTGTTCTGGGCGACCAGGTCCGCGTCGAGGACCAGGACCCCGTTGGTGCGCTTGGTCACGCCGAACTCGGCGGGCGGCCCGTCGACGGCGAAACACCACCCGGGCCCGCCGTCGGCGAGCAGTTCGTCCGCGCCGAGGTCGTCGGCCGACCGGCCGGCGGCCGCGAGCAGCGCCGACGCGGGCGTCCCGACCGGCACCTCCAGCATCCGGTGGCGGGGCACCGATCCGTCGACGTGGACGTACTTGCGCGTCACCGGTTCGTCGGCCGCGAGCGTCCGGTAGAGCCGGTAGAGCGTCTCGGTGTTCTGGACGATCCAGCCGTGATCCATCGGGAGGCCGTCCCGGACCACCACGTCGGCCACGAGCCTGAGGAGCACCGTCTCCATCCCGTACTCGTACCGGTCGTCGGTGTACGCGATCGCCACCCGCGCGTCGGCGTCCGGGTCGATCGGCAGGTCCCCGGGGCGGTGGACCGTCGCGTCGGTCGCGGCTTCGAGCGCGCCGGTCCACCGCTCCCGGTAGGACGCCTTCGTCCCCACGACGACGGCGTCCACCGCCGGCCCGAGGAGGGCGTCGAACAGCGCCGCGAACTCGTCGGCGCGGGTCCGTCCCAGCCACTTGTCCATGTAGTAGTTTGGCTCGCTCTCCTGGTGGTTCACCAGCAGGTACGAGACGTCGTCGAGGCGCTCCCACTTCGCGTGCGTCGGGAACCCGGCGCCGCCGGCGCCCGCCAGGCCGGCGTCCCTGATGGTCGACGCGATGTCGGTCGGCGTCGCGTCGTCGAGGTCGCGAAGCGAGACGTCCATGCCCCCCGCTTGCCGGCGCCGGGAGATAAGCCCTGTCACGCGTTCCCACGGTGGGGACGGGGGCGGGGCGGGGGCGGGGCGGCGCTACCCCGACAGCAGCCGTTCGAGCGTCGGGCGGTGGGACTCCCGGAGCGGTTCGTCCGCGCCGTCGAGCGCGGACAGCGACCAGAACCGCGCGGCCGCGGCGTCCGATCCCGGGCGCGGGTCGCCCGACGTCTCGGCCCGGCCGACCGCGTATCGGACCACGAGCAGGTGGCGGTCGGCGAGCGGTTCGAACGACGTGTCGACGAGCCGTAGGGCCCCGGGGTCGACCCGGAGGCCCGTCTCCTCGCGGAGTTCCCGGACTGCCGCCGCCCGCGGGGGCTCGTCGTGCTCCAGGTACCCCCCGGGGATGGCCCACGCGCCGGCGTCGGGGGCGACGGCCCGCCGGACCAGGAGCGCCCGGTCGCCGTCGAGCACCGCGACGTCGGCCGCGGGGACGGGGTTGCGGTAGACGACCCGGGCGCAGTCCGGGCAGTACCGGCGCGTCCGGCCCTCGCGCTCGGCGTCGGTCAGCGCGGCGCCGCAGTCGGGACAGTAGTCGGGACGGCTGGCAACCACCGGTGGGGGCGGTTGTCGGCGCCGAACCAAAGCCTTCGGGGGTCGGCGCCGCCGGTCAGTCGCCGTCACCGTCGCCGTCGCCCTTCAGGCCGCTGCCGGTCAGCGCGACGACGACGTCCTCGTCCGGCCCGATCGCTCCGCGGTCGCGGAACGCCGCGAGCGCGGCCGGCGCCACCGCGCAGGTCGGCTCGACGTAGAACCCGTCGCGGTGGAGCCGGTCGAGTGCCGCCCGGGTCCGTTCGGCGCTCACGGCGACCGCGTCCCCGCCCGTCGCCGCCAGCGCGTCGAGGATCTCCCCGCGCCGGACCGGCTCGGCGACCCGGATGCCGTCGGCGACGTCGTTCGTGCTCCCGGCCCCGTCCGCGGCGTCGGCCCCGCTGTCGGCCGCCCCCCCGCGGCGCGCCGCGGCGATGGGGGCGTAGCCCGCGGCCTGGGCGCCGTACAGCCGGGGAACCCGGTCGGTCCAGCCGGCCTCGCGGAGCGCTCGGAAGCCGCGGTGGGCGCCCAGGAGGAGCGTGCCGTGGCCGAGCGGGGTGACGACGGCGTCCGGGACCGACCAGCCGTCGGCCGCCGCGATCTCGTAGGCCATCGTCGCCGTGCCGGCCAGGAAGGAGGGCCGCCAGGCGTGGCTGGCGTACCACCCCTCGCCGGCCTCGACGGCCGCGACGCAGGCCTCGGTGACGGCCGCGCGGTCGCCCTCGACCCGGACCGGCGTCGCCCCGGCGCGCTCGATGGCCCGGAGCTTCGACGGCTTGACCGACGCGGGCACGTAGATCCGCGCGTCGAGCCCGGCCCGGGCGGCGTAGGTCGCGACCGCGGCGCCCGCGTTGCCCGATGAGTCCTCGATCAGCCGCTCTGCGCCGCAGGCGAGGGCCCGCGCGACCGTCGTCGTCGCGCCGCGGTCCTTGAACGAGCCGGTCGGGAACACGTACTCCAGCTTGAACCGGGCGTCGCGGTCGGGCGCCCCGACCAGCGGGGTGAACCCCTCGCCCAGGCTGGCCCGGGGGTCGAAGGCCGCCGGGACGAGGTCGGCGAAGGCCCACAGGCCGCGGTCGCGGTCGAGCGCGTCGGGCGGTCCGTCGGGCCGGGGCGGGTCGGCGATCGAGAGGGGCGCGCCGCAGGTACACCGCCACCGGTCGGCGAACGTCCGCCCGCAGTCCGGGCAGCGCAGGCGCGCGGGCACGATCAGTAGGTGTCGACGTCGGTGCCGACCGAGCAGACGTACTCGCCGGCGGCGACCTGCGGGAGGCGGCGGGCCCGCCAGAAGACGCCGTCGGAGTCGGCGGTCACGCTCGCCTTCTCGGCGCCGAACACGTCGGTCACGTCGAACAGGGTGTCGCCGACCGCGACGCGCTCGCCGAGGTCGGCGCGGAACCGGACGAGCCCGCCGGTCGGCGAGCCGTACTGGTCGAACCCCGAGGCCCGGGTCTGGGGGCCGGGGTCGGCGGTCCCGTCGAGGAAGTCGTAGCCGCGGAGCACGTTGAACACGCCCTCGACGCCCTTGCGGATGCTGGTCTCGTCCCACCCGACCGAGCCGCCGAGCTCGGGGTCGATCGTCGGGATGCCGTCGTCGGGACCCACGCGGGCGAGCTGGCCGCTCGGCCCCTTCTGGTCGAGGACGTGGCCGCAGTCGAACGTCTTGGCCAGCCGCAGGCAGTCCCGGTGGAGGCGGTGGCGGGCCCCACACCGCACCCGGACCTCGTCGATCATCCGGCTGGTCGAGCCCTGGTGGAGGTCGAGGATGTAGTCGGCATCGGCGGCCACGTCGTAGGTGGCGGCGGCCAGGCGCTCGCTTGTCGTCCCCTCCGTGTCCCCCGGATACGCCCGGTTGAGCTTGGTGTCGTCGATGGGGTTGCGGTGCTCGGCGACGAGGAAGGCGTAGTAGTTGACCACCCCGACCACGACGACCGTACCGCGGAGTTCGGCCGGATCGATCCGGGGGACCACCCGCTGGACGACGCCGACCCCGTTCAGTTCGTCGCCGTCGCTGGCCGCCTGCAGGTAGAGCGTCTCGCC
>JBDGPV010000046.1:0-5941 GCA_042219485.1 Haloferacaceae archaeon
GACACCGACGAGCGCGGGGGGGCGAACGGGGCGGGCGCGGGCGGCGACGCGGAGGGCGGACGGGGGGCCGGCGAAGCGACCGTGACCGTCACCGTCGGCGACCTGCCGGACGGCTTCTACGTCGAGGACGACGGCCCCGGCATCCCCGCCGAGGAGCGCGAGACGGCGTTCGATGCGGGGTACACGACGGCCGACGACGGGGCGGGGTTCGGGCTGGCCATCGTGTCGGAGATCGCCGAGGCCCACGGGTGGTCGGTGGCTGCGACGGAAGGAACGGAGGGCGGCGCGCGGTTCGAGTTCACCGGCGTCGAGACGGAGTGACCCGGAGAGGGACCAGGGGGCCGCCGCGAGCGTCGGCCGGCGGCTACGGCCGCCGCGCCAGGACCAGCGCCCCGGCCAGAAGCGCCACGAGCGCGACGACCGGGCCGAACCCGGGCCCGCCGCCCTCGGTGGGCGTCGGGGTCGCGGTCGGGGTGTCGGTCATCGTCGGCGTCGCGGTCGGCGTCGCGGTGGGGGACATCGCGCCGGCCACCTCGACCGACGCCGGGTCGACGACCGCGCCGTTAGCGACGTACGGGCCGTCGGCCTGCCCCTGGGACTCGACGAAGGTGTACTGCCGATCGCCGTCGGTGTCCCGGTGGGCCATCGCGATCAGCGTGGTGCCCTCCGTCACGGGGTCGTCGAGCGTCACCTCGACGTCCTCGTGGGTGCCGGGCGGGAGGTAGTCGGAGGTCCCGCGGACGCTGGCGAACGTCTGTCCCTCCTGCAGCGTCGCGTCGTGAACCGTGACGAACCCGCCGTCGTGGAGGGTTGCTCGCTCGACTGTGACCGTCTCGCCCTCGGTCGACTGATCCGCGAACGAGACCATGGCGGTGACCGACACCTTGCCGGGGTCGGTCACGGCGCCGCCGTCGGCGGTGTACGGCCCGTCCGCGCCGCCGTCGCTGGAGACGAAGTCGTAGGCCTCGTTGTCGTTCGTGTCGCGGTGGGGCATCGCGATCAGCGTCCGGGACTCGTCGATCGGTTCGTCGAGCGTCACCTCGACGTTCTCGTGGACCCCGGCGTCGAGGTACCCGGAGGTTCCGACGACGCTCCCGAGGGCGTCGCCCCCGAACAGTCGGGCGTCGTGCAGCGTCACGAAGCCGCCCTCGCTCAGGTCGACGGAGTCGACGACGACGGTGTGGCCGCCGGAGGGCTGGTCGGCCAGCGAGACGGCCGCCGAGACCGTCACCTCGGCGCCGTCCGTGACCGCCCCGTCGTCCGTGTACGGCCCGTCGTTCTCGCCGTCGCTGGAGACGAAGTCGTAGGCCTCGTTGTCGTTCGTGTCACGGTGGGGCATCGCGATCAGCGTCCCCGTGTCGTTGACGGGGTCGTCGAGGGACACCCGGACCGACCGGTGGAGCCCGGGTTCCAGGTACGCGGAGGTGCCCCGGACGCTGTCGAACGTCGCCCCGTCGGCGAGCGTCGCGTCGTGAATCGTGACGAACCCGCCGTTCGGGACGTACACCGAGTCGACGACCACGGCGTTGCCCCCGGTGGACTGGGCCGCGAAGGAGACGTCGCCGGTCGATGCGAGTTCGACCTGGGCGGCGTCCAGAACCGCGTTACCGTCCGCGGTCAGGAACGGCCCGTCCTCGGCCCCGTCGCTCGAGACGAAGTCGTAGGCGCCGTTGTCGTTCGTGTCGCGGTGGGCCATCGGGAGGAGCGTGTCGTCGTTCTGGAGCGGTTCGTCGAGGCGAACCCGGACGTTCTCGTGGACGCCGGCCGGCAGGCGCTCGGAGGTGCCCCGGACGCTCTCGAAGGTCGCCCCGTCCTGCAGGCTGCTGTCGTGGACGGTGACGAAGCCCGGCGCCGAGAGTTCGACGCGGTCGACGACCACGTAGCGCCCGTCGCTCGGCTGACCGGAGAACTGCACGGTCGCCGAGACGGTGACGTTCGCGGCGGTCGTGACGGGACTGCCGTCCCGGACGTACGGGCCGTCGGCGTTCCCGCCCGAGGAGACGAACTCGTAGATGCGGTCGCCGTCGGTGTCGCGGTGTGGCATCGCGATCAGCGTCCCGCTGTCGATCCCGTCGTCGAGTTTGACGGTCACGTTCTCGTGGGTGCCGGCCTCCAGGTACGAGGACGACCCCACCACGCTGCCGAGGGCGTTCCCCTCCTGCAGCGAGGCGTCGTGGACGGTGACGAACCCGCCCTCGGGCAGCGTCACCGAATCGACGGTCACCGTCTCCCCGCCGGAGGTCTGTGCCCCGAAGGCGACGCTCGCGTTCCCCATCTGTGCCGACGCCGTTCCGACGGTGCCGGCGGCCCCGGCGACCACCAGCACGGCCGAGAGTATCAGAACCGCTATCGGTTTGCGTGTCACGACACCACCGATGCGTGCCGGACGTATGACCGTTTTCCGAACTGAGTCGTGACTGGGACCCAATTTCGTCCGAAAAGCGGGGGGCGGCGGGCGAGGGACGACGGGGGGGAGGGTAGGGGGAGCGTCGAGGGGGAGGGAGACGGCGAGAGGAGGCGAGGGAGACGGCGAGAGAGGGTGAGGGAGACGGCGAGAGAGGGTGAGGGAGACGGCGAGAGGGGGCGAGGGAAAGAGAGGGAGGGGGCGAGGGCGAGAGGAAGGAGGAGCGGGAGAGGCGGCGGGGGGCGCGGCGCGCACGCGCACCCAACCGTTATCCCGCCGCCCGGCCGTGGGCGCACATGAGCGACCCCACCACCGTCGCGGTCGTCGGGGCGTACGGGAGCGCCGGCGTCGCCGCCGCGCAGGACCTGGCCGAGGTCCCGGACCTCGAACTGCTCCTCGCCGACGACGGCGATCCGGGGGGCGGGCTCTGCATCCTCCGGGGGTGCATGCCGTCAAAGGAGGTGCTCTCGGCGGCCGAACACCGGTTCGTCGGCCGGCACGACGACCGGCTGACGGGCCCCCCACCCGAGGTCGACCTGGATCGCGTGGTCGAACGGAAAGACGAGCACGTACACGAGTTCGCCGCCCACCGGCGCGGCGCGGTCGAGGACCTGGCCGAGCGTGACGACGTGACCTTCCGCCGCGAGGCCGCGCGGTTCGTCGGCGACCGGCGGCTGGCGGTCGGGGACGACGTGATCGAACCGGACTACGTCGTGATCGCCACGGGGTCGACGGTGAACGTCCCCGACCTGCCCGGCATCGAGGACGTGTCCCCGATGACCAGCGCGGACGTCCTCGACGCGACCTCGTTCGGGGACAGCGGCGTCGTGATGGGCTTCGGCTACGTCGGCATGGAGCTGGTGCCGTACCTCAGCGAGGCGGCGGGGATGGACCTGACCGTGATCGAACACGACGCGCGGCCGCTCGACGAGGCCGACGCCCCGTTCGGCGACGCCCTCCTCGACTACTACCGCGACGCGTTCGACATCGAGGTGCTCACCCACGCCCGCGAGCAGCGCGTCGAGCCGACCGACGACGGCGGGGTCAGGCTCCACGTCGAGCGGGAGGGCCGCGAGGCGGCCGTCGAGGCCGATCAGCTGTTCGCCTTCACCGGCCGGCGCCCGGCGCTCGACCGCCTGGGGCTGGAGGAGACGTCGCTCGCGCCCGGACCGGGGTGGGTGGCGGACACGATGCAGGCCCGCGACGACGACCGGGTCTTCGTGGTCGGCGACGCCAACGGGAAGGAGCCGATCCTCCACGTGGCCAAAGAGCAGGGTTTCCGGGCCGCCGCGAACATCCGCCGGCACCGCGACGGCGAGCCACTCGAACCGTACGAGAACGTCCACCACCACGTCGTCTTCTCCGGGCTGGGGGTCCTGCCGTTCGCCCGGGTCGGTCACTCGGCGGCCTCGGCACGCGAGGCGGGGATCGACCACCACGTGGTCGAGCGCGAGGCGGCCGACGACGGCGTCTTCCGCACCAAGGACGTCCCCGAGGGGCTCGCGCGGCTGGTGGTTGGGACCGACGGGACGGTCCTCGGCTACCAGGGCCTCCACTACCACGCCGACGTGATGGCCAAGACGATGCAGGTGGTCGTCGAACTGGAACTCGACGTCCGGGACCTCCCCGACCGCGCCTACCACCCGACGACCCCGGAGATCCTCGACGGGCTGTTCCGGGACGCGAGCGCGCGGCTGTCGTAGCCGTCGCCGGGCGCGTCAACGACCGGCCGGCGTCCCGCCACGGCGCCCGCGTCCCGTCCCCACGTCCGCACCGACTGCCCCCCGCCGGCCGCTCCCGGGCCCCGCCGTCCCGGAGCGCGCCCTACACGAGGCCGCTCCCCAGCGCGACCATGTAGAGCACGACCGTCACCGCGTAGACCGCGCCGAGCGTCGCGACGGTCTTCAGGTGGAAGTAGAAGAGGTCGGCGCGCTCGTCCTCGCGGGCCGCCTCGTGGGCCTCGCGCTCGGCGTCGGTGCACGCGTCGGCGTGGACCTCGCCGACGTGGAGGTCGTGGGCCCGCCGGTCGGCGAACGGCCGCCCGCAGTGGTCGCAGGTGGCCGCCGGCCGCTCGTCGGCGGGCACGTCGTACGCGGGGTCGGGGGTGTGGCGGGAGCTCATACGAACGGGGGCTGCCGGAACGGCTGGATGACGACCCAGGCGCTGGTCATAGTGTAGAGGATCATCACGACGACGTAGGGGTACTGGCTCCGGATCGGCCGCAACACGCCGGGGAAGAGGTCGAACGCGAGGGCGTGGCCGACCCAGACCGCGAGCAGGTGGCCGACGAGGACGAACCCCAACTGCAGGCTCCCGAACCAGGCCGGCATGGCGAGCAGTTCGACCGCCGGCGGGCTCAGGGGGTCGAGGACGACCGTCGCGAACGCGGGCGTCAGGGCGAGGAAGTAGCCGAGGAAGTGCGCGACGTGGTAGCCGGCCGCGATGGGCAGGAGGGCGGGCGCGAAGTACCGGCCGACGTAGTCGGCGGCGACGTAGGAGTCGGCCGACCGGCGGACCCGGTCGGAGGCACGGCCGTAGACGGCGTAGAAGGCGGCGAACCCGCCGACGATGGCGGCGAGGTAGAGGGCGCGCGGCGGGACGCCGGCGCCGACCAGCGGGCGGATGGCGGCCGCCCACGCGGGCGTCGTGACGAGGCCGTCGTAGGTGGTGACCCAGAGCAGCGCGACCACGAACGCGGCCCGGCCGGGTTCGCCCCGCACCCGCGCGTCGATGAGGGTCGTCGTGGGGAGCCTGAGCGCGAGCCCGTCGTCGGTGCGCTGGACCGGGGCGATGCGGCCGTAGGCCGCGAAGACGCGGCTGATCGGGTCGACCCGGTCGAACCAGGTGTCGGCGCCGTACGCGGCCGCGCCGGCGAGCGTGACGGCCGTGTACGCGGCGACGACGGCCACGAGCAGGCGGGCGTCGGCGGCGACCGGGCTGACCACCTCGATCCAGACCAGCCCCAGGAGGCCGACCACGGCGGGCCAGGCGCCCAGCCGGTCGGGGTAGGTGCGGTCGGCCAGGCGGGGGAGGCGGTCCGCGAGCGCGCGCCAGGGGTTGAGCGCCCCCCACGTCGTCCCGACGGCGTAGACGCTCATCGTGTAGCCCGCCCACCAGCCGACCCAGACGACCAGGATGGCGAGGTTCCGCGTCGGGTCCGGCGGGCCGACGACGCCGACGACCGCCACCAGCCCCAGGGCGGCGACGCTCGCGGCGCGCGCGACCCCGGCGGCGGCCGACAGCGCCGCGTCCGGCGCCGGGAGGCGGACCTCCCAGTCGGCGACCGCGCGGATGGTCCCGTGGTCGGTGAGCAGGCTGGCGAACAGGAACGAGGCGCCGACGACGACCCCGCCGGTCATCACGGTCAGCCAGGTCGGGACGGCGCCGCCCTCGCCCGCGCCGGCCAGCCCCCCCGAGAGCTTCACGAGGTCGACCCCGCCGCCGGACTCGTCGACCGGGGGCTTGAACCGCTCGGCCTTGGCGTCCTCGAGCCCGAGTTTCCCGCTGATCTCCCTGAGCGCCTCGAGGTCCTCCTCC
>JBDGPV010000089.1:0-5847 GCA_042219485.1 Haloferacaceae archaeon
GGGAAGAAGACGATGTACACCTCGGGGTGGCCGAAGAACCAGAACAGGTGCGTCCAGAGCAGCGACCCCGCGGGCGACTCCAGGGTGAAGTAGGTGGTGCCGAGCATCCGGTCGGCCGAGAGGATCATCAGCGCCGCGAGCAGGGCCGCGAACGCGAACAGCATCATCCACACCGTGAGGAGGATTGACCACGAGAACAGCGGCATGTTCCGGAGGGTCAGCCCCTCGGCGCGCATCCGGTGCATGGTGGTGAGGAAGTTCACCGACGAGACGGTGACGGAGGCGGTGAAGAGGACGAGCGCGAGCACCGCCGTCGTCGCACCCACGTCGGGGGTGAACGTCGGCACGTTCAGCGGGGCGTACATCGTCCAGCCGCCGCTGAACGTGCCGCCCTGGAAGAACGAGACGACAAAGAGGACGCCGGAGGCCAGGTAGAGCCAGTAGCTGAGCGCGTTCAGGCGCGGGAACGCGAGGTCCTTGGCCCCGAGCTGTAACGGGACGAGGTAGTTCGCGAGCCCGAACGCGAACGGCGAGAGGAACCAGAAGACCATCAGGAGCCCGTGGGCCGACACCGCCTGGTTGTACGCCCCGGGGCTCAGGATCGCCTCGCTCGCGGCCCGCGGCGCCCACAGCTGGATCCGCATCAGGAGCGCCAGGATCCCGCCCAGAACGAGGAAGAACAGCGACGTGACCACGTACAGGACGCCGATGTCCTTGTGGTTGGTCGTGATGAACCACCGCTTGATCGTGCTCGTCGAGGGGAACTCGTGGCCGTGGTCGTGTGCCTCTTCGCCAGCGCCCGGGACCGGGAGGTCCCCGCTCACCGTCCCGCCGTCGGGCCTGCCGCCGTCGGTCGCCGTATCGTCGTCCGTCATGAGGAGCTATTGGTGCTCGCGTACCACTGTTGGTATGCGCTCGGTTCCATGACCTTGACCTCGGCGGTCATGTAGGAGTGTCCCGCGCCACAGAGCTCGTAACACCGTGCGGTGTAGGTGCCGGTCTCGGAGGCCTCGAACCACGTTTCGGTCCGCTGGCCCGGGATGGCGTCGCTTTTCACCCGCAAGTCCGGGATGCCGAAGTTGTGGAAGACGTCGTCGGAGGTGACGGTTAACCGGATCGTCCGGTCGGCCGGGATGCGAAGGACGCCGTTGCTCACGTGTTCGTTGGGGTAGACGAACCGCCAGCCGAACTGGTAGCCGACGACCGTGACCTCGACCGGGTCGTCGCTCACGACCTGTGACTGCTGGGGGTTCTCGACGAAGAGGAGCGTCCCGTAGGTCCAGGCGATCAGCGAGATGACGATGACCGCGCTCAGCGCGAAGGAGGTGAACAGCTTCTTGCCCTTCCCGCCGCCCCGGGGGAGTTCCCCGAGCTCCGGCCGGTCGGCGTCGTCGTCCGCCGGGCGCTCGCCGCGGTCCCGGTACTTGTACGCGTTGTACAACATGTACGCGATGACGACGACGCCGACCAGCGTCCCCAGCAACAGGAACACGTCGAAGATGCGGCGGAACACGAACACCCGCGTCCCCCGCGGAACGATCCCGGTCTGGGCGACGACCGGCAGGACGCCGTACGCCGCTGTAGTGGGCAACATAACCCCTTGTTCGAGGCTACGGCAGGGGACACTTATGGATTTCGGGCTCCGTCCGGCGGTCGGACGGGCGCCGTGCCGGGCGCCGTGGGGCGATCCCGTCCACCGGTTCGCGCCCGGACGGCGGGGCGCCGGACCGGGGCCGTCCGGGGCCCCCGCGTCCCGCGGCCGGTCGCCGGCACCCCGGCCGGGCCGCACTCGACCGTCGGCGTCTTGTGCGCCCGGCCCCACGTCCGGGGCGTGCGACGCGAGCACGCGAGACGCGGGCCGGACGCTCGGGTACCGGGCGGGCGCGGGCCGAACGGGGGAGGGCGATGACCGACGGCGACCGGCTGCTGGACCTCGGCGGCCTCCTGATCGGGCTCACGCTCGTCCTGATGATCGGCGTGCTGGCGCTCGCGTTCGTCCAGGCGCCGGGCGGCGGGCGGACCGGCGGGCCGCCGACGGAGTGGACGGCCGACCGGATCAACGAGACGCACGTGCGCATCACGCACGCGGGCGGGGAGCCCGTGGCCGCCGAGCGGCTGGTGGTGAGCGTCGGCGGATACGACCGCCGCCCGGGGTGGGAGGGAACGGTCTCCGAGGGCGACTCCGGGGTCGTCAGGGCGGGCCCGAACCAGGTGATCAGCCTCTACTGGGTGACCGACCGGGGCGAGCGGGTGCGGCTCGACAGCTGGCGGACGTGACGGTCGGCGGGCGACCGCCGGCGGGGGGCCCCGGCCGCCCGGAAGGGGCATCACTCGCTCCGACCGGAACGGTAAGGCCCGGGGGATCGCAGGGGGGAGCATGGCGCTCGAAATCGGCGTTCTGGACGGCGACGGGATCGGCCCGGAGATCGTCTCCGCGGCCGTGCGCGTCGTCTCCGCGCTCGACGTCGACGTCGAGTTCGTGGACCTGCCCGTCGGGTGGGACGCGTACGACGAGTACGGGACCACGGTCCCGGAGTTCGTGCTCGACCGGGTCGCGGGTCTGGACGGGTGGTTCCTCGGGCCGATCCTCTCCGGCGAGTACCCCGAGGACGACCCGGCCGGGGGGAACCCGAGCCCCGTCTTCCGCACGGAGTTCGACCTCTACGCGAACCTCCGGCCGATCCGGTCCTACGAGGGCCTCGGGCCGGCGGGGATGGACGTCGCCGTCTTCCGGCAGAACACCGAGGGGTTTCTGGCCGACCGGAACATGCACGTCGGCGACGGACGGTTCATGCCGACCGAGGACATGGCGATGTCGGTCCGGGTCGTCACCAGGGAGGAGTCGCGTCGGATCGCGCGGGCGGCGTTCGCGTACGCCGACGCCCACGACATGGACGTCACCGCCGTCCACAAGGGGAACGTGCTCAGGAACGCCGGCGACCTCTTCCTGGAGGCGGTCGAGACGGTGGCCGCCTCCTACCCGGACGTCGACTGGAAGCCACACCTGATCGACTCGTTCGCGATGGAACTCGCCGCCAACCCGACGGAGCACGGGGTGGTGGTGACCACCAACCTCTTCGGCGACATCCTCTCGGACGAGGCGGCGGGCGTCGTCGGCAGCCTCGGGATCGCCCCGGGGCTGAACTACAACGACGAGGACGGCTACGCGATGGCCCAGGCCACCCACGGCGCCGCGCCCGACATCGCCGGCGAGGGGGTGGCGAACCCCACGTCGGCGATCCTGTCGGGCGCGCTGCTGCTGGAGTGGCTCGGCGGCCGGGGCGAGGAGGGGGCCGGGGCGGCGGCCGAGACGGTCGAGGACGCGGTGACCCACACGATCGACGCGGGCGTCAGGACGCCCGACCTCGGCGGCGACGCGTCCACCGAGGAGTTCACCGACGCCGTCGTCGACCGGGTCCGGGGGGCCTGACCGGCCGCGCGCGGCGCCGGACGACCACCCTTTATGCGCCGGCGACCGGACGGGGGCGCCATGAGCCGGGACGACGAACGCGAACGCGAAAACGAAAGCGGGGACGGGAGCGAGGGCGCGGTCCGCGAGGCGTTCCCCGCGATCGACCGCATCGCCGACGACGACCTCCGGGCGGGGGTGGTCGACGCCTGGACGACCGCGCTCGACGAGACCGGCTGGACGCTCGCCGAAGCGCCCTGGTCGCCGCCCGTACAGGACGCCCTCGACCTGCCCGACGAGCGGCTGGTCGATCACGTGAACGACGTGGTCGCCGGCGCGGAGGCGCTCGCCGACCGCCTGGGCGAGCGCCGGCCGGCCGCCGTCTCCCGCGACCTGCTGCTCGCCGCCGCGCTCGTCCACGACCTCGGCAAACTCTACGAGTTCGACCGGGACGGCAGGACCCGGGTCCACGACCTGTTCGGCCACCCCTACTACGGGATCGTTCCGGCGGCGCAGGCGGGGCTCCCCCCGGAGGTGGTCCACGTCGTCCTCTCGCACACGTCGCTCACCGGGGCGGAGCCGGCGACCCTGGAGGCCGAACTGGTGCGCCGGGCCGACGAGGCCGCCGGGGCGGCCATCCGGGCCGGAGCGGTCGAGGACCTCCGGGACGCCCCCTGACGGCCGGCGGGGCGTGCCCGGCCCGGCGGACGGTCCGGCGGGCGCCCCGTCGACCCGCGGGCCCGGTACGCTTTTGTCCCGATCAGACCAGCACCGCACCACATGAGAGACCCGACGGCGGAGCGCGCGGGGGACGGGGGGCTCGCGCCGCTCGCGCCCCGCGCCGACTCGCTCGACGGGGCACGGATCGGCATCCACCTCAACGCGAAGCCGGCCGCCGAGCCGGTGAGCGCGGTGCTCCGGGCGCGGCTGGCCGACCGCCACCCGGGCGCGACGTTCGACCGGTGCCGCGTGCCGGCGCGGGACGACGAGGCGCTCGCCCGGATCGGGGAGTGGGCGGCCGGCGGGATCGACGCCTGCGTGGCCGTCATCGGCGACTGCGGGGGCTGCACGCGGGCCGTCGTCCGCGCGGCCGACGCCGTCGAGGCGGCCGGGGTGCCCGCGGTGGGGGTCGTGGCCGAGGCGTTCGCCCGGAGCTTCGAGGCGAACGCACGGGACGGCGGACGGGCCCTCCGCCACCGGGCGGTCCCGATCCGGTCCGAGACGACCGACCGGGACCGGATCCGGTCGGCGCTGGACGGCGCGGTCCTCGACGGGATCGAGGCGGCGCTCACGACGCCGCCGACCGGGGACGAGACCGGGACGGGAGGGGGGGCGAGCGGCCGATCCCCGCGATGACCGGGGAGTCCATCGACGAGGCGTACCGCTCGTACTACGAGGCCGGCGCGACCGACGGCCTGCCGGTGGTGCCGCCGACCGACGAGCGGGTCGAGCGGATGCTGGCCGGCACGGACCTCGACCCGGGAACCGAGATCGGCCGCCTGGGCGACCGGGAGGGGATCCTCACCGTCGAGACGGTCGCGGTCAACGGCGTGATGGCCGGCTGTCTCCCGATCCACATGCCGGTGCTCGTCGCGGGCGCCCGCGCCCAGGTCGCGCCGGAATCGGAGATCATCGAGGCCGCGGTCGGGACCGACTCCTCCGGGCACTGCTACCTGCTCAACGGCCCGATCCGGGGGGCGCTCGACGTGAACGCCGGGACGGGCGCGTTCGGCCCGGGGTTCCGGTCGAACCGGACGATCGGGCGGGCGCTCGGGCTGATCCTGGACAACACGGCGGGGCTCGCGCCCGGCGAGCAGATCATGGGCGTGATCGGGAGCCCGTTCAGGCACTCGCTCGTGGCCGGGGAGAACGAGGCCGAGAGCCCCTGGGACCCGTTCCACGCCGAGCGCGGCCACGACCCGGACGAGAGCACGATCACGCTGGCGAACGTCAACTGCTTCGTCCAGGCCTCGAACTACGGCCGGAACAGGACGCCGACCGGGATCCTCTCGCGGCTGGCGTACAACACCCCGCCGCAGCTCGGATACCGGGACGGGGCGATCTACGTGATCTCGCCGGCGAACGCCGCGGAGCTGTCGGGGCTGAGCAAGCGGGAGGTGAAGGAGTACATCCACGAGAACGCCGTCGTGCCGGCCGACGGCTTCAGCCGACCGGGCGGGCGCCGCCGGGTGCCCGATCCCGGCGTGCCAGCCGACGCGTACGGCCGCGTCCACGGCGGACCCGACGAGGTCGAGGTGGTCGTCGCCGGGGGCGAGGGTGCATGGAACGCCGTGCTCGGGCCGATGGAGGGCGGCCCGACGACGGTACCGATCGACCTCCCCGACCGGTGGGACGAACTGCTCGACGAGTACGGGCCGGAACTGACCCGGGCGTGGGGACCGGTGCGGGAGTGAGCGCGGCCGCGAGACCGTCGATCG
>JBDGPV010000109.1:0-5701 GCA_042219485.1 Haloferacaceae archaeon
CACAGCACCGGGCGTGGACGTACTGGACGTACGGCGCCGACTGGGCCTCGAAGTCGAGCGCCCGGTCCCACTCGAAGGTGATCCCCTTGGTCGGCTGCTTGGCGACGATGTCGTAGCGCACGGCCCCGACGCCGACCTGGCGGGCGATGCGGTCGAGGTCCGCGGCGTCCGGGTCGTCGTCCCGCCCGCGGTCGTCGAGGCGCGCCTCGACCTCCTCGCGGGCGCGGGCGATCGACTCGTCGAGCAGGTCGTCGAGGTCGACGCCGGTACCCTCGCGGGTGCTCATCCCGCCCTCGGGGAGGTCCACCCACGAGTAGAACGCCGTCTCCAGCTTCGAGACGTCGGCTCCGAGGACCTCCAGGGCGGCCCGGAGCTGGTCGTCCTGCAGGCGGTGGTCCTCGCCGAGCACCTTCACCGCGCGGTCGAAGTTCCCGAACTTCCACTCGTGGTGGGCCAGGTCCCGGGTGGTGTAGAGGGTCGTGCCGTCCGAGCGCTCGAAGACGAGGTTCTTCCCGATGTCGAACGCCGAGAGGTCGAGCTGCCAGGCGCCCTCCTCGCGGACGGCGCAGTCGCGGTCCTTGAGTCGCTCGACGACGTCCCGGGTCGAGCCGTCGCGCATGAACCGGGTCTCCTTGACGAACTCGTCGAAGGTCACCGGGAGGCGACCGAGCGACTCGCGCATCCCGTCGAGCACCCGATCGACGACCGCGCTCACCCGCTCGTGGGCCTCCTCGTCGCCCGCCTCCAGGCCCCGCATGAGCGACTCGATCTCCCGCTCCGCGGCCGCGACCTCCGCCTCGGGGCCCTCCTCCAGGAACTCCGTGCCGCGCCGGTAGTACCGGACCAGGTCGTAGTCGGCCCGGTCGCGCTCGGGCTCGGGGAGGTCGGACTCGTCGAACCGTTCGTAGGCCCAGGCGAACGTCGCGATCTGCCGGCCGGCGTCGTTGACGTAGTAGTGGCGCTCGACGTCGTGGCCGGCGTAGTCCAGCACCCGGGCGATCGCGTCGCCGAGGATGGGGTTCCGCGCCCGGCCGACGTGGACCGGCCCGGTCGGGTTGGCCGAGGTGTGTTCGACGGCGACCGACTCGCCGGTCGCGGGGAGGCGGCCGTAGGTTTCCTCGCGGCCCGCCCGGAGCGTGTCGGCGTAGTAGCGGTCGCTCGCCCGGAAGTTCACGTACGGCCCGCGGGCGTCGGCGGCCGCGACGTACTCGCGGTCGCCGATATCGACGGCGTCGGCGACGTCGGCGGCCACCGACGGGGGCGGTGCACCCACCTCCCCGGCCAGCCTGAAGGCGACGCTCGACGCGAGCGTCGCGTCCACGTCCTCGGGCGGGCGCTCGACCCCGAGGTCGTCGGTCGGCAGGTCGAGCGCGGCCAGCGCCGCCGCCATCGCGGCCTCGACCTCCCGCCGGAACTCCCTGAACATGACGCGGCGTTGACCGGCCCCCGGTAAGGGGATTCCGGTCCCGGCACGCGGACCGACGCCTTCAGGGGCCCCGGGGGCGTACGCCGGTCACGGACCGCCCGCCTCGTCTCATATCTGGGACGCATCCCGCGTTCGTTACGCTTATCCGCGCGCGCCACCGTGTTCCGGGTATGTCACGGACGGCACCGGCGTCGGCCGTCGGGCACGACGGACTCGCCGCGCTGAAGGAGATCGCGCTGGCCGGCGGGTTCGACGGCCCCTCGAAGGTCTCCTGTTCGACGCTGGCCGACCGCCTCGACGTGTCGAGCCAGACGGCCTCGCGCCGGCTCCAGCGCCTGGAGTCGGCCGGCCTGATCGAACGCGACGTGGTGGCGGACGGCCAGTGGGTGACGACGACGGCCGACGGCGAGGCGGCGCTGCGCCGCGAGTACGCCGACTACCGGCGGATCTTCGCGGCCGACCGGACGATCGACCTGGTGGGGACCGTCACCAGCGGGATGGGGGAGGGCCGCCACTACATCTCCCTGTCGGGCTACATGGAGCAGTTCGAGGAGCGCCTCGGCTACGAGCCGTTCCCGGGGACGCTCAACGTGGAACTGGACGAGGAGAGCGTGCGGGTCCGCCCCGAGATGGCGTCGATGGAGGCCGTTCCCATCGACGGCTGGGAGGACGAGGAGCGCACGTTCGGCCCGGCGACCTGCTACCCGGCGACGGTCGGGGCCGACGGCGGCGGGGACCGGGTCGGGACCGCGCACGTCATCGTCCCCGAGCGGACCCACCACGACGAGACCCAGCTGGAGCTCATCGCCCCGATCAAGCTCCGGGCGGCCCTCGACCTGGACGACGGGGACGAGGTACGGATCCGTGTCGGGGAGGCGTAGCGTGGGCGAGTCGCGGCTCGACGGCGACCCGGTGGCCCGGGCGGTCGCCGCCTTCCGGGCGGGCGACCCCGTCCTGATCCACGACTTCGCCGACCGGGAGGGCGAGACGGACGTCGTCTATCCCGCCGGCGCGGTCGGGCCGGGGGACGTCGCGCGGCTCCGCAACGACGCCGGGGGGCTGATCTGCGTGGCGCTCGGACACGCGGTCGCGGAGGCGCTCGCGCTCCCCTACCGGGAGGAGACGCTCGACCACCCGGCGGCGGACGGCCGCCCCGCGTACGACGATCGCTCCTCGTTCTCGCTGACGGTCAACCACCGGGAGACGTACACCGGGATCACCGACGAGGACCGCGCCCTGACCGTCGCGGAACTGGCGTCGGTCGCCGAGACGGTCGCGGCCGGCGGGGCGTACGGGCCCGAGGAGTTCGGCGCCGACTTCCGGGCCCCGGGCCACGTCCACCTCCTCCGCGGAGCGCCGGACCTGCTCGGCGACCGGCGCGGCCACACCGAACTGGGGCTGGCGCTGGCCCGCGAGGCCGGCCTGCCGCCGGCGGTCGTCGTCTGCGAGATGCTCGACGACGCCACCGGCGGCGCCCTCGCGCCGGCCGACGCCGCCGCCTACGCCGACCGCCACGGCCTTCCGTTCGTCGACGGCGACCGGCTGGTCGCGGCCCTCGCGTAGGCGCAGGGCGGCGACCGCCGGGGGGCGGACCGGGACGCGGCCTCCCGCGGCCGGCCGAACCCGCCGACCACGCCGGGGGACTTTTGGTTCGAGCCCCGGAACCGTCCGGGGATGACCGACGCCTCGCCCGCGGACCTCCCGGACGGGCTCGCCGCCGACCCCGAGTCCGCGGACGTCCACGACGCCATCCGGGCCGCCACCTTCCGCGCGCTGTGCGAACACGGCTACTCCGACACGACCATCCAGCACATCGCCGACGAGTTCGAGAAGAGCAAGTCCCTGCTCTACTACCACTACGAGGACAAGGACGAACTGCTCGCCGAGTTCATGCGCCACCTGCTCGACTGCCTCGTCGAGGAACTCGCCGTCGACGAGGACGACCCCTACGCGGAGTTCCGAACGCTGGTCGACCGGCTCGTCCCGGTCCCGATGGACGGGGCGGATCGCCGGTTCAGGCGGGTGCTCCTGGAGATCCGAACGCAGGCGCCGTACGACGAGACCTACCGCGACCAGTTCCGGCGCTCGGACGAACTCGTCCGGGGGGCCTTCGCCGACGTCATCGCCCGGGGCATCGAGGCGGGCCGGTTCCGCGAGACCGACCCCGAACGGGCCGCGGAGTTCGTCCAGACCGCCCTCCTGGGCACGATGGAGCGCGGCGTCACGCTCGACGACCCCGAGGTCGTCGCGCGGACCCGCCGGACGCTGCTCGAGTACGTCGAGCGGTACCTGCTGGTCGAGGGGGCGGACGACCCCTCGCGGGGCGGGTAAGGCGCCGGCGTGTCCGCCGGGGCCCCGCCCCGCTACCCGGCCCCGCCCAGCAGGTAGTCGAGCAGCGTCACGCGCTCGCGCTTGGTCACCGTCACCGTCCGGTTCTCGCGCTCGGTCTCGATTCGCGTCTCGTCCGGATCGACCGTCACCGTCCGGTTCGGTGCCCGGACCTCGATGTCGATCCCGTACGCCCCGAGCGACCCGCGCAGCTCCGTCCTGTGGACGAACGCGACCGTCCCGTTCGGCGGGACGGTCTCGGTGACGGTCGCCGTCCGCTCGCTCTCCGGGCCCCGGTAGCGAACGACCACGGCGAACTCGCCGCTCGCGTTGTCCGTGTTGCGCAGGCGGACCCGGGTCTCGACCCCGTTCCCGAACAGCCCCGTCGCCGCCGCCTCGGCGCTCACGACCTCGTACTCCAGGGGAACCGCAACCGTCTCGTTCTCCGTCTCGTTCCCCCCGTCGAACGTCGCCTTGTTGGCGGTGATCCCGATGACGCCGGGCGACCCGCTCCCGCCGCCGTCGGACCCCGACGCCTGCGGCCCGCCCGCGGGCGTCGCCGTCCCGACCGACTCCTGCCGGGCGTTCTCGACCCGGTACGACTGCGTCTCCTGGTACTGGACCGGGATCGCCGGCACCTTGATCGCGGCCAGCAGGACGACGGCGACGATCACCCCCATGACGATCCGGTTCCTGTCCATGCGCGTGTGATGTCACACCGGCGGTTTCAAACTACCTCCCCGGACGCCGGTCAGCCGAGTTCGTGCCCGCACCGGTCGCAGTAGTTCGCCCCCTTCCGGATCCGCTCGCCGCAGGCGTCACACTGGACGTACTCCCGCTCCTCGGCCAGCCACTTCGCGGCCTCGGCCGAGACGCCCGCCCCGACCGTCGGCAGCAGCGACGCGGCGCCGATCTCCCGGAGCGACGTGACCTCGCCGCTCAGCAGGAACTCGACGAGCACGGAAACGGCGACCACGCCCGCGTAGGTCAGCCCGACCATCAGCGTCCGCCGCACGCCCCGGAAGTAGAGGTACTTCACGGCGTACGGCACCACCACGACGACCAGCGACACCGGGAGCAACACCCCGAGCAGCCGGGTGCCGAGGAGCGCGACCCGCCCGCTCCGGAAGAACGCGTAGTAGGCGACGACCCCGGCGGGCGTCGCGCCCGCCCGCGAGAGCAGGTCGGCCGGCCGGCCGGCGATCCCCTCGGCGGCGGGCGCGATGACGTGGGTGAAATAGAGCCCCAGCGCCGCGTCGATGGCGTACACGAGCGCGGCGAGGGCCGCGAACGTCGTGGCGAGGTAGACGATGAGCCGTCCCCCCTCGCGCTTGAGCCGGACCTCGATGAACCCGTCGGGCAGCCCGGCGTCGCGGACGAAGACGATGTCGCCGACCGCGCCGACGATCTGGTAGAGGCAGACGGCGCTCATCCCGAACAGGACCGCCTCGACCAGGTCCGAGCCGCCGGCGTCGCGCGCCAGCATCCAGGCGAAACCGGCGACGAGCGCGCCCGACCCGACGAGCTTCGCGAGCGACCGCTTCGGGCGCTCGATCGTTTCGACGAGCTCCTCGTGGGCCGCGTCGTGCTCCGCGATGGCGTCCTCCACGCGGGGGATCAGCACCCGCCACGCGAGCTGGGCGGCCGTGAGGCCGGCGAGGCCGATCAGCACCACCACGCCGAGCGAGAGGGTGGCCCGCGCGGCCAGCCGGGTCGCCGCCGCCCGCGCGGCGTCGGCCTCGGCGCCGGTCAGCCCGGCCAGCAGGTCGTTTCGGACCGTCCACCACCGGAAGCCGACGTAGAACGCGAAGATGAGCGCGACCGTGGCCTTGACCTCGAACAGTTCGTCGCGCCGCAGCCACGCGCGCACCCGCCGCGGCGGGGGCGCCGCGGGGCGGAGCGTCGCCAGGCCGGCGCCGACGGCCGCCGCCGCGGCCCCCGCGGCCA
>JBDGPV010000087.1:0-5682 GCA_042219485.1 Haloferacaceae archaeon
GTACTTCGACATGATCTCCGGGCCGGAGATCGTCTCGAAGTGGGCGTCGATCTCGCTGGCGACGGCCTTGGCGATCAGCGTCTTCCCGGTGCCCGGCGGGCCGTGCAGCAACACGCCCTTGGGCGGCTCGATGCCGAGGCGCTTGAACAGCTCGGGGTGGCGCATCGGCAGCTCGATCATCTCGCGGACCTGCTCGAGCTCGTCCTCAAGGCCGCCGATGTCCTCGTAGGTGACGTCCGGGACGCCGGCGGTGCTCGCCGCGGCCTCGTCGGCCTCGGCGATCTGTTCGGCGGGCTGTTCGCTGATCCGCACCTCGGTCGAGTCGTTGACCACGACCGTCTCCGAGGGCTCGGTCGAGGCGACCTTCAGCGGGATGGCCTGCCCCTGGCCGCCCATGAAGCCGAAGCCCAGCGGGAGCTGGACGGTCTGCCCGGCCGCGACCGGCTTGCCGCTCAGCTCCCGGCGGATGAGCGACTCGATGTTGCCGCGGATGCCCAGCCGCTGGGGCAGCGCGACCGTGATCCGCTCGGCCGGCTGGACGTCGACCTTCTCGACCTCGACCCGGTCGTCGATCCCGACGTCGGCCTGCTGCCGGAGCCGGCCGTCGATCCGGACGACCCCGCTGCCGCGGTCCTCCGGGTAGCCGGGCCAGACCCGCGCGATGGCGGCGCCGCTCGTCCCCTCGATGCGGATGAAGTCGCCGGCCTCGAGGTCGAGTTGCGTCGCGGCCTCGCGCTCGACGGCCGCGAGCCCCCGGCCGGCGTCCTTCTGTTTCAGAGGCTTGACGATCAGCTTCATCTACGTCGCTCCCGTGATGGCGAGTACGCCGTTGTTGACCGTGACTCCTTCGGCCTCGCCGGGGAGGTCGAGTTCGCTCTCGTGGACGCCCGCCGCGGTCTCCACCACGACGATGGCGGTCTCGCCGACCGTGTCGACGTCCACGGCGTCGTCGCCGACCCCGAGGTCGGCCGCTACCGTCCAGAGGTCCCCGTCGTCGTAGCGGCGGACGAGCGCGCCGTCGCCGCCGATCTGGTGCTGTTGGTTCATCTGTTGCTAACTACAGGTTATCGTTGTATATATATAAACCTTTCTCCACGTAATTGGCAGACGTAGTCGGTGTCCGATATTTTAGGTAGTGTTGTGGTTCGCCCCGGTCTGGGGGGCGTGGCTTTATTCGTCGGCGCGGCCAACTGTCGCGCATGGAGACGGTGACCCACCGGGGGCGGACCACGGCCTACCGCCGCCACGACCGGGGCGGGACGGGCCGGCCGGTGCTCTGCGTGCACGGGGCCGGCGGCGACCGGCGGGTCTGGCGCGCGCAGGCCCGCCTGGCCGACCGCCGGCCCGTCGTCGCGCTCGACCTCTCGGGCCGCGGCGGGAGCGACGGGGTGGACGCGCGGCCGGGCTACGAGGCGCTCGGCGTCTACGCCGACGACGTCGTCGCGGTCGCCCGCGAGACCGGCGCCCGGGTCCTGATCGGGAGTTCCCTCGGGGGGGCGGTGGCCCTGTGGATCGCCGTCGAGCGGGAGCTCCCCCTCGACGGCCTCGTCCTCGCCGGGACCGGCGCGCGCCTGGCCGTCCCCGAGGACCTGCTGGCGTGGCTCGACCGCGACTTCGATCGGGCGATCGAGTACCTCCACGGCCCCGATCGGCTCTTCCACGACCCGGACGAACGGACCGTCGAGACCTCGCGGGCGGCGATGCGGGAGACCGGACCGGCGGTCACCGCCCGGGACTTCCGGACCTGCCACGCGTTCGACGTCAGCGACCGGCTCGCCGACGCCGCGGTCCCGTCGCTCGCCGTCGTCGGCGAGCACGACCGGCTCACGCCCCCCCGGTTCCACGAGCGCCTGGCCGACGGCCTCCCGGACTGCGGTCTGGCGGTCGTCGACGACGCCGCCCACCTCGCCATGCTGGAGCGGCCGGCGGCGTTCAACGGGGCGGTGGGACGGTTCCTCGACGGGCTCCCGGCGGCGTCCGGCAGCGATTAGTCCCGTCGCCCGCAACCGGGGGGCGTGCCACGGCGCGTCGAGCGGGCCGATCCCGACGGGATCGACTACGGCTGGGTGATGCAGACGACGTTCGTGCTCGCCGTGCTCCTCGGGGCGCCGCTGGTCGCGGGGCTGAGCGCGGTCGTCCGCCTCCCGACCTGGGAGGCCCGCGCCGCTTTCGCCGTCCGCATCGGGGCGGCCGTCTGGCTCTGTACCGCCGTCGCCGTCCTCCTCTACGCCCGTCGCGCCGGGGCGGACGACGCGTGACCCCCCGAAGACCCTTTGTGACGGCGGCGGAACCGGACGCCATGATCGACGAGACCGTCCGGGAGATCCGGCAGATGGAGACCCACAGCTCCTCCGTGGTCGCGGTCAAGGCCGCCCGGGCGCTGACGGCGCTGACCGACCGGGAGTACGCCTCCGTGGACGCCTACGAGCGGGACCTGGAGCGCAACTCCAGCGCGCTCCGGGGGGCGAACCCCTCCCACGCCTCGCTGTTCAACACCCAGCGGGAGGTGGTCGAGAGCGTCGTCGGCGAGGCCGATGGCGTCGCGGAGGCGAAGCGCCGAACGCGCGAGGCCGTCGAGCGCGTCGTCGAGACCGTCCAGAGGGGCAAGCGGCTGGCCGCCGAGCGCGCCGCGGAGACGTTCGTCGACGGCGAGACCGTCCTCACCCACGACTACTCCTCGACGGTGCTCGACGCCGTCGAGATGGCCGTGGACGACGGGGTGGGGCTGACCGGGTACGTCACGGAGGCCCGGCCGCGCTACCTCGGGCGCAAGACCGCGCGGCGCCTCGCCGACCTCGACGGGGTCGACCCGCACCTCCTCGTGGACGCGGCCGTGGGCGAGCTCCTCCCGGACTGCGACCGCGTGATGGTCGGAATGGACTGCATCGTCGAGGACGTCCTCTACAACCGGGTCGGCACCTTCCCCATCGCCGCGACCGCGGCGGAGGTCGGGGTGCCGGTCCAGGTCGTCGGCTCCTCCGCGAAGGTGATCGACGAGGGGTTCGTCTTCGAGAACGAGTTCCGGCCGCCGGCCGAGGTCAGCCTCGAACCCCTGGAGGGCGTGACCGTCGAGAACCCCGCGTACGACGCCACGCCCGTCCGACTCGTCGACGCCGTCTTCACCGACGAGGGGCGGATCGATCCCTGAGCCCCGGGCGCCGCCGTCGCCGTCGCCGTCAGCGGCCGAGCAGTTCCGAGAGCCGGTCCCGGATCCCGCCCTCCTCGCCGAGGCGCAGGTAGTACGCGTCGCCCCCGTCCTCGTAGTAGCCGTCGACCCGGCGCTGGATCTCGAACCCGACCCGGTCGTAGAACTGCAGCGCGTCGTCGTTGGTCGTCCGCGCGTGACAGGTCACCGTCCGGTGGTCGTCGGCGATCTCGGCGATCAGCCGGCGCCCGAACCCCTCGCCGCGTCGCTCCGGGGCGACGGCCAGGAAGAGGACGTAGCCGTCGGTGCGGACGGAGGCGAAGGCCGCGAGGTCGCCGTCGACGAACAGGAGGTGGGAGCGCGCGCGGCGGTAGGCGTTGCGGAAGAACCCCTCGCGCTGCTTGAGGACGCCCTCCTCCGACCGGATGCGCTCTTTCAGCTCCCAGGCCTCGTCGAGGTGGTCGGTCTCGCCGGGCGCGTCCACACCCTTCTCGACGTTGACGCTCACCGGCTTGTCGTAGTCCGCACGGGGATATAACTCTTAACGAGACCCCCGGACCCGGGGCGGGGCGGCACCGTTTTCAGCCCGGCGGACCTCGCCCCGCCGATGGCCGGCGGCCGATTCGACCTCCGGGCGCACACCGCCGACGTCGCCGTCGAGGCGACGGGCCCCGACCTCTCGGCGGCGTTCGCGGCCGCCGCCGACGGCCTCGCGGCCGCGTCGTGCGACGACGTGCCGCCGGGCGGGGAGCGGTTCGCGGTCTCGGTGACCGCCGAGAGCCGCGAGGCGCTCCTCTTCGACTACCTCGACCGGCTCATCTACGAGCGCGACGTCCGGGGCGTGCTCCCCGTCGACAACGAGGCGACCGTCGAGGCGGCCGGGGGCGCGGGCGACCGCGACGGCGAGGGGGCCGACGGCGGGTGGACCGTCAGCGCGTCGGCGCGGGGCGTCCCGCTCGACCGGATCGCGGCCCGGGACGTGAAGGCCGTCACCTACTCCGAGATGGCGGTCGAGCCGACCGACGACGGCTGGCGGGCGTACGTCGTCCTCGACGTCTGATCCGGGGTCGGATCGGGGTCCGGGGGGCTTACGGCCCCGGGCGGCCGAGCGGACTGTATGGACCCACGAGCCGGCGCGCGACGCCGGACCGCCGCGACGGCCGCGGTCGCCGGGGCCGCCGCCCTGGCCGCCCTCCCCGGCGTGGCCGCGGGCCACGTGCAGTACGTCACCGACGGCCGGCGGCCCGGGGACGCGGCCGAACTGCTCGCGGCCGTCCTCGCGGACCCCGTCGCCGTCGCGCTCTTGGCCGGCGGCGCGGTCGGCGTCGTCGGGGGGGCCGCGGCGTATCTCGGGCGGCGCCCGCTCGCGGCCGACGTGGACGCCGCTCGCCGGGCGCTGGCCGGCTACCGGGACCTCCTGCCCTGGCTCGTCCGGCTCTCGGTCGGGCTCCCCCTCGTCGGCGCCGGCTTCGCCGGCTACCTCTTCTCGCCGGCCGTCACCCCGCCAGTCGACGTGTTCGGGGTCGCCCTCGGCGCCGCCGCGCTCCGGCTGTTCGGCGTCACGGCGGGGTTCCTGCTCCTGTTCGGGCTGGCGACGCGGCTGGTCGCCGCCGGGACGCTCCTGTGCTATCTGGTCTGCCTCGCCGCCGCCCCCTCCCTCCTGCTCGCGGTCGAGTTCGTCCCCGGCCTGCTCGCGGCGGTCCTGCTCGGCGGCGGCCGGCCCAGCGCCGACGACGCCATCGAGACGCTCGCGGCCGACGAGCGGACCGTCTACGCCACGGTCGACCCGTTTTACCGCCGGCTCGTCGTCCCGCTCCGGCGCCGGATCGAGCCGTACGGACGGCTCGTCCCGGTCGTCCTCCGGGTCGGCCTCGGCGTCGCGTTCGTCTACCTCGGCGTGACACAGAAGCTCCTCGACCCCGGGCCCGCCTACGCGGTCGTCGAGAAGTACCGGCTCGCCGCCGTCGTCCCCGTCTCGCCGGCCCTCTGGGTGTTCGGCGCCGGGGTCGTCGAGGCCGCCGTGGGGACGGCCCTCCTCGTCGGGGCGTTCGTCCGCGCGAACGCCGCCGTCGCGTTCCTGCTGCTCACGACCACGCTGTTCGGCCTGCCCGACGACCCCGTCCTCGCCCACGTCAGCCTCTTCGGCCTCGTCTCGGCCCTCCTCGTGACGGGCGCCGGACCCTACGCCGTGGACGCCCGCCTGGGCCGGGAATCGGCCGCCGACGCGCCGCCGGCCGGCGGATCCGGCGACTGAAAACGCCTATCACCTCCTGGGTGCAACTGTCGGGACATGACCAGCCGCGAATTCGACGGGATCACCCTCGAACGCGTTCGGCAGAACGTCTGGGAGATCCCCCGCCAGGACGGGATGCGCGTCCCGGGGCGCGTGCTCGCCAGCGAACCGCTCCTGGAGCAGATCGGCGACGACATGACCCTCCAGCAGTTGAAGAACACGACCCACCTGCCGGGCATCGCCCGCTACGCCCTCTGCATGCCCGACGGCCACCAGGGCTACGGCTTCCCCGTCGGCGGGGTCG
>JBDGPV010000090.1:0-5480 GCA_042219485.1 Haloferacaceae archaeon
GGTGCCGTCGTTGAACGCACGAAATCCGTGGTAGTCAGCGGCGGTATGGGGCCACGTCCGGAGGGTGTCGATGGGGGCGGACGGGGCGGGCCGCACGCGGGGCGGCCGGCGCCGCGGCGACCCCGAGCACCGTCGCCTCCCGGGTCCGGCCGTCCGCGGTCACCGCAACCCGATCGCCGGCCGCCAGACCGGCCGGGATCGGCGCCCGGACCGTCACCGCGCGCTCGCCGCCCGGCACCCGCTTCGAGAGCCCGCCCACCGGCGGCGCGGCGGCGACGGTCGCCCGGGCGCGCTCGTCCAGCCTGGCGGTCACCTCCACGAGGTCGTGGTCGGACCGGAGCCGGTCGACGAACCGCCGTTCCAGCTCCGCGAGCGGCAGGTCGGCCGGGAACGCGTAGTCGCTCTCCGCGATCGTCGCCCGCAGGTCCGCCGGGAGCGGCGGATACCCTTCGAGGTCGCCGACCTCGCCGGCGACCTGCACCCGGACCTGCCCCCGGCCGCCGACGCGCTCGACGACGTCCGCCGAGAGGGTCCGCTCGGTGATCCGGCGGAGGGTGATGCGCCTGGGGAGCTGTGCCCCCAGCCGGTCGCCGACCGCGTGGGCGTAAAACGAGCCCATGAGGACGACCACCAGCGCGACGGTGAGCCGGATCTGATTGCCCGACGCGGTCAGGCTCGGGTCGTTCAGCGCCAGCAGCCCGCCGTTGGCCCCCGCGATGGCGACCCCGAGCACCGCGACCCCGAGGCCGGGCACCGTCACCCCGGTCACGTACTTGAACAGGAAGCCCATCGCCCACGCGACGAGCACCGGCACCACGCCGATCAGGGCGCCCAGGTAGAGGCCGTAGAGGATCTCGACCGGTAACGCCGCCATGACCGGGCCTGGGCGCCGGGATACATAAGTGCCCCCGCATCCGCCGGTCCGGGAGCGCCCGCCGGCCGGCGACGCCGCCCGTCGGCCGACCCTTTATGTCCCGCCGACGCCTCTCGGGCGGCCATGGAGCGGGCACGGCGCGACTACCTCGGCGTCAGGGCCGCCGTCGCGCTGACGTTCGTGGTCGCCGTCCTCTCCGTCGCCACCGGGCTGGCGAACATCGGCACCGCGGCGGTCACCGGACCGCTCGCCCGCTACGTCCCCCTGTCGGTCAGGCAGACCGTCGGGTTCACGGGGACGCTCACCGGCTTCCTGATGCTCGGCAGCGCCCTGTTGCTCCGCCGCGGCTACCGGCTCGGCTGGCTGACGACGCTCGTCCTCCTGCCGGTGACCGCCGTCCAGGGGCTCCTCCAGGCGAGCACGGCGTCCGTCCCGCTGGTCGTGCTCTCGGGCCTGACACTGCCGGCGGTGCTCGCGAACCACCGGCGGTTCGACCGCGCGTTCAGTCCCTCGCCGGTCCAGCTCGCGGCCGGGGCCGCGCTCGTCGGCGCCACGGCCTACGGCACCCTCGGGACGTACGCGCTCCGCGAGCAGTTCCAGGGGGTCGACACCCCGATGGACGCCTTCTACTACACGGTCGTCACCGCCAGCACCGTCGGCTACGGCGACGTCACCCCGCAGACGGAGGTGGCGCGGCTGTTCGGCGTCTCGGTCGTCCTGGTGAGCGTCGCCTCCTTCGCGGTCGCGCTCGGGGTGCTTTTGACCCCGGCCATCGAAGCCCGGCTCACGAGGGCCCTCGGACGCATGACCGAAACGGGATACGACCTGCTCGACAACCACGTGCTCGTGCTCGGCTACGGCGACCTGACCGAACCGGTCGTGAACGAACTGATCGACGCGACCGACTTCCTCGTCGTCACCGACAACGAGGACCGGGCCCGGAAGCTGACCGACCGCGGCGTCGAGGTGCTGACCGGCGACCAGAGCGACGAGGCCACGCTGGAGCGGGCCGGCATCGGCGCCGCGCGGGCCGTCGTCGCCGCGACCAACGACGACGCGGCCGACGCGCTCGCCATCCTGACCGCCAGACAGCTCAACCCCGAGGTGCGCATCGTCGCCGCCGCCACCCAGCGCGAGAACGTGACCAAACTCAAGCGCGCGGGCGCCGACACCGTCATCAGTCCCGCGACCATCGGCGGCCGGCTGCTCGTCCGCTCGGCGCTCGGCGACCGGGACGCCGAGCAGGAGGTGGCCGCCGTCGCCGAGGAACTGATGGGGGCCGGATCGGACGCCGGGCGCGGGGCCGAGTAGCGGGCGCCCCGGGGTTCAGTCCACGACCAGCACGTCACACGCGAGGTCGAGCCCCGCGATCCGGCGGTATGTGGGCGGCGAGACCAGCCGCGAGGCCCGCGAGCGGTCGCCGCTCGCGCCGATGACGACGAGGTCGTAGCTCCGCTCGCAGGCCGACAGGAACTCCTCGACCCCCGAGCGCGTCACCCGGGTCTCGACCTCCCCCCGCGCCGTCTCGGCGAGGTCGGCGAGCCGGCTCTCCGCCCGCCGGCGCTCGACCTCGCTGTCGATGCAGGAGCACAGCGAGACCGTCCCCGCCCCGCCGGTCAGCCGCTCGGCGAAGTCGATCATCGCGTGGCTCGCCTCGCCTCCCCGGCCGACCATCACGAGGGCGCGCCGCCAGGACGCCCGGCCGGTCTCCGACCGGAGCGCGACGGCGTCGATCCGGGCCTCGAAGACCCCCCGAACCAGCGGCGACAGCTCCTCGGCCTCCGGGTCGATGGGCGCCGCGACGAGGTCACAGCCCGCCTCGTCCGCGGTGGCGAGCGTCGCCCGGACCGTCTCCCCGGCGGCGACGAGGGCCTCGCAGGGCACCCCGTAGCGCTCGCGGACCCGCCTCGCCTCGCGTTCGAGCCGTGCGGCCGCCTCGTCGGCCGCCCGTCGGGTCGCCGCCTCCCGGTCCGCGTCGGCGGCGTCGGACGGGTCCGCACGCCCGTCCGTCCCGGCCCCCTCCCCCTCGACCGGGGGAGCGTCGGCGGCCGCTCCGCTCCCCTCGCTCGCGGGACCGCCGCCCCTCGCGCCCGCGGGACCCTCCCCGGTTTCGGTTTCCGCGCGCGCTCCGGCGGCTCCCGCGGGCGTTCCCGCGCCGGCGTCCGGTCCGTCCCGACCGTCCGGGCCCCCCACTCCCGCCCCTTCCGCCTCTCCGACGTCGGATGGCCCCGCCGGGCCCCCCTCGGCGAGCAGGGCCCGCTCGGCGGCCGCGATGCGCTCGTCGTCGACCACGTCGAGCAGGACGACCTTGCCGGCCTCGTGGGCGGCGGCCAGCCCCGCGGCGAGCGCGACCGTCGGGCGGTCGATCCGCCCGACGACGGGCACGAGCACGTGATCGTCGCCGCGGACGGCGCCGTAGAGGTACCGCGCGCGGCGCTCGTAGAACCGGTCGCGCCAGAGCACGAAGGCCCCGGCGACCAGGCACGCCGACAGCACCATCCCGCCCACGTAGGCGATCCGCGTCGTGCCCGTGGTCAGGACGAGCAGCGACGTCGAGAACGCCGTCGGGAGTTCGAGGTCGAGCCCCCACGTCACCACGGCGGTGAGGAACACGGCGAGGGCGGCGCTCGGGGCGTGGACCGCCAGCTCGTCCGGCGGCACGCCGTACAGCAGTCGCCCGGCCACCTCCAGGGCCACCCAGCCGCTCGCCGCCCCCGCGGTGAGCCCCCCGACGAACCGCCGGGGCGTGGAGTACCGCCCCTCGGGATCGGCAAAGAGGGTGTATGTCCCGGCCGCGAGCGGCGGGAAGAGCAGGAACGAGACGGCGTCGACGGCCCCCGAGAGGGCGGTGACGAGGCCGATGAGCAGCGGCACGGCGAGGACGACCGTCAGGTGCCGGAGGTTGTCGGTGTGCTCGATCCACGCCCGGAACTCGGCGAGTTCGCGCCGCTCGATCCGGCGCAGGCGGCGGACCAGGGCGACGACGCGGGCGGCCAGGCGATCCAACATCCCCGCTACGCGAGCGCCGCCGCCGCTTCGAGGCCCAGGCCGATCGCCCGCTCGACGTTGTCCCGCGCCTTCGGCGGCAGTTCGGCCGCGTCGCGCTCGCCCTTCTGGGTCCCCTCGACGAGGTTGCCGTCGACGGTACAGATCGCGCCGGCACGGAGCCCCTTGCGGCGGGCGAGGGCGAAAAGCGCCGCCGCCTCCATCTCGACCGCGAGCAGGCCGGCCGCCGACCAGTCCTCGACGGCGTCGTCGTCCTCCGCGTAGAAGGCGTCGTCCGTGACGATCGGGCCGACGTGGACCGCCTCGTCGGCGCGGTCGGCGGCCCCGACCAGCGCCGCGACGGCCTCGTGGCTCGGCACCGCCGGGTACTCGACGGCCTCGTAGCGTCTGGTCGTCCCCTCCATCTTCGCGGCGCCGGTGGCGACCACCATGTCGCCGATCTCGATCCCCGGCTGGAGGGCGCCCGTCGTCCCGACGCGCAGGAAGGTCCCGACCCCGACGGCCGCCAGTTCCTCGGCCGCGATGGCGGCCGACGGCGACCCGATGCCGGTCGAACAGATCGTCAGCGGGACCCCCTCGTACTCGGCGGTCACGACCCGGTACTCGCGGTTGGTGGCGACCGTCTCGACGGCCTCACACCGGGCGGCGATCCGGTCGACCCGGCCCGGATCCCCCGGCAGCAGCGCGACCTCGTGGACGTCGCCCCGCTCCACGCGCAGGTGGGGCTGTTTCGCCATGCCGACCGCTCGCGCGGCCGTCTCAAAAAAGGCGGCGGGGCGACCGCCGCTCGGGAATCCGCCGACGGGTCCGGCCGCCGCCGGGTCCCGCCGGACCCGGGCCGATCCGGCTCACGCCTCGTCGAGGTCGAACGAGTCGCAACTCGGGCAGGTCGGCGTTTCCTCCGGCCGGAACGCCTTGCTGAACGCGTGTCCGCAGTCGTTGCACTCGTACTCCGTCGCGTCGCTGCTCGGAAGGAGTTTGTCGATGAGTCCCATGGTACCGCTCCGCTCGGGGCGTAGAACCGGAACCGGATTAACGGTTCCGGTTCGGAACCCGTGTCCGTAAAGAATTGAAAATACTGAATTTTCGGACGGAAAACGGGACGGATCGTATTTTTCCGTCTCGCACCGTCGGGCCCGCGAGGGACTCACGCGACGGCGAACAGGACGACGTTGTGGGTGCCCGGCCCGAGGCCGACGGCGGCGACGAGCCCGAGCAGGAGGTTGCCCTCCGCGGGCTCCTCCTCGACGAGGTCCGCGAGCGCGGCGACGACGGCGCCGGCGACGACCAGTTTGACCGCGACGAACAGCCAGCCGCCCCCGAGGAGGTCGGCCGTCGGCAGGGCCCGGCCGGCCTCGATGATGAGTCGCGAGAGGGGGGTCCGCTCCCCGTACCGGAGCACGTCCACCCCGAGGGCGGTCGAGACGCCGTCGAGCGCGTGGGCGAAGACCACGAGCGGGCCCGCCCGCCCGGCGGCCCGCACCCCGGGCCGGACCCGCACCAGCACCCGCCACGCCGCGGCCGCCGTGCCCCCGGCGACGGCCAGGCCGACGCCGGACCAGAGCGGCGAGAGCGTCCCGCGGGCGACCCCGAGGCCGAC
>JBDGPV010000039.1:0-5460 GCA_042219485.1 Haloferacaceae archaeon
GTAGTCGGTGACGCCCGCCGAGATCGCGTCGCTGGCGACTTCCTCGCTGCCCTTCCCGGTATAGAGGACGAACGGCAGCTCGGGGTGGTCCTCGCGGACGGTTTCGAGGAACTCGATGCCGTTCCGGCCCGGCATGTCGTAATCGGACACGATACAGTCGAACCGATCGTCAGCGAGGCGGTCGAGGCCGTCGCTGGCACTCGTGGCGGTTTCGACCACGAACCGGTCGTTCTCCCGTTCGAGAAACGATGCGGCCAGATCCGCGAAGTCCGGCTCATCATCCACGTGAAGAATACGGATCGTGCCGTCCGTTCGACCGACTCTTCCACCCATAATCGGGATCGACAGTCACAGGACAAGTATGTTACCCCGTCACGCACACCCGTTCGATAGGCTCTTCGGGATACGCGCCCCGATTCGCCGCTCCTGACGGATGCGGGGTCGGTCGCTGACCACGGCGGCGCGTCGCCCCCGGAGTGACCGACCGGCCGCCGCGCCGGGCACGCCGTGCCCCGTCTCCCCCGGTCGCGACCGGCCGGGCGCGACGCGGCCGGGTCCGACGCGACGGCCGCCGGTATCGCGGCCGGCGCCGAACGTCCGCGCTGCGCGGCGCGGCCGCCGGCCGGTTCACGTCACAGGTCGTACGTCTCCCCGTCGACGGCCAGCGGCTCCGCGAACGCCTCCTCGGCGGGGTAGTAGTGGGCGGCGTGGACCAGCCGCGTTCGGCCGGGGTCGAGCGCGTCCGCCAGATCGAGCGCGCCCTCGCGTGTCATGTGCTTGGTGCCGAACGTGCGGGGGACCCCCGCCTCGTCGTGGTGGGTGCCGCCGAGCGGGTGGCGGTCACAGAGCGCGGCGGGGACGAGCGCGTCCGCCAGGAGGAGGTCGGCGTCGGATAACGCCGCCCGGGAGGCCTCGGGCACGGCGTAGCTGGTGTCGCCGGTGACCGCCAGCCGGCCGCCCGAGGGGCCCTCGACGACGACGCCGTAGCACAGGAGCGGCGGGTGATCGACGGGCACCAGGCGCACGTCGAGCCCGGCCGCCCGGAACCGCTCGCCGGGCGTCTCGGCGCGGACGGTCACGCGGTCGAGGTAGTCGTACCGCCGGCGGACGGTGCCGGCGACGCTCTCGCCGGTCTCGGGGTCGCGCTCGTCCGCGGCGTGGACGGGGAGGCCGTCGAACAGCCGGTAGGCGTTGCCGAGGCCGTCGAGGTGGTCGAAGTGGACGTGGGTGATCACGGCGGCGGCCGGGAGCGACACGTCGCGTGCGAGGAACTGCTGGCGGAAGTCGGGGCTGGCGTCGATCAGCAGCGACTCGCCGGTCCGGTCGTTCTCGACGTGAACCGAAAAGCGGGTGCGCTCGACGCCGCGCTCGCGGGCCAGCCGGCAGGTGTCACAGTCACAGCCGACCGTGGGGGTGCCGGTCGTGTCGCCGGTGCCCAGGAGCGTGACGCGCACGGCCGTCAGTCGCCGTGCCCGTGGTCGGCGTCGTGGTCCGGCCCGCCGTCGCCGGCGATCAGCGCGTCGGAGCTGCCGTCGATCATGTCGAGGTTCTTGAGGTTGTCCCGCTCCTCGAAGTCCTCGACGGCGTCGAGGACGTCCGCCTGCGTGAGGCTGGTGCGCTCCTCGGTGAGCGCTTCGAGCACCGCCTCGCGCAGCACCATCCGCAGGTCGCTGCCGGTCATCCCCTCGGTGACGTCCGCGACCGCCTCGGGGTCGAAGTCCGCGATCTCCATCTCCCGGGTGACGACCTCCAGGATGTCGGCCCGCATCCCCCGGTCGGGCTTGGGGAAGTTGACGATCTCGTCGAACCGGCGCCACGCCGCCGCGTCGAGCTGGTCGGGGTGGTTGGTCGCCCCGATGAGCAGCACCTCGTCGCGGATCAGCGAGACGTCGTCGATGCTCTTCAGCAGGGTGTTGACCGCGCGCTTCAGCGCGGCGTGCTCGTCGCTCCGCCGGGTCTTGGCGACCGAGTCGAACTCGTCGATGAAGAGGATGCACGGCGACAGTCGCTTTGCCACCTCGAAGGTCTTCTCGACGTTCTTGGCCGTCTCGCCGAGGTACTGGGAGGTGATCATCGACAGCTTCACCTCGACGAACGGGAGCCCGAGCTCGTGGGCCAGCGCCCGCGAGACCGTGGTCTTGCCGGTGCCGGGCGGGCCGACGAAGAGGAGCTTGCCGATCTCGCGCAGGCCGATCTCCGCCAGGTACTCCCGGTGCTCGATGGCCTTCACCAGCTTCCGGATCTCCTGTTCCTGGTCCGCCGTGAGCACCAGGTCGTCGAGGGTCATCTCGATCTCCTCGGGGGCCCGCACCTGCACCAGGTCGAGCATCTCGGCGTCCTCCTCCTCGTCGAAGTACTCCTCCAGGAGGGCGTCGATCCAGACCCGGTCGGCCCGGATCGGGCGGGTGCGCTCGCGGGCCTCCTCGCGGGTGACGTCGACGGGCGGGTCGTCCAGCCCCTCGACGGCGGCCGCGAGCGTCGGGTTGGTGGCGATCCGCTCGCGGTCGACGCGGTCGAGGAGCCACTCGAGGGCCATCTCGGGCTGGGTCAGCGAGATCCGCCCGGAGAACTCCTCGCGCTCGGTGAACAGCAGGTCCGAGACCGCGTCCCAGGGACGATCGACGCCCGTCGCCTGCCGGGCGGCGTCGCCGGTGACGACGAGCGGCCGTTCGACGGTCGGCCCGGGGTCGTCGCGGTCCCGCCCGACCGGGTCGGCGCCGGCGTCGGCGTCGGCGTCAGCGCCGGCGGCCCCGTCGTCGACGAACACCTGGCGGAAGCGGGGCGGCAGGTCGTTCTCGTCCAGCGTGCGATCGTCGGTGTAGACGTCGGCCGTCAGCAGGAACTCGACGACGTCGATCGCCGGGTCGCTCATCCCACCGGCCTTGCCGTTACAGCCGCTTAATACCGTCGGAGGGCGCCGGGATCCGAACCGGCCGACGCGCCGGCGACCGCCGCGCTGCCTCAGAGCAGCGACCGGACGGCGCCGAGCAGCGACGGCTCGGCCGCCTCGAACCGGCGGAGCTGGGCCGCGTCGGTGAACGCGTGGGCGCCGACCAGGAGGCCGGTGGTCATGCTCGTCAGGCCGCCGGCCGCGAAGATCATCCCCATGATGACGAACTGGTACTCGGCCGCGTAGATGGGGTTGGCGCCGCCGAGGATCATCCCGGCCATCATCCCCGGGATGTAGACCAGGCCGAGCGTCTTCATCGCGTCGACGACCGGGATGAGCGAGGCCCGCACGGAGTCGGTGACGTGCTCGGCGACGGCGGCCCGGGGCGGCACCCCGATGGCGAGCAGCGCCTCGATCTCGTCCCGGTTCCCCTCGATCTCGCCCTTGAACCGGTCGAGCGCCAGCGAGTTCGTCTTCATCGCGTTGGCGATGATCATCCCCCCGACGGGGACGAGGTTCCGGACCGTCGGACGGATCGCGCCCGCGGCCACCATGGTGGCGATGACGACGCCGGCGCCGAGGGCCATCGAGGTCAGCGAGACCCGGAACGCCCCCGGCACGCCGTCGCCCCGCTTGCGCGACTCCCAGGCGGCGTACCCGACCATGCCCGCGAGGACGAGGACCGAGAACCCGAGCGGGATCGAGAACAGCAGGCCGATGAGCGCCCCCATCGCGACGACCTGGACGAACCCGCGGACGAACGCGCCGCCGAGCTCCCGCTCGATGCCGATCCCGCGAACGCGCGAGACCCCGATGACGACCGCGGCGAGCGCGCTCGCGGCCGCGACCTGGACGAGCCCCTCGATCACGACCGGGTCCCGGAGCTGCGGGGGGAGGCCGACTTGTCCCGCCGCCCAGGGGGCGCCCGAACCGGCGGCGATCACGCGATCACCTCGCCGGGGCGGCCGACGGCCCGCACGGTCCCGTCCTCGAGGCGCGCCACCCGGTCGGCCAGCCGCTCGGCCTGGCTCGCGTCGTGGGTGACGAGGACGGCGGTCCGGTCGCCCGCCGCGAGCAGGTCCGACAGGAGGGCCTCGACGCGGGCCTCCGCGTCGCTGTCGAGGCTGGCGGTGGGCTCGTCGAGCAGGAGCACCTCGGGGTCGACCATCACGGTCCGGGCGATGGCGACCCGCTGGGCCTCGCCGCCCGAGAGGTCGGCGACCGGCCGGTCGCCGTAGCCGGCCATGTCGACCCGGTCGAGCAGGTCGGCGATCCGCGCCTCGTCGACCGGCTCGTCCCGGAGCCGCGGCCCGATCCCGACGTTCTCGGCCACGGTCCCGTCCCGGAGCGCGGCGTCCTGTGGCACCATCCCGATCCGGGTGCGGAGCTCCGTGGGCGGGATCGTCCGGTAGTCCGTCCCGTCGAGGTAGACGGTGCCCTCCGTGGGCTCCTCCAGCCGGTCGAACAGCCGCAGGAGCGTCGACTTCCCGGCGCCGGACGGGCCGACGACGGCGAGCGTCTCGGCGCGCCGGACCGCGAGGTCGACGCCGCGCACGATCCACGTCCCCCCGATCCGGAGGCCGAGGGTCTCGGCGCGAAGCTTGTCGGGCATTCCCCGGGCGGTACGGCGGAGCGCGGCCTGAGCGTTTCGGTGGGGGGGTCGGGCACCGGCCCGGTCCGGTCCGGCCCGGATCGTCCCTCCGGCCGTGGGGCCCGACGCGTCCCCGGCGCCGGCAGCGGTGCACGGGAGGCGCGACACGGGAGCGCCCGCGGGCGGCCGGGGAGCGCCAGGCTTTCGGTGCAGGCGGCCGGGGCATGCCGCATGGCGTCCCGCCGGTTCCGGTGGCGTGTGCACCTGCCCGCGGCCGTCGCCGTCTGCGGGCTCGCGGCGGCGATGGTCGGCGCGTCGGCGGGCGCGATCCCGCAGCCCGGGCCGGGGCGACCGGTCTGGTACGGGCTGGGCGCGCTCGTCGTCGGGTACTGGGCGGCGTTCGTCCGGTTGGCGCGGGCGCGTCGGCGCCGGGGGCGCTGACGGGGAGGGGGACGGCCGCCGCGCGGCGCCCGGACGCCCGGGCGGTCGGCGGTCGGCGGTCAGTCCTCGGGGTGGCAGAAGGCCATCGCCGAGCGGACGGCGTCGGTGTTGCCGATCAGCGTGATGCGGTCGCCGCGCTGGAGCACCAGGTCGTCCTCGCGGACCATGACCTCGCCGTCGCGGGCGACCAGCGCGACGAGGACGCCGGACGGGAGGTCCTCGTCGAGGTCGGCCAGCGACCGGTCGAGCGCCTCGGGGGCGGTCACCTCGACCTCCTGGACGTCGCCGCTCTCGCCGAGGCCGCTCATCCAGGTCGCGAGCGCCGGCCGTTCGATGTAGTTGTCCATCGACTGCGCGACCGCGAGCACCGACGAGATGGTCCGGACCCCGAGCTCCTCGAACGCGTCGACGTTGTCGGGGTTGTTGACCCGGGCCAGCACGGTCTCGGGATCGAACTTCGACTCGGCGAGCTGGGCGACCAGTAGGTTCACGTCGTCGTCGCCGGTGGCGGCGACGACGATGCGGGCGTTCTCGCCCC
>JBDGPV010000008.1:0-5287 GCA_042219485.1 Haloferacaceae archaeon
ATCGTCCCCGCGTCGACGTTGAGGTACGGGTCGATCTTGACCGCGGTCACGTCGAGGCCGGCGTTGGCGAGCAGCCGCCCGATGCTGGCCGCCGTGATCCCCTTCCCGAGCCCGGACATCACACCTCCCGTCACGAAAACGAACTTCCGCCCCTTCGAGGGATCGTACCCCGTGTCGGGTTCCGTCGGCATACTGACCGTGTGCGAGCCCGGTTCAAAACCGTTTCGGGACCCGCTACTCCCGCGCCCGGACGGCCGACGGACGGGGTCGATCGGGCGCGACGCGCCGGACGCGCCGGCGCCGACCGGCGGCGCTTCCGTGCGACCGTTTCATCACCCCTCCCGCCCACGCGGGGGTATGCCCGGACCGGACGAGATGCCCCCCGTCGGCTTCGGAACGTACAGGCTCCGCGGCGAGGACTGCGTCGCGGCCGTCCGCGCCGCCCTGGACGCCGGCTACCGCCACATCGACACCGCGCGGATGTACGGCAACGAGTCCGCCGTGGGCCGCGCGATCGCCGCGAGCGACGTCCGCCGCGAGGAGGTCTTCGTGGCGACGAAGGTCTGGCACGACAGCCTCGGCCGCGAGGCCCTGCTCGACAGCGCCCGCGCGAGCCGCGACGACCTCGGGGTCGACACGATCGACCTCCTGTACGTCCACTGGCCCCGGGACACGTACGATCCGGCGGCGACGCTCCCGGCGCTCGCCGAGGCGCGCGAACGCGGCCTCGCCCGCCACCTCGGCCTCTCGAACTTCACCCCCGCCCTGCTCGACGAGGCCCGCGACGTCCTCGACGCCCCGGTCCGCGCCCACCAGGTCGAGATGCACCCGCTCCTGCCCCAGGCGGAGCTCCGCGCGTACGCTGACGACGCCGGCCACCGCCTCGTCGCCTACTGTCCGATCGCCCGGGACGCCGTCTCGGAGGTCGAGGAAATCGCCGCGGTCGCCCGGAAGCACGACGCCACCCCCGCGCAGGTGGCGATCGCCTGGGCGCTGGCGAAGGGTGCCGTCCCGATCCCGAAGTCCGGGACGCCGGCCCACATCCGCGAGAACGCCGCGGCCCGGCGGATCGACCTCGACCGGGACGACGTGGCGCGGATCGACGCGGTGGACCGGCGCGAGCGGCTGGTCGACCCGGCCGACGCGCCCTGGAACGCCTGAGTGGGGCGGCCGCGGCGGCCGTGGCGCGTCCCGGGCGACGGTCACGGCCCGGCGTGGCGCACCAGGAACACGTCGTAGGCCGGATCGCTCTCGACGGCGTCGCCGACGCTGGTGAGCGGGCTGGCGACCCGCCCGGCGTTCTCGCTCCCGACGAAGACGACGTCGGCGTCCGCGTCGCGGGCCATCGATCGGAGGCGCCCGGCGACGTACCCCGGCGCGGGCCTGGGGCCGACGGTCTCGTGCCGGAAGGTCGCGTCCGCGACCACCTCCCGCGCCGCCGTTTCGAGCGCCGCCGCGGCGGCCTCCGGCGAGAACTCCCCCTCGCCGGTCCACCCCCGCTCGGCCGCGTAGGAGGGGTCGCGCGGCACGACGCTCAGCGCGACGACCTCGTGGCCGGTCGCCGCCCCGATGCGCCCGGCGCGCCGGAGGGCCTCGCGGGCGAGCGGCGAGTCGTCGAACGTCACTGCGTACGTCACGGGTCCGTTCCGGGTCGACGGAGCAAAAGTCGCCCGGATCCCCCGCGTTCGGGCGGGCGTCGCTCCCGTCGTCGCCCACTTCGTCAAGCTTTTGCCCACACGACCGAACCCCTCGGCCATGAGCGCGGACGACAGCGACAAGTACCCCGAAGACTCCGGGCGTCGCCGGTTCGTCAAGGGGGTCGTCGGCGGCGCGACGCTCGCCGGCGTCAGTTCGGTCGGCGCCGCGGCGATCAACAGCGCGACCCGGTCGCCGGGCGCCGGCGGGGGACCCACCCAGTCGTGGGCCATCGAGAACACCGGCGGGCCCGCGCCCCGCGGGATGCCGATGATCCCGATCGAGATCGACGGCGACGGGTTCATCAAGGGCGTCTGGCCCGAGGTCCAGGAGGTGAACCAGGGCGGGATCACCGTCGAGATCGCCCGCTCGGAGGACTTCAAGGGCAGCGGCCACACCTACTCCCAGGAGTGGTTCCAGTACTGCGGCATCGAGTCCTACCAGGGCCTCCAGCCGAGCCTCGACAGCGACAACTACTTCCGGGTCGGATCGAACCCCGGCTACGAGTGGCAGAGCCAGACGTACGAGGAGGGCGACCGGCTCAACATCGACGACTTCTCCGACTACGAATCCTGGAACAACGGCATCGGGAACCCGGGGGTTGGCAAGCCGGCGACCGGCAAGTGGCGCTCGCAGGACGCCGAAAAGGTGATCCCGGTCCAGGTGCTCCGGAGCCCGATGATCGAGCGGCTGGCGAACGGCGCGGGCGACATCCCCGACGCGGCACGGAGCTGGCTCCAGGCGGCGTCCAGCCGGGGCGCCATCGCCTGGCTGAACAAGTGTACCCACTTCTGCTGTGTCCCCGGTTGGAAGCAGTCCCAGGACGCGGTCAAGTTCGGCGAGGCCGACGACGTCTACTGCCAGTGTCACCAGTCGCTGTACGACCCGTTCAGCATCGTCCAGACGCTGTTCATCGCGCGGCCGCGCCCCCAGGGATAGCGGTCCCCGCGCCCCGCGGTTCCGTCCCCCGCGCTTTTGCTCCCGCCGCCCCTCCCGCCGCTCATGGGAGACGGGCACGACGATGGCCGCGACGACGGGTGCGGGCCCCCGTCCGCGGCCGACGGGGAGGGACCGACCGGCGGCGCCGACGCCGACCGGGGGGCCGACGCGGAGACTGCCGACGCGGAGCCTGCCGATGCGGCAGAGGACCGGCCGTTCGCCGCCGAACTCGACCGCGCCCGGGACCTGCTGGCCGCGCCCGACCTCTCCGCGTTCGCGGTCGGGGCCGTTCGCGGCGGGCGGACCGTCGAGACGACCTTCTCCTACCGGCCCGACGCGGTCGCGGCCGACCGGGAGGGCATCCAGGCGCTCACCCTCCTCGCGGCCCACGTCCGCGTGGTCGCGGACGAGGCCGGCGTCGATCCCCTGACCGCGGCCACGGACGCGGCGGCGCTGGCCGACCGGGTCGAGGAACTCGATCCCGGGACCGGGGAGCGATCCGGCTCCGGGGGGAGCGGCGGATCGGAGGGGACCGGCGACCCGGACGACCCGGACGGCGCCGGCTGACCGGCGCCGATCGCGCTACCCGCCGCTGACCGGCGGGAACATCGCCAGTTCGTCGCCGGGCTCCACGGGGGTCGCCAGCCCCGCCTCCTCGGCGACGCTGCGCCCGTTACGAAGGAGGTTGACGTGCTCGCGCAGTTCGCCGTCCTCCAGCACCCGGTCGGCCAGCGCCGGCCGCTCGTCGAGCAGGGCCGCCAGCGCGTCGTCGACGGTCGGCTCCCCGCCCTCCGGGCGTTCGACCTCGACCTCGATTTCGCTGTCGCCGGCGACCTCCGCGAGGTCGGCGAACAGCTTCCAGCGCATGTCCGGGGATCGCGGTCGAGCGGTCAAGAGGGTTGCGCGTCCGCCCGGTCGTCGCCGTCGCCCTCGCCGCCCCCGCTCCCGCCGGTCGCGCCCGTCCCCCCGTCCCCCGCCGGCGTGCTCGTCCGGGCCTCCAGCCGCCGGAGTTCCTCCGGCCGGGCGACCACGTAGAGGGTATCGCCGGGGACGAGCGTCCGGTCCCGCGGGGGGATGGCCTCGATGGCCCCGTCCGCCGGGCCGACGGCGACGACGGTCGCGTCGGCGTCCGCCACCGTGCGCCCGTCGAGCGGGCTCCCCGCGGCGACGGCCACGACCCCCATCGTCTCGTCGGCGGCCCGGAGCGCGGCGGCGAACTCGCGGTCGGCCCGCGGCTCGGCCGGGAGCGTGAGCAGCCGGTAGGCCGTCGACGCGTCGAGCGCGGTCGCCTCGGCGGCGTCGACGGCGACCGTCGCGGCGTCGGGGCCCGTCGCCCGCAGTTCCCCGGTGAGGACCCGCTCGGGTTCGGGAGCGCTCCGCCAGACCTGCACCACGTCCCCGGGGCTGGCGCCGGCCGCCGGATCGGCCCGGACCGTACACGCCACGGTGCCGGGCGCGAGCGTCGGCCCCACGCCGGCGACCCGCGCGCCGACGGCGAGGTACTCGACGGCGCCGTCCGGCCCCAGTTCGACGTCCACGTGGGCGACGTCGTGGTCCTCCTTGAGCCGGGTCACCAGGCGGTCGCGGCGCTCGGCGCCGCTCAGCCGGCGGGGCACCAGCAGCGTCCTGCCCGCGAGGTCCGCCTTCACCTCGGGCGACACCGGATCGTACCCCGCCATGTCCTCGATCTCGGCGGGGAGTTCGACGGCGGCCACGCGGCCGACCGACCGCACGAGCCGCCCGGGCTCGGCGTCGAGTTCCCGCGCCCCGAGGGCCACGAACGCGTCGGTCGCCAGCCGGTCGCCGACCGTCCGGCCGACGGCGGCCCCCACCCCGCCGATCGCGAGCGAGCCGACGTTGAACAGGATCACCGCCGGCGTGAAAAGCGAGCCCTCCCCGCCGGCGAGCACGTCGCCGTACAGCCCGACGGTGTTGAGGTAGACCGCGACGACCCCGATGCCGAACAGGAGCGCCGGGCCGAGCGGGACCCGCCGCCGCGCGTACCACCGGTAGACGGCCGCCACCGCGCCCCCCGCCACCGCCGCGACCGCGAGGAAGGCAAGCAGCCGCAGCAGCGTCCGGGTGATCCCGAGTCCCCCGACGCCGAGGCCGCCGGCCGCCTGACCGATCGGGACCGGAACCGCGACGGGCGCCGGGACCGCGCCCGGCCCCGGGACCGGGGGGAGGCCGCTCATGCGACCGCCTCCGCGAACCGGTCGAGGGCGTCGCGGGCTCCCACGACGACGAGCGCGTCCCCCGCCGCGAGGGCGTGGGTGCCCCGCGGGACCAGCGTCCAGCCCTCGGCGTCGCGCCCGCGCACGGCGAGCACCGCCACCCCGTAGCTGTCCCGGACGGCCGCCTCCCCGAGCGTCGCGCCGTCGAGCGCCCCCCCGGACCGGAGGGTCAACCGCCGGAACCGCTTGCCGGCCCGCCGGAGGAGCGAGACGAGTTCGAACTCGCGCCGGGTGCCGCGGGAGAGCGCGGCCAACCGCTCGACGTCGGCGCCGATCAGCGCCGCCGCCCCCTCGCGGTCGAGGGCGAGCGTCACCCGGCCCTCGCAGGGCACGACCGCCTCCGGCGTGCCGCTCCCGGCCGCCCCGGCGCTCCCCGCCCCGCCGCCGGTCCCGGCGACCCCGCCGTCGCCGGCCGCCGG
>JBDGPV010000073.1:0-5032 GCA_042219485.1 Haloferacaceae archaeon
GTCGAGAAGGGCCTCGTCGAGAAGGGCGAGGTCGACCGCCGGACCAACTACTACGCGCTCACTCCCCGGGGACGCCGGGAACTCGACGACCGCCGGGAGTGGGAGAGCGAGTACCTCGACGAGGCGCTGAGCGCGGCCGCGTAGCGCGTCAGTACTGCCCGCTCTCGCCGATCCGGTCGCGCAGTTCCGCGACGAGCGCGCCGGCGCCGAGCGCGAACACTGCGCCGCGGAGGGCCGGCCCCGCGTACGGCACCAGGCCGAGGAGGCCGACGAGGACCACCCCCAGCGCGAGGCCGGCCCACGGCGTCTCGACCTCGGTGTACGAGAGCAGCCACGCGCCCACGGCGAATCGGCCGTAGACGGCCCCGATCCAGCCGACCGCGGGGAGCGAGAGCGCGAGGACGACCCCGACCGGGAGCCCGACCAGCGAGAGCACGAGCGCGACGACCAGAAGCGGCGCGGCGACGGCCGCGGCCACCCCGAGGCCGAGGCTCGACAGCGGGTCGAGGACCGCCCGTTCGACGACGGACTGGGAGAACCCGTCCACCCCGGACAGCAGGAGCGCGCCGAGCACCAGGTTGCCCAGCAGCCCGTAGACGAACAGCGCCGGCGAGGAGCCCGAGGGCGGGGCCGGCCCGATCCCGAAGTCCCGGAGCCGGCGGACCCGCCCGTCGACGCGCGCGTCCGGGGCGGCCGAGAGGGCGCCCTCGTAGTTCACGTCGCCGCCGACGGTCGCGGTCGGGTCGAGGCGGACCCGCCCCGCGATGCCGATGACGTCGCCGCGGACCCGGCCGCCGATGCGCGCGAGGCCCGTGACGGCCCCGAGCGACTCGCCGACCGACGCCGTCGGGGTCTCGACGACCCGTCCCCCGTACGCGACCACCTGTCCCTCGACGGTCCCCTCGATCCGAACGACGCCCGCGTACGCGTTCACGTCGCCGGTGACGGTCGCGTTCTCGGCGATCACGACCCGGCCGCCGTACGCCTCGAGGTCGCCGTCGACGACGCCGTACACCTCCACGGCCCCGCCGGTGGCGGTGAGGTCGCCGGTGCGCTCGTCCGGCGCGACCGAGACGCCGGCGCCGGCGCGGCTCTCGGCGGCGACGACGCCGGGGCCGACCAGGAGGGCGAGCGTGAGGGCGAGGGCGAGCGCGGGGACGAGGACGAGCGACGCGGGGGGGACCCGTCTCATGTGGAGCGGGCGAACCCCACACCACAAGGGCGTTTCGGAGCGGCGGATCGCGCGAGGGGTCGGAGCGACGGACCTCGGGCGCAGGCGCGAGTCGCGGGCGACGAACGGCCCGCGCGGCGTGTGCGCGTCAGAGCGCGTCGGGGTTGGCGACGAACCGCTCGTCGACCGGGTCGCCGTCGAGGACCGCGACGACGGCCTCCGCGGTCGTGCGCAGCATCTCGATCCGGGTCTCACGCCCGGCGCCGGCGAGGTGGGGGGTGGCGGTGACGTGGTCGTGGTCGAACAGCGGGTCGGCGGGGTCCGGGGGCTCCTCGTGGAAGACGTCGAGGGCCGCGCCGCCGATGGCGCCGGCGTCCAGCGCGTCGAGCAGGGCCTCGCGGTCGACGACGCCCGCCCGCGCGGTGTTGACGAGCAGCGCGTCGTCGCGCATCCGCTCGAACGCGTCGGCGTCGATCAGGCCCCGGGTCTCCTCGGTCAGGCGGACGTGCAGCGAGACCACGTCCGACCGGCCGAGCAGGTCGTCGAGGTCGGTCAGTTCCGCCCCGACCGACGCCGCGTGGTCCGGGTCGACGTAGGGATCGTGGGCGACGAGGTCGGGACCGAACGGCCGCAGGCGCTTTGCGGTCTCCGTGCCGGCCGCCCCCAGGCCGACCAGGCCGACGGTCTTGTCCCGGAGTTCCGTCCCCCACCACGACGGGGACCGCCAGCCGCCGTCGCGCAGGTGGCGCTCGGCGGCCGGGATCCGCCGCCAGTGGGCGACCAGCAGTCCGACCGTGAACTCCCCGACCGAGGCGGCGTTCATCCCGGGGGTGTGGACGACGACGACGCCGCTGTCGGTCGCGGCGTCCACGTCGATGTTGTCGATGCCGGAGCCGGCCTTGCCGACGACGCGGAGCGACTCGACGGCCTCGAACAGGGCCCGGCCGTACTCGTTCTCGGAGTGGACGAAGAGGGCTTCCGCGCCCGCGGCGTGGTCGATCAGCGTCTCGGCGTCGTACTTCCCCTTCGGTACCTCGCGGACGTCGAGGTCGGCGGCGGCGAAGACGTCCGCGACCGGATCCGTGTCCCGGAACGAGACCAGGCGGCGCGTCATGGGCGCCCTCCAGGCCGGAGGTACAAAACGTCGTCCGTCCGCGGCGGCCGGCCACGGCGGCGCGCGGGCACCACCGGACGCGGGAGCCTCCGCGGTCGACGCGGGCGGTCACCGGAAGAGGAGGACGACGGCGCCGGCCAGCGCCGTGACCGTCGCGGCCCCGACGCCGGCCGCGAGCACCGGCGAGTCGGGCCCCGGGAGCGACGGCGCGGACCCGGACGCCGGCGTCCCCGCGGCCCCGTCCGTCGCCGGGCGGTCGGCGGCCGGCGTCGGCGTCGGGGTCGGCCCGCCGACGGTCCGGGAGGCGACGCGCTCGGTTCCGGTCGCATCGACCGCGCGCAGGCGGACGACCGTGGGGCCGTCGGCGGCGGCCCCGAGCCGCCGGTCCACGTCGACGCGGCGCACGGCCGCCCCGTCGTGGACGGTCGCCAGGCCGATCCGCTCGCCGTCGGCGGTCGTCGTCTCGACGACCACCCGCTCGATCTCGCCCCCCTCGACGGTCCCGCGGACCCGGACCCGCCCGTCCTCGATCCGGGCGCCGGCGATGCGAACGTCCGGGACGGCGGGCCGGCCGAACTCGTCGGGGAGCTCGCGGGCCGCGGACCGCCCCGCCACGTCGGTCGCGACGATCCGAACCCGGCCCGTCCGCGGGGCGACCGGCACGGTGGCCTCGAAGCGGACCGACCGCCGGTCGGGGTCCGGTTCGCGGGTCGTCGGTTCGACCAGGAGCCGTTCGGCGTTGCCGTACCCGCGGGTGACGGCGACGGTGTCCACCTTCACGTCGTCGTCGACGGTGCCGGCGACCCGGACCCGGGAGCCGTTGTCGACGCGCTCGACCCGGTCGAACTGGACGTTCGGCGGGTCGCTGTCGTGCATCTTCAGGTCGAACTCGTACGTCCGGGCGTACCCGACCCGGTCCCTGACCTGGACCCGGATCCGGTTGGTGCCGAGGCCGAGGAAGAGCCGACGGCTGAACGACGCCCCCGGGTCGGTGATCGAGTAGGTCCGGCGGTGTCGCTCGCGGTTCCCGGCGTGCGTGTACGTGTAGGTGTGGGTGATCGTCACGGCCGCGGCGCCGGCGGTGTCGATCAGGTCGCCGGCGAGCCGGACCGACGGCCGGTCCACGCGGGTCATCCCCGGCGGGCCGGCGAGGGGCGACGACGAGAACGGCGCGGTGAAGGCCACCCGCGGGGCGACGGCGTCCTTCGCCACGGTCCCGACGAGGCGTTCCGTCCGGTTGCCGGCCTCGACGGACACCGCGACCCGGTTGTCGCCCCGGTCGAGGACGAGGGGCACCGTCCGATCGACCGTGGTGGCGTTCGGCGAGAACGACCGCACCAGCCGGCCGTCGACCCGGACCGCGACGGCGTCGATCGGCCGATCGGCCGAGGCGTCGATTCGGAGCGACGGGTCGGCGGTCACCACCACCCGCGCGCCGTCGATTGCGGTCCCCCCGACCGTCGCCTCGACCGACGGCCCGGCGGCGGCCGCGGGCGCGACGGCGGCGGGGGCGAGGACGGCGGCCAGGACCAGCGCCGCCGCGAGGCCGGCGGCCGGGCGGGACATATCCGCCCGACGGCCCGCACACGACCTAAGTCTGACGGGCCCGGTATCGATCGTGAGAACTGCGGGCGCGCGCGGCGGCGGCCCGCGACCGGCGGGGCGACGGCCGCAGGGGAAACGACCTAACGGCACGGGTGCGAGGGGGGCATATGGGACGGCCCGCGGACGCCCCCGACGTCCTCGTCCTGCGCGAGGGGACCGAGGGGCTCGCGATGGAACCGTACGCGGCGGAACTGCGCGACCGGCTGGACGGGTTCGAGGTCGCGCTGGCCCGGACGCCGGCCGAGGAGCGGTCGCTCGCGGCCGGAGCGCCGGTCGTCACCGGCGTCGGCCTCGACGACGGCCTGGTCGAGGCCGCCGGCGCCATGCGGCTGTTCGCCTGCGTCTTCTCGGGGACCGGCCACCTGCCCGCGGACCGGCTCGCGGAGCGGGGGGTCGCGCTGACCAACGCCGGGGGCATCCACGCGCCGGGCATCGCGGAGCAGGTGCTCGGCTACCTCCTCACCTTCGCCCGGCGGCTCCACGTCGGCTACCGCCGTCGGGAGCGCCGGGAGTGGCGCCACTACCGGGCCGAGGAGTTCGGCGGCTCGACGGTCACGGTCGTGGGCCTGGGATCGATCGGGACGGAGGTCGTCGCGCGCCTGGAGCCGTTCGGCGTCGAGACCCTGGGGGTGCGCTACACCCCCGCGAAGGGCGGGCCGACCGACGAGGTCGTCGGGTTCGACGCGATCCACGACGCGCTGGCTCGGACGGACTACCTGGTGATCGCCTGCCCGCTGACCGACGAGACCGAGGGGTTGATCGACGGGGCGGCGCTCGCGACGCTGCCCCCGGAGGCCGTGGTGGTCAACGTCGCCCGCGGCGGGGTGGTCGAGACCGACGCGCTGGTCGGCGCCCTCGCGCGCAACGGGATCCGCGGCGCGGCGCTCGACGTGACCGACCCGGAGCCGCTCCCGCCCGACCACCCGCTGTGGCGGCTGGACAACTGCCTGATCACCCCCCACGTCGGGGGCTCGACGCCCCGCCACTGGGAGCGGATGGCCGACATCGCCGCCGACAACGCCCGCGTCGTCGCGTCCGGCGGCGACCCGGCCGACCTGCGGAACCTGGTCCGGGCGCCGGCGACCGACGACTGGCCCTGACGCGGCCGCGGCGGCCGCCGAATCCGGGGACGGCCGGTGGGG
>JBDGPV010000075.1:0-5031 GCA_042219485.1 Haloferacaceae archaeon
CCCCGACGCCAGCGCCTCGGGGCTTTCGAGGTGGTCCTAACTTCGCCGGCTTATCTGAACACTACCCGCCGGAACGGGGGGACGTTTTATGATCCCGAGGCGCGGCCTCCGGGTATGTCCGACGCGGACCGGATCCGTCCGACCCGACTGCTCGTGCTCGTCGGGCTGCTCGGCCTGATATTCCTCCTCCTGCTGGCGCTCGCCGCGGCGCGGTTCGGCCCCGGCCTCATCGAGGCGCTCCGCGGCGCCTTCGGCGCCCGGGTCGGGGTCGCACTGGCGACCCTCCCGGCGTGTCCGCGATAGCCTCACTCCGTCGGCTTCCGGCCCGTGATCCGGCCGGCGGCGAGGAACTCGCCGAGCGAGCGGTCGTCGTCCCACTCCTCGACGATCCGGCCGCCGTCGTCCCGCGGCGCGACCTCCCTCTCCACGAACCCGGCGTCCGCGAGCATCCGCTCCAGGGCGTCGACCGTCGCGGCGCCGGCGACGCAGCCCGCGGCCGCCCCGGGGTCCGTCCGCAGGTCGGACGGCACCTCGTCGGTCGCGACGACGTCGGCGACCGCGAGCCGCCCGCCCGGGCGGAGCACCCGGTAGGCCTCCCGGAAGACCTGCGGCTTGTCCGGCGAGAGGTTGATCACGCAGTTCGAGATGACGGCGTCGGCGGTCGCGTCCGCGACCGGGAGGTGTTCGATCTCCCCGAGGCGGAACTCGACGGCGTCGAGGTCGTTCTCGGCGGCGTTCGCGCGCGCCTTCTCGACCATCTCCGGGGTCATGTCGACGCCGATCACCCGCCCGGACGGGCCGACCTCTCGCGCCGCGAGAAAGCAGTCGAACCCGGCGCCGGCGCCCAGATCGACCACCGTCTCGCCCGGTTCGAGCGCCGCGATGGCCTCGGGATTGCCACACCCGAGTCCGAGGTTGGCCTCGCCCGCCACGGCGTCGAGGTCCGCCGACGAGTAGCCGATCCGCCTGGCGACCGCGTCGGCCGACGGCCCGTCGTCGCAGCGGGCGTCCCCGGAGCAACAGCCCCCCTCGTCGGTCGCGACGTCCGCGTACCGGTCGCGGACGGCCCGCCGACGGGTCGCCGGGTCGAGTTCGGAACCGTCGTCGGCGTCAGCCACGGATCCCCACCTCCCGCCGCCGACCGCTGGCCGCCCTCCGGCCGATCGTGTGGTGCATGACCGGCGTATGAACGGGTGTTCATATAACCGTTCCGGCGCCGGGGCTCCCCTCCGGCGCCCGACCTCACGTCCCGTCCGCACACGGGACGTGGACGGTGTCGGTCCCGTCGCGGGCGAACTCGTCGTCCTCGTGGTCGATCTCGTCGCCGAGCCACGTCTCCCCGCAGACCGGACAGGTCCACTCCAGGGAGTAGGCGTCGGGATCCAGCACGTCGGCGATCGTCCGCTCGTCCGCCGAGAGGCCGGTTGCCAGGCGCTCGCCGGTCCGGCGGTGGACCCACTCGTCGCCGTGTTCGAGCACCGCGGTCGCGTCGGGGTCGTCCGGCGCCATCGTGTCGCCCTCGGGGCGCCCGGGTGATGGGTCTTCCCGTCGGGGTCGCCCCCGGCCGCCGCGGTCGGGGCCGGGGCGGTCCGCCCGTCCGCCCGCGGGACCCTGCGCGGGCCGTCCGTCGCTCCCCCTGCCCCGTTCCGAAACGTTCATCGATCCCGGTTGTCCACCCGGCCGCATGGCACGCGCGGCGGGTCGGGCGGAGTACCTGCTGCTCGGCCTCGGGGCGCTCGGCTACACCTGTTACACGTTCGTCTGGTTCACCCTGCCCGCGCTGCTCTCGCCGGTCATCTCGGAGTTCGGGCTCTCGACGACGCAGGCCGGCGTGGTCGTCGGGGCGGTCCCGCTCGTCTACATCCCGCTCGGGCTCGCCAGCGGCCTCCTCATCGACCGCGTCGGGGCCCGCACGGCCATCGGGATCGGCCTCGTTGGGTTCGGCCTCGTCCAGATCGCCCGGGGGATCGCCGGTGGCTTCCTGACCCTCCTCGTCCCCACGCTGGTGCTCGGCGCGCTCGGGACGGGCATCACGTTCGGCCTGCCGAAGCTCGTGGCGGAGCTGTTTCCGCCGGAGCGGACGGGGACGATGTCGTCGGTCTACCAGGTCGGCTCCTCGCTCGGGTCGATGGCCGCCTTCGGGCTCGCGCGCCCGGTGCTGGAACCGGTCTTCGGCGGCTGGCGACCGATCTTCCTGGCGACCGGGGTGGTCGTCCTCGGGTACGCGGCCGTCTGGATCGTCGCGGTGGTCGGCTACGCCCGCCTCGGCGCGCGCGCGGCCGACGGGGACGCGGAGCCGGGGGCCGCGGACGCGGCGGGTGAGGGGACGGGATCGGGGACACCGGACGACCGCGGCGAGGCCGCGGACGGCGACGGGGCCGCCGCCGACGATCGGGGGTTCACCGTCGAGTCGGCCCGGCGCGACCTGGTCCGGCTGTTCTCCCACCGCGACATGCGGCTGCTCGTCGTCGTCGGCACGATGTACCTGTTCGTCAACCACGGGCTCCGGGGCTGGCTCGCGGTCGTGCTGGAGGGCACCGGGCTCTCGCCCGACGTGGCGGGGCTGATCACGAGCCTGCTGGTCGGCGCACAGATCGCCGGGACGGTGACGATCCCGCCGCTCTCGGACCGCTGGGGACGCCGGCGCGGAGCGCTCGGCGGGTGTGGCCTGCTGTGTGCCGCCGGGACGGCCGGCCTCCTCGTCGGCCCGGGCGCGCTCCCGGCCGTCGTCGCCATGGTGGCGCTGACCGGGCTGGGGCTCGGCGGGCTCTCCCCGATGATCAAGACCCTGCCGGTGGAGATGGACGGGATCGGCCCGGCCCTGACCGCGACGGCCGTGAGCTTCGTCTACGCGGTCGGCGAGATCGGCGGGTTCGCCGGCCCCTTCGTGCTCGGCGCGCTCCGGGACGCGACCGGCGGCTTCGCGGTCGGCCTCGCGGCGCTCGTCGCGGCCGGCCTCGTCATCGTGGCCGCGAGCGCGTCGATGTCCCGCGTCGCGTGAGCCGGCGCGGCGGGCCCCGCTCCCGACTGCAACATTCAAGGGGCCGACACGCCTCGCACCGACGAGACCGACCATGCCCGCCGACTCGGACTCCCCGGACCGCCGGGCCCGGCGGTGGCTCGAACCCGGACAGGTCGGGGCCCTCCGGGAGGCCTGCTACCGCGACGGCCGCCCCGCGGCCCGCGCCCGGCGCGACGACGCGGCCGTTACGCTGCTGTACGACGCCGCCCTGCGGGCGGCGGAACTCGCCGCGCTCGACGCGAGCAACCTCCGGGACCGGAGCCTCTTCCTCCCCGCCGAGGCGCAGGTCGCGGACGGGACCGGCCGGTCGCCCGGCGCCCGGCGGCTCCCTCTCGACGACGACACGCTCCGAACGCTGAACGCCCACCTCGACGCCCGGGCGACCGACGCGGACGCGCTGTTTTGCGGCGCCGACGGCCGCGTCACCGTCCCGGAGGTGCGCGACCTGGTCCGGTCGGCCGCCGAGGCCGCCGGCGTCGCGCCCCACCGCGCCGACGGTTCGCGCGGCGATCCCGCGGAGGTGACGCCGGCGACCCTCCGCCACTCGGCCGCCTGGCGCCTGCTGTACGCCGGGCGCGGCGCCTCGCTGTACGACGTGCAGAGTCGGCTGCGCCACGCGTCGCTCGACGCGACAAAACGGCTGTGCGAGGGGTTCCGTGAGCCCTGACCGCTCCTCCCGGCCCCGCCCCCGGCGCGGACCGGACGGCGTGCGCCGCCCCGCCCCGCCCGACGGGCCCGACGAGGAGGGGGCGGACCCCCACGAGCGGGTGGCCCGGATGCGCCGCGAGGGCCGCCTCACCGACGAGGAGGCCCACCGCGCCCACCGGCTCATCGACGCCGGTCGCTACGACGAACTGGGGACCCTGCTCCGGGCGAACGCGGCCCGGCAACGGGGATCGAAGGCGACGGGGTTCACGCTCCTCCGCGTCCTCGTCGCGCTGACCGCCGCGGTCGTGCTCGTCGACTTCGTGGTCGGCCTCCTGTAGCGCGCGGCCCTCAGTCGTAGATCACCGCGCTCGCCGCCCGGGTCGCCGGCAGCGCCCGCTCGTAGAGGATCTCCAGCAACTGGTACTGCACCCGCGTGCTGTCGGCCTCGTCGGCGGCCGTTCGGAGCTCCGTGACGAGTTCGCCGACCGCCGCGCGGCGGGCGATGAGCCGGGCGTCGTTGTCGGCCGCCGTCCGGGCGGCTTCGGCGGCCTTCCGGGCGTGATGGCGCGCCGCGCCGAGCGGCAGCGTCTCCGCGAGGTCGTCGATCCGATCCGCGAGTCCGTGGAGGTCGTCGACCCGTTCGCCCGGGAGCCGATAGCCGGATGTCGCCGATCGGTCCCCGTCCCCTCCCGATCCGTCTTCCGTCGCGTCCGCCTCCCCCGCCGACTCGTCCCCTGTGACTCCTGTTTCCCCGTCGGCCGTCTCGTCCGATCGGGTTCGGTTTGCCATCGTCGGACGTACACTCTCGTCCGTTATGAACCCTTGCCGGGGCGGCGGAATCCGTGCATACGTCAGACGACCGATCGGACCGCCACGGCCGCCGGGTCAGGGGTAGAGGTAGAGCGACAGCGGCACCCGGACGACGAGGCTGGCCGCCTTCACCCAGGTCAGGACGATCACGGCGGTGGCGACCGAGATGGCGGCCCCCACGAGGGCATGCCGGAGGGCCGTCACCGGATCGGCGGCCGGGATGCCGGGCGACTGTGCGGCGAACAGGAGGACCGCCAGGAGGACCGTCCCGAGCCGCATCGTCCGGCTGAACCACGGCAGCCCGAGTGCCTCCGCCCGCTCGGTGATGCGATCGCCCACGGTTCCCCTTCACGGGATGTGCTAATCAATGCCACGGACGGCGGGTCGCGGACCCGTCGGCCCGCGCGTGCCGCCGGCCGCCGCGGGGGGCCGACCGGCGTCGAGCACCGGGAGTCGAAGCGCTTATCTCCGACGCGGGGTATCGCTCAACTCGCCGGCGGGCTCGTAGATCAGCGGTAGATCACTCCCTTGGCATGGGAGAGGCCCCGGGT
>JBDGPV010000105.1:0-1429 GCA_042219485.1 Haloferacaceae archaeon
CGGGCCCCGTCTACCGCTCGACCACCCGCATCTCCATCGGCTCCGCGGGGTGCATCGTCAGCGACCCGCGCAGGTCGAACGGCTCGTCGCGGGCGTACTCCAGCCGGTAGCGGGCGGCGACCGTCGCGAGGATCAGTTGCCCCTCCAGCAGCGAGAGGTGCTTGCCGATGCAGTGGCGGGGCCCGCCGCCGAACGGGAAGTAGGCGAACCGGTGCCGGTCGCTGACCCGGCCGGGCGCCCACCGGTCGATGTCGAACGCGTCCGGGTTCCGCCAGTGGTCGGCCGACCGGTGGACGACCCACTGGGGCAACATCACGGACGTCCCCGCCGGCACGCGGTACCCCCCGAGCCGCACGTCCACCTTCGGCTCGCGGAAGACCGCGTAGACCGCCGGGTAGAGCCGCATCGCCTCCTTCAGCACCCGCTCGACGACGTCGAACTCCCGCACGTCGGCCAGCGTCGGGACGCCGCCGTCGACCACCCGATCGACCTCCGCGTGGAGCCGCCGCTCGGCGGTCTGGTTCGCCGAGAGCAGGTACCACGCGTAGGTCAGCGTCAGCGCGGTGGTGTCGTGGCCGGCGAGCAGGATCGTCATCACCTCGTCGCGGATCGCCTCGTCGTCCGCCTCGCCCCGCCCCTGGGCGCGCAGGAGGATCGAGAGGAGGTCGCTCGGTCCCCCCTCCGCCCCGGGATCGCCCTCGGTCCCCCGCCGCTCGGCGACGATCTCCCCGATCAGGTCCTCCATCGTGCCCAGCGCCCGGTCGTACTCGCGTTTCTCCCGCGTCGGCACCCAGTCGGGGACGACGAAGCCGAGCGGATCGGGCTCGAACCGCTCCCCGAGCGGTTCGAGGCTCTCCCGGATCGTCCGGCGCCGCTCGGGGTCGAGTTCCACCCCGAGCATCGCGTCGCAGATGATCTCCAGCGTGACGCGGGTCATGTCCACCTGCACGTCCCGCACCTCCCCGGGCGTCCAGTCGGCGACCGTCGCCTCCGCGTACCCGGTCATCCGGTCGGCCATGCCCGAGAGCCGACCCATGTCGAAGGCGGGGTTCGCCAGCCGGCGCTGCTCGCGCCACCGGTCCCCCTCGCTCAGCAGCAGGCCGTCGCCGAGCAGGTCGCCGAGCGCGTCGGCCTGGAACGACGGCTTGGCGAACTTCCCCGCCTCGCTCACCAGCACCCGCTCGATGTCCGCCGGACGGGTCAGCATGTACGTCTCCATCGGCCCGAGATCGAAGCGAACCACGTCCCCGTAGGCCTCGGCACACGCCCGCAGGAACGCGAACGGGTCGTCGGCGTACCGCCGGCCGTTGCCGAACACGGGCTCGCCCTTCGGGCCCGGTGGCTTCGTGCTCATCACCCCTTCCATGGACCGGACGCCCATAGGTGGTTCGCCGCTCCCGCATCGGGTCCCTTCCCCCCCTCCTTCCGC
>JBDGPV010000105.1:1529-4918 GCA_042219485.1 Haloferacaceae archaeon
CCGCATCGGGTCCCTTCCCCCCCTCCTTCCGCGCTCGGTCCCGCCCCACCGCCCGAAACAGGTTTCGCCGTCCGCGCCCAACCGTCGCGCATGTCCGCGAGTCACCCACCCCTCCGGTGTACGAACTGCGGCTTCGAGGACTCGCCGGACAGCGACGCCTGGTCGCGCATCGACCACCCCCCCGTCGGGACGCTCACGCAGTGTCCCGAGTGCGGGAGCACCGACGTCCACGGCCGGCGGTAGCCCGTCGTCGCGCCGCGCCCGTCGCGGCCCCGCCGATCCCGTCGTCGCGCGCCGACCGTTCCGGGGTTTCCCCCGTCGGAGGCGGCCGTCCGCCGGCCCCCAACGCCTAAGGCCGGCTCGGCCGACCCGCCGCCATGCCGACGACCATCCGCGGGACCGTCCGGGGGACGGCCGAGCGGGCGAACCCGGCCTTCGCCGCCGCCGTCGTCGCCGTCCCGGTCGCCGGGCTGGCCTACGCGCTGACCCTCGGCTCCGTCCGGGCCCACACCTACGTCCACGTGATGGCGGGGGTGCTCTGGACCGGCATCGACCTGTTCATGGGGCTGGTCCTCGGGCCGGTGCTCGGCGGGCTCGACGGCCGGACCCGCGCGGCGGTCTTCCGGCGGTTCACCCCGAAGATGACGTTCCTGATGCCGTCGCTCGCGCTCGTCACCATCGCCGGCGGGCTCACCCTGGCCGTCCGGGTCGGCGCGTTCCCGCACGCGGCGCCGTGGACCGCGCTGACGAGCACGGCGATGGTCGTCCCCGGCCTGCTGTTGATCGGCCACCAGTTCTCCGCGTTCCGCGACCGCCGCTGGCTCGCCGTCGCCGCGGTCGCCGCCGTCGGCCACGCCGCGTGGCTGGCCGACACCCTCCCCGCGTTCGGGATGACCGCCCCCGAGATCGTCGCCGCGCTGGCCATCGCGACGCTGCTGAGCGTGCTCGGATTCGGCGTCCTCCTCCCGGGCGAGGTCCGGGTGTACCTGGAGACCGTCTCGGCGGACCCCGACGCCGACCTCATCGGCCGCATCGGGATGCGCAACGCCCGGCTGGCGGCCGTCCAGGGCGTCCTCCAGCTCGCCATCGTGCTCGTGATGGTCCACATCCGGTACTGACCGCTCCGCCCTCACTCCGTCCGTCCCCGCCCCGGCAGGCGACGGGTCACGAACCCCGCGCCCGGCGCCCCGTCCCGGACCCAGACGGCTGCCGCGGCGGCCGTCAGCGCCAGGCCGACGAGCACGTCCGGAGTCGGCTCGACCGAGCGGAGCATCCCGAGGATGGCGTGCCCGTCGTCCTCGATCCGCAGGGGGAGGGCCGGCCAGAGCAGGAACGACGCGGCCGCGGGCCGTCCGGCGAGGGCCGGCCCCGCGGCGTCGGCCAGCGCGTGCGAGAGGGCGCCGACCGCGAACCCGGTCGCGGCCGCGGGGCGGGCCCGGACCGCACCGACCCGGGCGAGCAGCGCCCCCGCCAGCGCCGCCACGAGCAGCGAGTGCCCGAGCGCCCGGCCGGCGGGGAGGACGCCGAGCGTCCACGCCAGCGGCTTGTCGATCAGGTCCGGCGCCTGGCTCCCGACCGCGACCCCGAGGGCCGCCGCCGGCGTCGGCGCGTCCCGTCCCCGGGCGGCCCGGAGCCCGCGGTAGGCGAGGTACCCGACCGCCGCGTGCCCCCAGGGGAACATCCCGTCCGGGGGGCCCCGCTCCACGCGGGTAGGTCTGCCGGTCCTACCGGTCGACGGCGAGCAGCGCCACCCGCTCGCCGACGAGCGCCGCGAGGTCGCCGTCCGCCGCCGCCAGTTCCGCGTCGCTCACGCCGAAGAACTCCCGGACCCGATCCGGGTCGTACTCGCCGAGCGTCGACGCGGGCTCGGTCGCGGGGAGCGCCCGCACCGCGTCGGCCGCCGCCGCCTCGTCGCCCCCGTCGACGAGGACGACCGCGGGCGTCCGGCCGGCGCCGATTCCCATCGTCAGCGCCCGGTCGATCTGCCGCCGGCCGGCGGCGTACAGCAACACCTCGACGCCGCGCTCGCGGGCGATCCCCTCGCCGCGCTCGCGGGCCCGGTCGGCGCACGCGAGCGCCCGCTCCAGGTGGGCCCGCCCGACGACGTACCGCGCGTCGAACGCCTGGACCGTCGCGCCGTGCCGGTCGCCGATCGCGCCGAGGTCGCCGACGAACCCGTCCACGTCGTCGGTCTCGACGAGACACTCGACCAGCCTCATCCGAAATCACCCAGGCTGGCCTGGTCGTCCTCGGCCCGCTCCCGACCCCCGTCGCGGTCGGCCGGACCGCGCCGGCCCGGGTCGTCGCGCCCGGTTCCGCCGTCCGATCCGGCCCCGCCGGTCCCGTCGGCTTCGACGCCGTCCATCGACGGGTCCCGCCGGCCGGCGTTCTCCAGGATCCGCTCGGCGGTCCCGCGGCGGCCGCGAACCGCGCCGAGGACGGTCGCCTTGTCGGCCTCTCGGAGGTCCGCCCGCGTCTCGATCCCGGCCTCGAACAGCCGGCGGGCGCGCTTGCGCCCCACGCCCCTGACGCCCACCAGGTCGAGCAGTTCCGCCCGGACGCCGTGTTCGACCCGCGTCCGCGCGCGCCGGATCGGGGCGGGGTCGGCGCCGACCTCGTCCGCCAGCCGCTCGGCGGCGCCGAGCAGCCACTCGGCGGTCTCAACCTTCCCCCGCACGTCGCCCGGCCCGACGCCGTACCGCTCGGTGATGCGGTCCTCGTCGGTCTCGTCGGCCCAGTCCTCCAGCAGTTTCGCCGTCTTCAGCGCCGCGAGCCACTCCTCGAACCGGACGTCCTCGAACTCCGAGGGGGTCGGCCCGAGCAGTTCGGGCTCGCGCTCGTAACACAGCTCGGTGTACGTCTCCCGGTCGCCGGACTTCAGGTAGAGCTCGTACATGTCCGGCGTGCGGGCGACGAGGTGGTAGAGGCCGAGCGGCGAGGGGTCGTCCGCGGCCGCCAGCCCGTCGACGATCTCCGCGGCGCTCATCGGGTCGAGGTAGAGCCGCGAGGTCGTCCGGCCGAGCGGCGTCGCCGTCAGGTCGTCGCCCTCCCGGTCGAGGAAGCCGTTGGCCACGAGGTAGTCGAGCGCGTCGCCGGCCACCCGCTCGATCTCGCCGCGGCCGTCGGTCTGGGCGGCGTAGAGGGTGCGGTCGAGGAAGTCGAGCAGCCCCGCCCGCGACCGGGCGAACCCGGAGGCGACGGTCGCGAGCAGGTGCGTGCGCAGGGCCGGCTGGGCGGCGAGTTTCGACCTGATCGGCTCCGGCTCCGCCCACACGTACCGGTCGAACAGGTCGTCCATCTCGTCGTGGTTCTTGGCCGTCAGCACCGCCTCGCCGTAGGGGTCCAGCCCCGGCCGGCCGGCCCGCCCCATCATCTGGTGGACCTCCAGC
>JBDGPV010000112.1:0-4704 GCA_042219485.1 Haloferacaceae archaeon
GGCGGACGTCCTCGACCTCGCCGACGAAGACCCCGTTGTTCGAGTAGACCTCCCGGCCGACCAGCGTGGTGATCTCCTGGGGCGTCCCGTCCATGTCCGGCCGGACGACGCCCCGGGCCTTAATAGTTCGCGGCCGGCGGCGGTCAGCCGTCCGGGCGATCGCGGGCCGGACCGCCGGGCGCCGGCGCGACCAGGTCGACCGGGTGGCGCGCCGGCCCGGCGAGCAGGTCGGACAGCTGGGCGGTGCAGGAGGCCCCGGTCGCGACGGGGACCCGCGCGGGGTCGAGTTCGTCGACGAGCGACTCGCCGACGGCGACGCTCAGGTCGTAGAACTCGCGCTTGTAGCCGAACGAGCCGGCCATCCCGCAACACTCCGCGTCGGTGGTGCGGACGTCGTAGCCGCGCCGCTCCAGCACCTCGACGGCGTGACCGGCCAGGCCGAGCGTCCGGCCCTGGCAGTGGGGGTGGTAGTCGACGCCGGGGTGGCCGTCCGGGGCCGACCGGATGGCGTCGGCCGGGGCGCCGTTGTCCAGCAGCCCGTGGAGGTACTCGAAGAGCCCGTAGCTCCCGTCGGCGAGGGTCCCGACGTCCGCCCGCTCGGGCAGGAGGGTCGCGTACTCGCGCCGGAACATCGCCAGGTCGGAGGGCTCGACGACGACCGCGTCCCGCCCGGCCGCGACGTGCGGGACGAGGCGGTCAAGCGTCCGGTCGGCCGCCCGCTCGGCGCTCGCGATCATCCCCTGGGAGAGGGGGGCGCGGCCGCTCTCGGGCGCCGCCGGGACGCGCACGTCGACCCCCAGCGCCTCCAGGGTTCGGACGGCGGCCCGCCCGCGATCGACCAGCATCCGGTTGGTGTAGAGGTCGGGGTAGAGGACGGCCTCGCGAACCGGATCGGCCGGCGGTTCGCGGTCGGCCGCCCACTCGACGAGCGTCTCCCGCTCGAACGTCGGGAGCTCCCGCCGGCGGTCGAGGCCGACGAGCCGTTCGGCGACCCGGCGGACCGGCGACAGGTCGGCGAGCCAGTTCGAGACCGGCGCCGCCGCGCCGGCCGCCCGGGCGACCGCGTCGGCGTTGCCGAACAGGCGCTTGGCCGGGTCGATCCCCCCGGGCTCCTCGTCGGGCGTCAGCCCCTCGACGAGGAAGCCGAGCGACCCCTCGCCCGCACGGTTCAGCCGGTCCCGGACGACGGCGTTGATCCACGGGATGTCGATGCCGACCGGGCAGGCATCGACGCACCGCGAGCAGCCGGTACAGAGGTCGTTGAACCCGGCCGCGGCGTCCAGCCCCTCGACCCCGGCCTCCCAGCCGGTCGCGATACCGCCCGAGTAGGTCTCGCCGCCGAACGCGTGGCCGCCGACGTGCTGGAAGTTGGCACACGAGTTCGCGCAGGCCGAGCACCGCACGCAGTACAGCGTCTCGCGGAGGTGTGGGTCCTCGCGCATCGCCGTCCGGCCGTTGTCCACGAGCACGAGGTGGAACGCCCGGTCGTCGGGGTCGCCGGGCGGCGCGTCCGGCGCGTCGAAGTCGAGCGTCGGCGAGTCCACCGGCGGCGTCAACAGCGAGACGTAGGAGGTGATCTCCTGACCCGTTCCCGACCGGGCGACGAGTTCGACGAACGGGGCGAGGTCCGCCACGGTCGGCACCACCTTCTCGATCCCCGCGACCGCGACGTGGACGTCGGGCACCGTCACCGTCTTGCGGGCGTTGCCCTCGCTCGTGATCAGGGCCATCGTCCCCGAGTCCGCCGCGAGGAAGTTCGCGCCCGTGACGCCGACGTCGGCCCGCTCGATCTCCGCCAGCAGCCGCTCGCGGGCGAACGCGGTGAGCTCTTCGGCGGTTTCGGGCGGGTCCTCGGGGTCGAACCGCTCGGCGAACAGCGCGGCGATGGACTCGCGCGACCGGTGGATCGCCGGCGCGATGATGTGGGAGGGCGCCTCCTCGGCGAGCTGGAGGACCCACTCGCCGAGGTCGGTCTCGACGACGGACGCGCCCGCCGACTCCAGGGCCCCGTTCAGGTCGATCTCCTCGGTCGTCATCGACTTGCTTTTGACCACCTGCTCGGCGCCGGCGTCCGCGACCACCCGGCTCACGTACCGGTCGGCGTCGGCCGCGTCGTCGGCGACGTACACCCGGCCGCCGTTCGCCTCGACGCTGTCGCGCAACTCGTCGATCAGGGCCGGCAGCCGCTCGATGGCGTCCTCCTTGATCTCGCGGGCCTCCCGCTTGAGCGCCCCGTAGTCGTCGAGGTCGGCGGTCGTCTCGTACCGGCCGCGGTTGAACCCCGTCGTGTTCTCGCGGACCGCGTCGCCCTCCGCCGCCAGGAGCCGCCGGATCTCGGCCGCCCTGTCCGCGCGGCTCACGGCCGGTTCCCCCCGTCCCCGCCGTCGCGGACGAGAACCAGGTGGACCTCCTCGGGGCCGTGGGCGCCGTAGACCAGCCCGCCCATGTCGGCGGTGGCGCTCGGCCCGGTGGCGAGCACGTGGCTCGCCGCGTCCTCGCGGGCGCGGTCGCCGAGTTCCGCGAGCGCCGTCCGCATCCCGGGCACCACGTCCGCCGCCCGCAGGACGACGACGTGACGGGCCGGGAACAGCGCGACGGGTTCGTCCCCCTCGGGGGTCGCGGCCAGCGCGACGCTCCCGTAGTCGGCGACCCCGAGTCGGGCGGCCGTGACGCCGGTGCGGGCCGCATCGAGCGCGGCCGGCGTCGGATCGGTCGGGACCGACGGGGGGAGCGACAGGTCCTCGAACGGAAGCGGCGCGCCCACGGCGGGCGGTTCGACCGCCGCCCCGACGGCGGCGTCGAGGGTCCCCGGCGTCGCGTCGGTCACTTCGACCCCGTGGCGGTCCAGGCCGGCCCGGAAGCGGTCGAGCGTCGTCGCCGCGTCCGTGTCGGTCATGGCACCGGGTATCCGCGCCGGCCGCTTGTGCGTTCCGCCGCCAGTCGCCGGGCGCCCCGCCGCCGGGCGTCCGGCGCCGTCGGGGGCCACCGGGAGCCTCCCCTCCGCCCACCGGGCGTCGCCAGGCCGGGTCGGGGCGACCACCCGGGACGGGCCCGGAAGCCTCGCCCTCCGTCCGCCCACCGGGCGCCGAGCGCCGGGCGACAGGTCGACCGCCGGCCCCGTTCCAGCCGCCGGGTTTTTTCTCCTGGCGACGGAGAGAACGACGACATGGCGACCGAGGGAGGCGGCCCGGACGACGGGCCGACGGGGACCGATCCGGCGGCGGACGCGCGGGCCGAGTACGATTACCGGGGCGAGGACGTCGAGCGCCCGGGCCTGGTTGCCGACCTCCGGGAGCGGGTCGCCGGCGACGTCCGCTTCGACACCTACACCCGGCAACTGTACGCCACCGACGCCTCCGCCTACGAGGTCACCCCCATCGGCGTCGTCTTCCCCGCCTCCACCGAGGACGTGCGCGCCGTCGTCGCGTACTGCGCCGACCGGGAGATCCCGCTCCTCCCCCGCGGCGGCGGCACCAGCCTCGCCGGACAGGCCGTCAACGAGGCCGTCGTCCTCGACTTCTCCCGGTACATGGACGGGATCGAGCGGATCGACCCCGAGGGGCGGACGGCGACGGCCCGGCCGGGCGTTCGGCTCGGCGACCTGAACGCCGCGCTCGAAGAGCACGGCCTGAAGTTCGCGCCCGACCCGGCGTGGGGCGACAAGAGCGTCCTCGGCGGCGCAATCGGCAACAACTCGACCGGATCGCACTCGCTGCAGTACGGCAAGACCGACGCGTACGTCGAGGAACTCGAGGTCGTCCTCGCCGACGGCACCGTCACCACCCTCGGCGAGACCACCCTCGAGGACCTCGCGGCCCGGGCCGACCCCGACGGCGACCTGGAGGCGCGCCTGTACGCCGAAGTGCAGCGGATCATCGACGAGGAGGCCGACGCGGTCGAGGCGGCGTTCCCGGGGATCAAGCGCAACGCATCGGGGTACAACCTGGACGTCCTGATCGAGGAGGCCCGGCGGGCGAACGACCCCGACGACGACCGCGAGACGGTCAACCTGGGGCGCCTGATGGTCGGCAGCGAGGGCACCCTCGCGGTCGTCACCGAGGCGACGGTGTCGCTCGAACCCATCCCGAACACGAAGGCCATCGGCCTCCTGACCTACGACTCGCTGCTCGACGCCATGGAGGACGTCGAGCCCATCCTCGCACACGACCCCGCCGCCGTCGAGGTGATGGACGACGTGTTGCTCGACCTGGCCCGGGACACGGCGGAGTTCGCCGACGTGGTGGCGACCCTTCCCGAGGGGACCGACGCCGTCCTGCTGGTGGAGTTCTACGCCGACGACGACGCGGAGGGGCGGCGTCGGGTCGCCGACCTCGTCGCCGACCGGGCGCCCGGGGCCGAGACCGAGGCCGACCCGACCGGCGGGGTGACGACGGACGCGGAGGTCCGCGCGGTCCACGCGATGGAGGCCCACGACGCCGAGACCCGCGAGCGGTTCTGGAAGATGCGCAAGTCCGGCCTCCCCATCCTGCTCGGCCGCACCACCGACGAGAAGCACATCGCGTTCATCGAGGACACCGCCGTCCCCGCCGAGCACCTGCCCGAGTACGTCGCCGACTTCCAGGCGGTGCTCGACGAGCACGACACGTTCGCGTGCTTCTACGCCCACGCCGGCCCGGGCGTGCTCCACATCCGCCCGCTGATCAACACCAAGACCGCCGAGGGCGTCGAGAAAATGGAGTCCAT
>JBDGPV010000045.1:0-4654 GCA_042219485.1 Haloferacaceae archaeon
GGTTCGCGATCGCGGACGTACGCCCGCGCGGGCCAGCGGGGCCCGCGGGGGCGGTTTTTTTCGGGAAGAGCGGCGGGGAGCGGCGACTGTGCGTGGTCGTCCCGGGAGACGGCGCAGCCGGGCGACGCGCGGCCGGGGGGCTGGACGGTCGGGGCCTACCCGTGGCCCCTGATCCGCCAGCCGTCCGCGTCGCGGGTGACGATGCCCCTGTCGGCGAGCGTTCGGAGCGCGTCCTCGACGGCCTCGGGGGACGCGTCGACCTCGCCGGCGACGTCCTCGACCGACCGGACGTCCGTGGCCACGGCCGCGAGCACCTCGGCGTGGAACCGGCCGTCGACGTCGTTCCCGATGAGTTCGTTCAGCGTGTCGAGCACGTCCGTGATGCGCCCGTAGACCCACCGCTGGGCGAGCGACAGCTCGTTTTCGAGGTCCTTGAGCCGGTCGAACTCCCGTGCGAGGTCGGTGACGTCGTCGGACTCGGCCCGCGGGAGGTCGAACGAGAGGTGCCGACACCGGCCCGTCATGTCGAGGCTCGGGTTCGCCGGGTAGGCGCTTTTCGTCCCGAACCGGTGCGGGGAGACGTGGACCTCCAGGCGCAGGTTCCGGGCGATGTGGAAGTACTTCCGCCGCCGGTCGTCGGTCCGGCTCTCGACGAGGCCGGCGTCCTCGAGCTTCCGCAGGTGATCGATGACGGCCTTCGGACTGACTCCGAGGTACTCGCTGATCTCGGTCACGTAGCACGGCTTCCGGGCCAGCAGGCGGAGGATACGCCGCCGGTTCTCGTTCCCGAGGAGATCCAGCAGCACCGCGGAGTCCATGTCCGAAGGGTAGTCGCGGCGGGGTTTAAGAACTGCGTCCGGCGCCGTCCAGCGGGGCGAGCGCGCGCGCGGCGACCAGGACCGCGCCCGCCGAGAGCGCGACCGAGAGGGCCGCGAGCGAGAGGCCGGGATCGTACCGGAGCGGCGGGTGGTAGCCGAGGGCGTAGTCGAGCGCGTCGTTGGCGAGCAGGAGGGCGAGCGCGAGGCCCAGCGCGCCCCGGGTCGTCCGGCCGACGCGGGAGACGAGGTACGCCTCGGGGAGGAAGAGGAGATGCGTGATCGTGATGCCCCAGAACGCCCAGAGGGCGTCCGGCGCCCCGAGGTACCGGTCGGGCCGTCGGAGGAGCGCCGCTCCGGTCCAGAGGCCGTACTTCACGAGCCAGGCGACGGCGAGGGTGTGGAGGTATGCGAGCGGCCGGTTGACCGGGGCCTCGTCGAGCGGCCGGCCGAGGGCGGGGAGGAGCGTCGCCAGCGCGAGCGTCGCCAGCGCGAGCGCCGTCGGCGAGTCCGCGTACAGCGGGTAGAGGAGGACCGGCACCTCCGCGAGCCGGCGGCCGTACGGTTCGGTCGCGGTCGCGTAGAAGCCGACGCCGACGAGAAAGGCCGTCGCGTTGATGCAGACCAGCGCGACGAGGTTCGGCGCGGTCCCCAGGTAGCGTTCGACGTACCGGTCGGGGACGGGCCGATCCATGCCCTCCGTCGCCCCGGCGGCGCCGAAAAGCTGTCGTCGGGACGGCGTCGGCCGTCATCCGCGCCCCGGACGCGGGCCGCGGGGGCGGAAACGAACCCTACTTGTTTCGCCGGCGCTGGGGTGTGGGGTATGGAGGCCGCACTCGTCGTTCTCGACGGCTGGGGGATCGGCGACGGCGCCAGCGCGCCGGACGCGGGGGGGCGGCGCGACGCCGTCGCGGCCGCGGACACGCCGACGTTCGACCGGCTCTCGGCCGTGGGCGCGTACGGCACGCTCGACGTGTCGGGCCGGCGCGTCGGTCTGCCCGAGGGCCAGATGGGCAACAGCGAGGTCGGCCACCTCAACCTCGGCGCGGGCCGGGTGGTCAAGCAGGCGTACACGCGGGTCTCCGACGCCATCGCGGCCTGGCGCGGCGACCCCGTCGACGACGCGGAGCCGTTCGCGGACAACGACGCCATCGCCGGGGCGTTCGAGCACGCCGCCGAGCACGGCGGACGGGTCCACCTGATGGGGCTGACGGGGACGGGCGGCGTCCACGCCGACCAGGACCACCTCCACGCCCTGATCGAACTCGCCGCCGACCGCGGCGTCGAGGCGGTCACCCACGCCTTCACCGACGGGCGGGACGCGCCCCCCTACGCCGCCGCCGACCGGCTCGCGGAACTCGAGGCGGTCGTCGAGGCGGCCGGCACCGGCGACGTCGCCACCGTGATCGGACGCTACTTCGCGATGGACCGGGACGGGAACTGGGACCGCACCCGCCGGGCCTACGAGGCCGTCGTCGGGCGCGAGGCCCCCCACGAGGCCCCGTCGGCGGTCGCCGCCGTCGAGGCGGCCTACGACCGCGGGGAGAGCGACGAGTTCGTCGAGCCGACCCTCGTGACCGGCCCCGACGACCCGGCGCCGGCCGACGGCGATGCGGTCGTGTGGTTCAACTTCCGTGCCGACCGCGCCCGCCAGTTCGTCCGGATGCTCGGCGACGTCGACCCCGAGTGGCCGTTCCCGACCGACCCGCCCGACGTCGAACTCGTCACGATGACGGAGTACGACCGGACCTTCCCGTTCCCGGTCGCGTTCCCGCCGAACGAACCGACCGACACGCTCGGGGACGTCCTCGCCGACGCCGGCGCCACGCAGTTGCGCGTCGCCGAGTCCGAGAAGTACCCCCACGTCACCTACTTCCTCAACGGCGGCCGCGAGGTCGAGTTCGAGGGCGAGACGCGGATCATCGTGGACAGCCCCGACGTCCCGACCTACGACCACCGGCCCGAGATGAGCGCGGCGGCGGTGACCGACCGGACGCTCGATCGGATCGACCGGGAGGATCCGGACGTCCTCGTGTTGAACTACGCCAACCCGGACATGGTCGGCCACACGGGCGACTTCGAGGCCACGGTAGCGGCGGTCGAGGCCGTCGACCGCCAGCTCGGCCGGCTGGCGGCCGCCGTCGCCGACGCCGGCGGGGCCCTGCTCGTCACCGCCGACCACGGCAACGCCGACGACATGGGGACCCCGGAGGACCCACACACCGCCCACACGGCCAACCCCGTTCCGTTCGTCTACGTCGCCCCCGACGGTGCCGGCGACGACGGCGACGGCGCCCGGTCGGGCGGTCGCGCGATCCGCGAGGGGGGATCGCTGTGCGACGTGGCCCCGACCCTGCTCGCGCTGCTCGGCGTCGAGCGGCCGGACGCGATGACCGGTCAGTCGCTGTTGCGGTCGCGGTAGGCCCGGTAGCCGGGGCCGGCGAGCAGGAGGACGGCCCCGAGCGCCGCGGCGGCGACCAGCCGCGGGTCCAGGCGCACCGATCCCCGGACGAGGGAGGGGAGGGAGGCCCCGGCGAGCGCGCCGGCCACCGCCCACGGCGCCTCCCCGATGACGGTGCCGACCACGAACGGCCGGAGGCCGATGCCGGCCACGCCGGCGGCCGCCGAGACGGCGTCCGAGGGCGTCGGGAGGAAGCGGCTGGCGACGATCACCCGGGTCCCCCCGGTCGCCGCGGCGATCCGCTCGCCGACGGCGGCGACCCGGCCGTCGCCGCCGACGCGGCGGGCGAACAGGTACGGCGGCATGGAGGTGAGAACCATGAGCGCGAGCCCGACGGGCGCGCCGACGAGGCCGTAGCCGAACCCCGCGGCCAGGGCCAGCAGCGTCACCGGCCAGGCGACGAGCGGCCGGATCGCCGCCAGCGCCAGGCAGGCCAGGCCGTACCGGACGGGATCGGCCGCCAGCCACGAGAGCCGCCGCAGTGCGGCGTCGGGCGAGGCCGTCGCCGCGGCGACCGCGACCGCAGCCAGCAGCGTCCCGATCCCGGCGGCCCGCCGCCGATCCATGCCCCCACACCGTCGCGGGCCATCAAACCGCTTGCGTTCCGCGCCCCCGCGATCACGCCTCCCACGTCGCCGCAGGCCGCCGTTCCCGCCGTCGCGTTCATGTGCGCGCCGGCCGTACGCGGGGTCGTGAGCGACGACGGGAGCGGGGCGCGGGACGCGGATCGCGACCCGGTGGCGGCGCTCGACCGCGACGAGCGGATCGAACTGGCGCTCGACCTCCTGTCGAGCCTCGACGCCGACGGCCTGACGCTCGCCGGGGTGGTCGACCGGATCGAGACGGTCACGACCGACCCGGCGCTCACCCGGACGATCCTCGACGCCGCCGAGAAGCGCGGCGTCCTCGACCGCGACGGCGAAGAGGTTCGCCTGCGGACCCGGAGGGGCGGCGTCCGGCGCCCGCCCCGCGTCGTCCGGCGCGAGGGGCGGTTCGCGTGCCGGCGCTGCGGGGCGTCGCTCTCGACCGGCCACTTCGTCGTGCTCGAGGCCGGCGACCTCGGACCGTTCGGCCCCGACTGCGTGCGTGCGGTGCTCGACGCCGACGCTACCGGCCGCGTTTGAGCTCCTCGACCAGCTTCCGGAACAGCTTGCCCTGCCGCTCGATGCGCTCGCCCTGGGCGCGGAGCAGTTCGTTCTGCTCCTCGATGGCCTCCCGGAGCGCGCCGACCTCCGCGGCCAGGTCGCCCTCGCCGACCGGCCCGGCGGGCTCGAACCCGGCGTCGGCGAACGAGCCGTCGCTCCCGTCCCCGTCGGCGTCCTCGTTCCCGTCGCTCTCCCCGTTCCCTCCCTCGGCGCTCCCGGCGGCGGTCGTCCCG
>JBDGPV010000120.1:0-4610 GCA_042219485.1 Haloferacaceae archaeon
CAGGGGTCGGCGACGTGGCCCGCGCGGGCCGGCGTCGGGTGCTCGCGGCGCTGGCCGGTCTCGCCGGGACGGTCGCGGTCGGCGCGGCGGCGGGGAGCCGGGGGTCCCGGAGCGCCCGGACCGCCGCCGGCCCGGTGGGGGGGGAGGCGGCGGCGTCCCTGGCCGAGGCGAGGACGAAGTCGCTCGGCGTGGCCGGGATGGAGCCGCTGGTGAGCGAGGACTTCTACGAGGTCGACATCAACTCGGTCGACCCGGACCTGACGCCCGAGGAGTGGTCGCTGTCGATCACCGGCGCGGTCGACACCGAGGTGGAACTGGACTACGAGGCGCTGACCGCCCGGGAGTCCCGCGAGGAGTTCGTCACGCTGCGGTGCGTGGGCGAGCCGCTCAACGGGAAGAAGATGGACACCGCGCTCTGGACCGTCGTCGACGTCGCGCCGCTGCTCGACGAGGCGGGCGCCGGCGCGGAGTGTTGCGTGATGGCCCGGGCGGTCGACGACTACTTCGAGGAGTTCCCGCGGGCTGCGCTGGCGGACGCGATGCTGGCCTACCGGATGAACGGCCGGCCGCTCCCGCCGGGTCACGGCGCGCCGGTGCGGCTGCTGGTGCCCGGCCACTGGGGCGAGATCAACGTCAAGTGGATCGACGAGATCGAGGTGCTGACCGAGCCCGCGGACGGGTACTGGGAGAAGCGCGGGTGGCACGGCACCGGCCCCGTGAACACGGTGGCGAAGCTCCACGCGGAGAACCGGCTCGACGACGGTCGGATCGAGGTCGGCGGCCACGCCTACGCCGGCACCAGGGGGATCGAGCGGGTCGACGTCTCGACGGACGGGGGGGAGACCTGGACGGAGGCGGAGCTGTCGGAGCCGCTGCCCGGGGACGACGTCTGGCGGCAGTGGCGCCACGCGTACGCGGCCGAGGGGCCCCACGAGGTCGTCGTCCGCGCCGTGGACGGGACCGGGACCGTCCAGCCCCGCGAGCGCTCCGAGGCGTTCCCGAGCGGCGCCACGGGCTGGGTCTCCCGGTCCGTCGAACCGTGAGCGCGCCCCCGAACGCGCGTCCCCCGGAATTAACCCCGTCGGGACCGACCCCCTGTTGGATGGAGAAGGCGCTCTGGTACCTGCTGGCCGGCACGCGCGGCGCCGAGAACCGGGTGCGGATCGTCCGCGCGCTCGGCGACCGGCCGCGCAACGCGAACCAGCTGGCCGAGCGCCTCGACCTCGATTACAACACGGTCAGACACCACCTCGACATGCTCGAAGATCACGACGTCGTCGAGTCCGGGGGCGACGAGTACGGAACGCTTTACTTCCTGACCGACCGGTTCGAGCGCAACCGCGAGACGTTCGAGGCGATCGTGGAGGGGGAGGACTGATGGCGATGGGGCCGTGGATCGCGATCGCGACGCTGCTCTCGGCGATCAGCGTCGTCCTCCTCATCGTGCTCACCGGCGTGTGGGTCCGCAACTACCGCGAGTTCCGCACGCCGATGGTCGCGGGGCTGGTCGCGTTCGGGGCCGTGCTGCTGCTGGAGAACCTCGTCGCGGTCTACTTCTTCTTCTCGATGGGGATGCTCTACGCCGGCACCCCCCGGGCGCAGATGGCCGTCGTCGTGCTCCGGGCGTTGCAGACGCTCGCGCTCGCGTTCCTCGCCGCGGTCACGGTGAGGTGAGCGGGGCGGCCCCGGGCCGGTCCGCCGGCACGGTCGCGGATCGGTCGCCGGACCGCGCCGACCGCGGACCGCCCCGTCACGCGCCGTCCAGGCCGAGTCCGGCCGCCACCCCGGCGACGAGCGCGGCCGCGCGGTCGTGTGGCGACGGGGCCGACGGTCCCTCGTTCCCGGCCCCATCCTCGTCCCCCGGGCCGGCCGGCGCGGCCGGCCGCTCCCGGCCCGCCGCGCGGTAGCAGGCGTCGACGAACGCCTCGCGGGCCGCCCGGTTCTCGAACAGGCCGTGGAGATAGGTGCCGAGCACCGACCCGCGTGCCGCGCCGAGCGCCGCCCCCGTCCGGCCGTCCGTCGCGAAGGGGTAGGCGAGGTCGGCGCCGGCGAGCGCCCGCGTCTCGCCGGCGTGGATCTCGTAGCCGTCGAGCGGCCCCTCGACCCCGGCCAGCGGCCCGACGCCGTCGCAGTCGAACGTCGCCTCGGCCACCCGCTTGTCCGGGGAGAAGCGCGTCTCGACCGGCAGGAGTCCGAGGCCGGGGACGACGTCGCGGTCGCCGGTCCCCTCGTCGGCGGCGCCGGTCACGCGCTCGCCGAGCAGCTGGTAACCGGCACAGAGGCCGAGCACCGGTCCGTCGAACCGCCGAAGGCGGTCGCCCAGTCCCGCCTCCCGGGCCGCAAGCAGGTCGTCGACCGCGTTCTTCGATCCCGGGAGCACCACCGCGTCGGCGTCGACCCCCGGCGCGTCGGCGGCGCCCGCGCCGTCCGGGCCGAGCGGGGCGTCCAGGGGCACCCACGCCACCCGGACGCCGGGGACGGCCGCGAGCGGGCCGAGGTCGGTGGCGTTCGAGGTCCGCGGGAGGCGGGGGACGGCGACGGTCACCCGGCGGTCGGGGTCGACGTCGTCGGCGCCGCGGACGGCCCGCTCGCCGGCGGCCGGGAGCGCCACGCTGTCCTCCTCGGGGAGCCCGGGGTCGTCGTGTGGCAACACGTCGAGGACGGGCACGCCGGTCCGTTCCTCGAACGACTCGATCCCGGGGGCGAGCAGCGAGCGGTCGCCCCGGAACTTCGTGATCGCCGCGCCGACGACCCGGTCGCGGACGTCGGCCGGCAGGAGTTCGAGCGAGCCGACGAGCGCCCCGAACGCGCCGCCGCGCTCGATGTCCGCCACGAGCACGACATCCGCGTCGGCGAAGCGCGCGGTCTCCAGGTTCGCCAGGTCGCGGTCGTGGAGGTTGATCTCCGCGACCGAGCCCGCGCCCTCGGCGACGATCACGTCGTGCGCGCGGGCGAGGCGGGCGTGGGCGCGCTCCGCGGCCGCCCGGGCGCGGTCCCAGTGGGCCTCGTAGTACTCGCCGGCCGCGACGTGGGCGACCGCCTCGCCGTCGATCACGAGCTGTGACTCGCCCGCCCCGCGGGGCTTCAGCAGGACGGGGTTGTGGTCGGTGGTGGGCCGGACGCGCGCGGCGCGCGCCTGGACGTACTGCGAGACGCCGACCTCGCCGAACCCCGCTCCGGTCGCCCGCGGCACCGCCCGGGCGTTGTTCGACATGTTCTGGGCCTTGTACGGCGCGACGTCGGCGCCGCGGTCCGCGAGGCGACGACAGAGCCCGGCCGCCACGGTGGACTTCCCGACGTGGCTGGCGGTGCCGGCGATCAGGAGCGTGCGCGTCACGTCGGCGTGTGGGTTCGGCCCCACGGACAAGAGCCTTGGCGCTCGGCGGGGGCCGCCCCCGAACCGGTTCGGAGCCACCGCTTTGGCCCGGCGGAGCGACCGTCCGACCGATGGCCGAGCGAACCGACCCCACCGCGACGGACGCGACGGGCCGATTCGGGGACCGCCCGATATCGCCGGGGGCCGTCGACACGGGCGAGCGGCCGGCGGTGCTGATCTGGGAGGTGACCCGGGCCTGCGACCTGGCCTGCAAGCACTGCCGGGCGGAGGCCCGGCCGGAGCGCCACCCCGACGAGCTCTCGACGGCGGAGGGCAAGCGCCTGCTCGACGCGGCCCGCCGGTTCGGCGAGGACCAGCTCGTCGTGCTCTCGGGCGGCGACCCGCTGTACCGCGACGACCTGCTGGAACTGGTCGAGCACGGCGTCGAGCGGGGGCTGCGGATGACGCTCACGCCGAGCGGCACCGCGGCGCTGACCGGCGACCGCGTCCGGGCCCTGGCCGACGCCGGGCTCCGCCGCATGGCGGTGAGCATCGACGGCGGCTCCGCGGCGGCACACGACGCGTTCCGCAAGGAGGCGGGGAGCTTCGCGGACACGGTGGCCGCCGCCCGCGCGGCCCGGGAGGCGGGGCTCCCGCTCCAGGTCAACACCACCGTCTGCGCGGAGACCGTCGACGAGTTGCCGGCGGTCCGTGACCTCGTCGCGGACCTCGGGGCCGCCCTCTGGTCGGTGTTCTTCCTCGTGCCCGTGGGCCGCGGCCGGACCCTGGACCCGATCCCGCCCGACCGGGCCGAGCGCGTGATGGAGTGGCTCGTCGACGTGGCCCGGGAGGCGCCGTTCGGCGTCAAGACGACCGAGGCACCCCACTACCGGCGGGTGGCCCTCCAGCGGCGGGCGGCCGCCGGGGACGGGGCGGACGCCGCCGGCACCGACGCGGACGGCGGCGCCGTCGAGCGCCGGACGGGGATCACCGCCGGCGACGGCTTCGCGTTCGTGAGCCACGTCGGCGACGTCTACCCGTCCGGCTTCCTGCCCGAGGCCGCCGGCAACGTCAGGGAGACGGACCTGGTGGAGATCTACCGCGAGGCGCCGCTGTTCGAGCGGCTACGCGACCCCGACGCGCTCGGCGGGAAGTGCGGGGCCTGCGAGTACCGCCGCGTCTGCGGGGGGAGCCGGTCGCGCGCCTACGCCCGGACCGGCGACCCGCTGGCGAGCGACCCGCTCTGCCCGTACGTGCCGGCGGGGTACGACGGCGACGCGCCCGGGCGGGCGCG
>JBDGPV010000033.1:0-4465 GCA_042219485.1 Haloferacaceae archaeon
AAGAGAGCGCGCGCAGCGAGTCGCGGGAGCCGAGGCGTCGGGGGCTTTCGAGGTGTCCACGACTGTTGCAGGAAAACTGAGGCCGTAATCTAAACAGTGCCCGTCCCGGGCGGGCGACGCCACGAGTGGTGCCGAACGGGTCCGCCTGTGCCGTGGTGTAACCTCCATCGGTTACATAACCGGGTAATCGACCCCGCGAATTAAGACGATGCGGCCGGAACGACGGATATGCCCCTGACGGACGACTTCGGCCGGTCGGTGACGGGGGTCCGGGTCTCGCTCACCGACCGGTGCAACTTCGACTGCGTCTACTGTCACAACGAGGGGCTCGGCGACACCCGGGGACCGATGGCCCCGGGGGACGACGAGATGACCGCGGACGAGGTGGTCCGGTTCCTGGAGGTCGTCGAGGGGTTCGACGTGGAGCGCGTGAAGTTCACCGGCGGGGAGCCGATGCTCCGGGACGACCTGGAGGAGATCGTCGCGCGGACACCCGACTCGATGGAGGTCTCGCTGACGACCAACGGCACCTTCCTCCCCGGGCGGGCGGCCGACCTGCGCGCGGCGGGGCTGGAGCGGGTCAACGTCTCCCAGGACGCCCTGGACCCGGAGGCGTTCGCCGAGATCACGAAATCCGGGGCGTACGACCGGGTGATGGAGGGGGTGCGCGCGGCGGTCGATGCCGGGCTCGACCCCGTCAAGCTCAACATGGTCGTCTTCGAGCACACGGCGGGGTACGTCGAGGAGATGGTCGAACACGTGGCCGAACGCGACGGGCTCCGGCTCCAGCTCATCGAGTACATGCCCGAACTCACCGGCCGGCCCGAGTGGAACATCGACATCGGCCGCGTCCACGACTGGCTGGAGGGGATCGCCGACCGGGTCGAGCGCCGCGAGATGCACGACCGGCGGCGCTACTGGATCGACGGCGGGATGGTCGAGATCGTCGATCCGGTGGAGAACCCGGAGTTCTGTGCCAGCTGCGGGCGGGTCCGGGTCACCCACGAGGGGTACCTGAAGGGCTGTCTCAACCGCAACGACGACCTGCGGCCGATGGGCGAGATGAGCCGGGCGGAGATCCGGGAGGCCTTCCGCGAAGTCGTCGACAGCCGCGTCCCCTACTACGGCGAGTACATGGTCCGGGACGACGACGGCGAGTGGCGGGTGAACGAGGAGTACATCGGCGCCTGAGCCGCCCGGCCGACCCGTCCCGGGATCGCTCGCCCGACGTTCCCGTTCCCGTTCAGTTTCACTTTCACCGCGGACGGCGGGCCCTGAAGTGTGCGGCGGCCGAAAGCGCGGTATGCCCCCGACTGGCGGGGCGGACGGCGAGCGGATCAACGTCTTCCCGGTCGGCGACCGGTACCTCTTCCGACACTACTTCGACGAGGAGGTGTTCGACCTGGTCCGGCGGTACTACGACAACCGGGAGTACCGGTTCGACGTGCCGGCCCGCCGGTTCGACCCCCTGCGGGCCGCGCTCTCCGACCGGGGATACGAACTGCGGGTCGTGGCGGACGCCGCGCCGTACGCGGTGGTGGTGCGCAAGTACCGCCGACACCCCGAGAACGTGTTCAACGCGGCCGTGATCCAGCGCCACACCCCGGATCACAACGTCTTCGTCCTCCGGGACAAGCGGTCGGTCGCGCTGGCGGTCAAGCAGGGCGCGACGCGGCTGGTGGACACCGACATCGACCTCGACCCCGACCTGCGCGCCGACACCGCCGACGCCGGGGACGAGGGCGGCGACGGCGAGGAGGCGGGGACGAACGGCGACGCCCGCCGCCGGGACGCGGCGGGCACCACCTGACCGGGACACGGCGGCCCGTCACTTCGTGAGTCTTAAGTGCGGGCATCGAGTGGTTCCGGGCGCAATCAGCTGCAGGGGCGTCGGCCCCGAGTCCGCAAGGGCGACGATGAACACGGGTGTTGCGGTAGCCTAGCCTGGTCCAAGGCGCTGGGTTGCTAACTCAGTGGCGTCAAGCCTCCGGGGTTCAAATCCCCGCCGCAACGCTTCACACAACATACATGAGCGCAGAACAACCGGACGACCCGGACGACCCGGAGGGCGAGGACGACGAGGACCTCCGGTACTTCGTCCGCATCGGGCAGACCGACCTCGACGGGACCAAAAGCGTCGAGCGGGGCCTGACGGACATGAAAGGCATCGGCAAGCGAACGGCACGGATCGTGACCGAGCGGATCGACGTCGACCGGACGGCGACGCTGGGGCGCCTGGAGGACGAGGAGATCGACCGCCTGGTCGAGACCGTCGAGAGCCTCGGCGACGACCTCCCCGACTGGCTGACCAACCGGCGCAACGACTTCTTCACCGGCGAGACCACCCACGAGGTCGGCTCCGACCTGGAGCAGACCCGGCGGCAGGACATCAACCGGATGAAGATGATCGACTCCTACAAGGGCGCGCGCCACAAGCGCGGCCAGAAGGTGCGCGGCCAGCGCACGAAGTCCACCGGCCGGACCGAGGGGACGGTCGGGGTCAACGTCGAGGAGATCCGCGAGGAAGCCGAGGAAGAGGAGGAGGGTGAGGCATGACGACGGGCAACAACACCAAGCGATACGAGACCCCGAACCACCCCTACCAGGGCGAGCGCATCGCGACCGAGACGGACCTGCTGGCGCGGTACGGGCTGGCGAACAAGCGCGAACTCTGGCGCGCCCAGTCGCAGCTCCGGGAGTTCCGCCGCGAGGCGCGGCGGCTCCTCGGCGAGGCCCAGGGCGACGTGGACGCGGCCGGGGCGGCGGGCGCGGACTTCCTGGCCCGCCTCCGGCGGCTCGGCCTGCTGGGCGAGAGCGACGACATCTCCGACGTGCTGAGCCTCGAGGTGACCGACCTGCTGGAGCGCCGCCTCCAGACGGTCGTCTACCGGCAGGGGATGGCGAACACGCCCGACCAGGCGCGGCAGTTCGTCGTCCACGGACACGTCACCGTCGGCGAGGCCCGCGTGACCCGCCCCTCGAAGAAGGTCGAGGTCGACGAGGAGGACGCCATCGGCTTCGACGAGGGCAGCCCGCTCGCCGACGAACTGCACCCCGAACGCGCGGAGGGTCAGGAATGAGCGCCGGCGAGGACCGGTGGGGGATCGCCCACATCCACGCGTCGTTCAACAACACGCTGATCACGGTCACCGACCAGACCGGCGCGGAGACGATCGCGAAGTCGAGCGGCGGGACGGTCGTGAAGCAGAACCGCGACGAGGCCTCGCCCTACGCCGCGATGCAGATGGCCGAGGTCGTCGCCGAGGAGGTCCAGGCCGCCGGGATCGAGGGCGTTCACGTCCGGGTGCGGGGCCCGGGCGGGAACATGAGCAAGTCGCCCGGGCCCGGCGCGCAGGCCGCGATCCGGGCGCTGGCCCGCGCGGGGCTGGAGATCGGCCGGATCGAGGACGTGACCCCCATCCCGCACGACGGGACGCGCGCACCCAAGAACCGACGGATATGACCGAGGCCGAGGAGTTCGACGTCGAGTTCGTCGAACGCGGCGACCGCGAGGCGCGGGTGCTCGTCCGCGGACTGACCCCGGCGCTCGCCAACGGCATCCGGCGGGCCATCATCGCGGACGTGCCGACGTTCTCGATCGACACCGTCCGGATGGTCGAGAACTCGTCGGTGATGTTCGACGAGATCGTGAGCCTGCGGCTGGGGCTGGTTCCCCTGACGACCCCGCTCGACGACTTCGAACTCGGCGATACCGTCACGCTCGCGCTCGACGTCGAGGGGCCGGACACGGCCTACTCGGGCGACATCGAGACGAGCGACGACCTGGTGCGGCCGGCCGACGAGAACATCCCGATCGTCGACCTAAAGGCCAACCCGAGCGGCGAGAACCAGCGGCTCGAACTGGAGGCCGAGGCGGTCCTCGACACCGGCAAGAGCCACGCCAAACACCAGGGCGGCGTGGCGGTCGGCTACCGGCACCTCCAGCGCGTCGAGGCGGTCGGGGACGTGGCCGACCACGAGGCCGACGAGCGCGACCCGCGGATCGTGCGGGGCGTGATCGAGGAGGGCGCCGCCGACCACGCCGACGCCGACGCGTCGGACGGCGACCTGGTCCCGACCGACGAGTTCGGGCACGACCTGACGGAGCGGTACCCGGACACGGAGGTGCGGGTGACCGACGTCCCCGGCGCCTTCGTCTTCCACGTCGAGACGGACGGATCGCTGTCGGTCGAGGAACTGGTCCTGCGCGCCGCCGAGAGCATCGGCGAGCGCGCGGCGGAACTGGAACGGAACGTCGCGGTGTAGAACCGATGACGGACTCCCCCCCACCCGCGTCCGCGGCCCGCCCGTCCCGTCCGCCCCGCCCGACGAGCGGCGGGGCCGGACGGCGGCCGGTGGCCGTGGCGATCGAAACGGCTTTGAGGGGGGAGAGGATACGCGGGACCGCGCGCAGGGATAGCCAAGTCAGGCCAACGGCGCAGCGTTCAGGGCGCTGTCCCATAGG
>JBDGPV010000098.1:0-4395 GCA_042219485.1 Haloferacaceae archaeon
GGCCGTGATGACGCTGATCTCCTCGATCTCCTCCGCGCTCTGACCCCGCCGACCCGTCGCCCGGCCCGGCCCGGCCGACCCGGAGCGGGCGAGGGGCGGCGGAGTCCCGGACTGTGGGCTATTGCTCCCACCGATCGGGCGCGTACCCGAGGCGCACGACGACGGGGCGGTACGAGAAGACCACGACGCCGATGATGGCGAACTCGACCCAGAATCCCAGGGACCCCACGGCCTGCCGGACGATCCCGAGGACCAGGAAGGAGACGGCGAACATCAGCGCGTAGTGCGGGACGAGTTCGAAGAGGTGGGACAGGTCCATGGGACCCCCTTCGGAGGGGGGAACGAAAAGCCTGCGCCGCGTCCCGTCGGCCGGCAGCCGGCAGCCGTCAACCGGACCGCGAGAGGCGGACCGCGGGGTCGCCGTCGCGGGCGGTCAGTTCGACGAGGCCGTCGTCCGCGAGGTCCGTCAGCAGCCCGCGGAGCCACTCGCGGCCGCGGTCGTCGCCGCCGTCGGGCGTGTAGTCCACCCGGATCCGGTGGCCGAGGTCGTCGAGCGCCATCTCCTCGCGGTCGCTCAGGACGCGCACGACCCGGCCGCGGAACTGCCGCCGGCTCCCCTCGAAGTCGGGCTGGGTCGGGACGTCCGGCGCGGTGAAATCGCCCGTCCGATAGGCGTGACACCACTCGCGCCACGGGCATCCCTCCCCGTCGCACCGCGGCGTCTTCCGGCAGGCGACGCCCCCCAGTTCCATGATGGCGTTGTTCCATACCCGGGATTGCCCCTCCGGCATCAGCGCGTTCGCTACCTCCTCGTATGGCGGGTCGTCCGCGTTACGGATTTCCGCAAATGCCCGGTAGAGCACGCGCTTGACGTTCGTGTCCACCACGGCGCCGCCGTTGTCGAACGCGAACGAGGCCACGGCGTTCGCGGTGTAGGGCCCGACCCCCATCAGGTCCGACAGCTCGGACGGCGTCCGAGGGAGTGAACCGCCGTGCTCCTCGACGACCTGCTCGGCGGCCTCGTGGAGGTAGGTCGCGCGGTTGTTGTACCCGAGGCGGTGCTCGGACCAGAACCCAACGACATCGCTCCGATCGGCCGCGGCCAGCGCCTCGACGGTCGGCCACCGGTCGAGGAACGCCTCCCAGGCCTCGACCACCCGCTCCAACTGGGTCTGCTGGCTCATCACCTCCGAGACGAGCACGGCGTACGGGTCGGTCGTCTCGCGCCAGGGGAACGGCCGGTGGTCGTCCTCGTACCACTCGACGAGCGCCTCCCGCATCGGCTCCGGGTCCGGGGGGAGCGCGGGGTGGGAGGCCCCCTCCCGGCCGTCCGCGTGCCCCTCGTCGCTCATCGTCGGGGCATGCGGCGGCCGACGGTTAGCGGTGGCGGTCCGCGCCCGCGGGGGCCGGCGGGCGGGGAGGGCTCGCGCGGTCGCCGTGCAGTCGCCGCCCCGGCGGCGGGCGGGTGCGAAAGTCGTATGCCGGCGAGCGGCCGATTGCCGGCCGTGAGCCTCGACGAACTCGACGAGGCGGTCCGGGAGGCGTACGGCGAGACGGGCGAGGAACTGACGGTCGACCTCGACCGGGAGACGCGCAACGAACTGGCGGTGCTGGCGGCCGCCCTCGGCGGCGATCCCGGGGAACTCGTCCGCCGTGGGGTCCACGCGCTCTTCCGACAGACCGTCGATACCGGCGACCTCGACTTCCACCTCCGCCGCGGGTTCGACGTCTCCTACGACGAGTACCTGGCCGGCGTCACCTACGACGAGATGGCCGGCGGCGACCGGTACCCCCAGCCGGACGACGAGCGGCGCTACCGGCAGTAGCGGCGGTCCGCACGCGCCGGCGGCCGGCCGGGCTCGACCCCGCGCGAACCCGGCCGCTTTTGTCCCCCGGACGACATCCGCCGACATGGAGACCGCGGAGGTCGCACGGCTCATCGAGGCCGGCATCCCCGACGCCGAGGTCGTCGAGATCGAGCGCACGCCCCACCCCGGCGAGGACGAACACGACCACTTCGCCGTCGCCGTCGTCTCGCCCGCGTTCGCGGACGTCCCCCTCGTCCGGCAACACGAGATGGTGTACGACGCGCTCGGCGACCACATGCACGACGACGTCCACGCGCTCGACGTCACGACCTACTCCCCGGAGGCCTACGAGGAACACGGGTAGCCCCTCGCCCCGTCTCCCGCCTCTCCCGTCGGCGGCCGGCCCGCCGCGCCGCGGTCCCGCCGTCCCGCCGCGGCCTCGCGCCGCCGGCCGCGTCCACCCCCTGCCGTCCTACGCGCCGTCGCCCGCCGTCCCCTCGCGGGGCGGGTGGTAGAGCGCCGCGCCCGTGTCGGCGTCGAACAGGTGGGCTGCGTCGGGGAGCCGGACCCCGACGGTCCGCCCGGTCTCGACCCGCGTCGCGCCGGACACGGTGGCGGTGACGGTCGGCGGGCCGCGCTTCCGGTCGGCCGCGACGGGCACCTCGCCCCGGGGCGCGAGGTGGAGCGTCTTCCGGCTGCCGACCGGTTCGACCGTCTCGACGGTCGCCGCGAACTCGCGGGGCGCGGTCACCTCCCCGACGAACTCGACGTCGGCGGGGCGGACCCCGAGGGTGACCCGGCCGGCGGCGCCGACCGCCGCCCGCGCGTCGGGGGGAAGGGGGTAGGCGACGTCGCCGGCCACGAGGCGGTCGTCGCGGCGCTCGCACTCGAAGAAGGTCATCGACGGGTCGCCCAGGAAGCCCGCCACGAACCGGTTTGCGGGCTCGGCGTAACACGCCTGTGGCTCCCCGACCTGCTGGAGCCGCCCGTCCCGGAGGACGGCGATCCGGTCGCCGAGCGTCATCGCCTCGCTCTGGTCGTGGGTGACGTAGAGGGTGGTGGTGTCGAGCCGGCGCTGGATCCGGCTGATCTCGGTCCGCATCCGGTCGCTCAGTCGGGCGTCGAGGTTCGACAGCGGCTCGTCCATCAGGAAGACCGCGGGGTTGCGGACGATCGCGCGGCCCAGCGCCACGCGCTGCTGCTGGCCGCCCGAAAGCTCGTCGGGACGGCGGTCGAGCAGGTCCTCGATGCCGAGCATCCCCGCCGCGGTCGCGACCCGCTCCTCGACCTCGGCGTCGGACGCGGCGGTCGACTGCCGGAGCCCGAACCCGAGGTTCTCCCGCACGGTCATCGACGGGTAGAGGGCGTAGTCCTGGAACACCATCACCACGTCGCGGTTCTTCGGGGGCCGGCCGTCGAGGGGAACGCCGTCGAGCAGCACCGACCCCTCGTCCGGGTCGTCGAGGCCGGCGACGACCCGGAGGACGGTGGTCTTGCCGGAGCCCGAGGGGCCGACCAGCACCAGCAACTCCCCGTCGGCCGCCTCCAGCGAGAGGTCCACCACCGCCGGCCGGTCGCCCTCCTCGAACCGCTTCGTGATCCCGTCGAGCGTCAGTCGTGCCATCCGTCGCGTCCGCGGGGCGGCGCCCGCGCTATCTCGGGGCAGGGGAGCCGGGCGGATTAAGGTCGGGGGTGGGGCCCGCGGGGCGGTCGCGGGACCGACGGCTTTTACCCCGACCACCCGTTCGCCCCCCCATGACCGACGAGGACCACCGGATCGAGCGCGACAGCCTCGGCGAGGTGCGGGTGCCGGCCGACGCCTACTGGGGGGCCCAGACCCAGCGGGCGGTCGAGAACTTCCCGATCAGCGGGATCACGTTCGGGCGGCGGTTCGTCCGGGCGCTCGGCGTGGTGAAGAAGGCGGCGGCGCGGGCCAACCGCGACCTCGGCCTGATCGACGCGGAGGTGGCCGACGCGATCGTCGCCGCGGCCGACGAGGTGATCGCGGGCGACCACGACGACCAGTTCCCGGTCGACGTCTTCCAGACCGGCAGCGGCACCTCCTCGAACATGAACGCCAACGAGGTGATCGCCAACCGCGCGGCCGAACTGATGGGCGCGGAGGTCGGCGACCGCGTCGTCCACCCCAACGATCACGTCAACTTCGGGCAGTCCTCGAACGACGTGATCCCGACGGCGATGCACGTCGCCGTCCTGGAGGCCGTCGAACGGGACCTCCGGCCCGGCCTGACGACCCTGCGCGACGCGCTGGCGGAGAAGGAGGAGGCGTTCGACGGCGTGGTGAAGACGGGGCGGACCCACCTGCAGGACGCCACCCCGATCCGCCTCGGCCAGGAGTTCTCCGGCTACCGGGCGCAGATCGAGAAGGGGCTCGACCGGATCGACGACGCGGGCGACCGGGTCGCGGAGCTCGCGCTCGGCGGCACGGCCGTCGGCACCGGGCTGAACACCCACCCCGAGTTCGGCGAGCGCGCGGCCGCGTACGTGGCCGAGGAGACCGACCTCCCGTTCCGCGAGGCCGACAACCACTTCGAGGCCCAGGCCGCCCACGACGCGATGAGCGAGG
>JBDGPV010000030.1:0-4376 GCA_042219485.1 Haloferacaceae archaeon
CCGAGAGGCCGCCGTCGGGCGGGTCCTCGATGCGGGGCTCGCTCGTCCCGGGCTCTGTGCTCACGCGAACCACCTCCGATTCGTGGTGTTCCGTATCATGGTGTATGGAAACACCATACATGGGGTAAGGGACATGTCAACAAGTATGTAACGGAGGATCGGAGCGTTGTGGGGGTCGGGAGAGCCGCGTCGCCGGGGGTCGGCACCCGGGCGCCGGCGGCCGGATCAGTCGGTCGGGTACTCGGCGGCGAACACGTCCCCGGGGGCCGGGTCGTCGGCGTCCTCGCCCTCGGCGTCCGGGCTGACGCTTCCGGTCCGGTACCCCCCGAGGTCGAGCGTGACGTGGTCGAATCCGGCGTCGGTGAGGTGTTCGCGGGCGGCGGCCGCGAACTCGGGGTCGAGCGCCCGGTCGAGTTCGTCGGCGCCGACCTCGATGCGCGCCAGGCCGTCGTGGTCGCGCACCCGGAACTGGTCGAACCCCCACGTTCGGAGGAGGCGCTCGGCCCGTTCGATCCGGGTCAGGCGCTCCTCGGTCACCTCGATACCGGTCGGGATGCGCGAGGAGAGACACGCCATCGAGGGCTTGTCCGCGACCGAGAGCCCGTACCGCTCGGCCGCCTCGCGGACCTCCGGCTTGGCGATGTCGTGGGCCAGGAGCGGCGAGCACACCTCCAGTTCCTCGACGGCCCGCAGGCCGGGACGGTGGCCCCCGCCGGGGTCGGAGGCGTTGGTGCCGTCACAGACCGTGCCGATCCCGCGCTCGCGGGCCACGTCGTACATCCGGGAGAGCCGCATCGACCGACAGTGGTAGCAGCGGTCCTCGTCGTTGGCGACGAACTCCGGGTCCGAGAGCTCCGAGAACGCGACGACGACGTGCTCGATCCCGATCTCGTCGGCGACCCGGCGGGCGTCGTCGAGTTCGGCCGCCGGGAGCGTCTCGCTTTTGGCGGTGCAGGCGACGGCGTCGTCGCCGAGCGCCTCGTGGGCGAGCGCGGCGACGACGCTCGAATCGACGCCGCCCGAGAACGCGACCACGGCGCCGTCCCGCGCCGCCAGGTCCGCCCGTGCGGCGTCGAGCTTCTCCGCGAGGGACATGGGCGGACGTACGCACGGCCGGACAAAGGGCTTGTCATGGGCGCGACGGCCCGGAAGCCCGGACGGGGGGCCGTCGCCGCCGGCGGCCGTCGGGACGGACCGGGGGGCTGACGCGTCCGGCGGAGCGGACGGGTCCGGTGGAGCGGCGTCCCCCGCGGCGCCGTCGGCCGACCCGCAACGTTTAGGCCGCCACACGGGAAGTGGGCGCCGCATGGACCTGGAGGCCGTCCCGGGCGTCGGCGAGAAGACCGCCGCGGCGCTCCGGGAACTCGACGACCCGGAGCGGGCGCTCCGGGAGGGCGACGTGGCGGCGCTCGCCCGCGCCCCCGGCGTCTCGGCGGGGCGGGCGGCCGCCGTCGCCCGCGCGGCGATCCGGGCCCGCCACGGCGCCGGGGACGAGCGGTTCCTCGCGACCGACCGGGCCCGTGCCGTCCACCGCGACGCGCTCGACCTGATCGCGGAGCGGGCGGTCACCGACCACGCGGCGCGGCGCGTCGAGGCGTTCGTCCCCACCGCCGCCGAGGGCCGGATCGAGGAGGTCCGGGCGCTGGTCGCGGACGCCCTGGACCGCGACCCGGACCCCGCCGTCGCCGAGGCGCTCGCGGGCGTCGAGCCCCTGGCCGAGCCCGACCCCCCGCGGGTACGCGAGCGGTGTCTGGCGACGGCGGACGCCGAGCGGTACGCCGAGGCGACCGACGCGGTCCCGGAACTGCCGGTCGAGGTGGTCGAGGACGGGCGGGAACTCGCCGAACTCGCCCGGTCGTACGCCACCGTCTACGCGCTGGACGAGGCCTTCGCCGGCGCCGACGTGGAGGGCGACGTGCGGGTCCGGCCCGACGCGCTCGACGCGCCCGCGGAGGTGGTGCCCGAGCGGCCGCTGGCGTTCTTCGCGGCCAACCGCGACCGCCTGCTGGCGGCGCTGGACGTCCACGAGGCGGCCGGGCTGGAGCCCCCCTGCGACCCCGAGGCGCTCCGGGCGGGGCTGGCCCGCGTCGACGCGGACGGCGGCGTCGTCGGCGACGGCGAACTCGACCGCCTGACGACCGCCGTCGACGACCTCTCGGCCGCCGTCTCGACCGCCGCGTCGGTCGCCAACGACCACCTCCGGGAGGCGCTCCGCGAGCGCGACGTCACCATCGAGGGCCAGGACTTCCTCTCGCTGGTCGAGCAGGGGGCCCGGGTGGACGCGCTGCTGGCCCGGGAACTCGCCGACGAGTTCGACGCCGCCGTCGAGCGGGCGCGCGAGCACCTGATCGACGCGCTCGCCCTCGACGACCACGCCGACCTGGCCGAGCGGGCGTTCGGCGGCGAGCCGACCTTCCCGGTCGAGGCCGACGACGACGCGGTCGCGCGGCTGCGCACCGAACTGACCGCCGCCCGGGACCGGCGGGCCGAGCGGCTGAAACGCGGCCTGGCCGACGACCTCGCGGCCCTGCGCGGGCCCGCCGAGGAGCTGATCCGGGCGGCGCTCGACCTGGACGTGGAGCTCGCGGTCGCGCGGTTCGCCCGCGACTTCGACTGCACGCTGCCCGAGTTCGGCGGCGAGGGGTTCGCCATCGAGGGCGGGCGCCTCCCCCTGCTCGACGAGCCCTTCGACGGGGTGGAGCCGGTCGACTACGCCGTCGAGGGGGTGACGCTGCTCTCGGGGGTCAACAGCGGCGGGAAGACATCGACGCTCGATCTGGTGGCGCTGACCTACGCGCTCGCGCAGTCGGGGCTGCCGGTCCCGGCCGAGCGCGCCCGCCTCGAACGGGTCTCGGAGCTACACTACCACGCGAAGGGCCAGGGCACCCTCGACGCCGGGGCGTTCGAGAGCACGCTCCGGGACTTCCGGGACGTCGCGGACGGCGCCGCCGACCGGCTGGTGCTGGTCGACGAGCTGGAGTCGATCACCGAGCCCGGGGCGAGCGCGCGCATCGTCGCGGGCATCCTCGAGGCGCTGGCAGAGCAGGGCGCGACGGCGGTCGTCGTCTCGCACCTCGCCGGCGAGGTCCGCGACGCCGCGGCGGTCGAGGTGCCGGTCGACGGCATCGAGGCCGAGGGGCTGGTCGACGGCGAACTGGTCGTGAACCGCTCGCCCGTCAAGGGCCACCTGGCGCGCTCGACGCCGGAGCTGATCGTCGAGAAGCTGGCCGGCGAGGACGACGGCGAGTTCTACGACCGCCTGCTGGAGAAGTTCTGACCGGACCGGGCCGCGGCGCGTCCCGACGCCGGACGGGGCGGCCGAACGGTTAAGTGGACCCGAGAGCGAGGTGAAAGTGATGCGCGACGACCCCGACGGGGGGATGCTCTCGTGGGACGAGTCGGTGTTCCGCGACGAGCACGTCTTCGAGGTGGACTACGTCCCCGAGACGTTCGACCACCGCGAGAGCCAGCTGGAGAGCCTGAAGTACGCCCTCCGGCCGGCGGTCCGCGGGTCGCGCCCGCTCAACACGATGGTGCGCGGGCCGCCCGGGACGGGCAAGACGACGGCGGTCAGGAAGCTGTTCGGCGAACTCGGCGGCCAGCCCGACGTGCGGACCGTCCACGTCAACTGCCAGCTCGACTCGACGCGGTACGCCGTCTTCTCGCGGGTGTTCGAGCACGTCTTCGAGTACGAGCCGCCCTCGTCGGGCATCTCGTTCAAGAAGCTGTTCGGTCAGATCGTCGATCGGCTGGTCGAGGACGACGAGACCCTGGTCGTCGCCCTGGACGACGTGAACTACCTGTTCTACGAGAACGAGGCGTCCGACGCGCTGTACTCGCTGTTGCGCGCCCACGAGCTCCGCTCGGGGGCCCGCATCGGCGTCATCGTCGTCTCCTCGGACCTGGCGCTGGAGATGATGGAGGAGTTGGACGGCCGGGTCCGGAGCGTCTTCCGGCCCGAGGAGGTGTTCTTCCCGAAATACGACCGCGAGGAGGCGTTCGACATCCTCCGCGAGCGGGTCAAGCGCGGGTTCCACGAGGGCGTCGTCGGCCGCGGGGAGCTGGAGCGGGTCGCGGAGCTGACCGCCCGGAGCGGCGACCTCCGGGTCGGCATCGACCTGCTCCACCGCGCCGGGCTGAACGCCGAGATGCGCGCCTCCCGCACCGTGAGCCGCGAGGACGTCGAGGAGGCGTACGACAAGTCGAAGTACGTCCACCTCTCGCGCCGCCTGACGGAGCTGAGCGACTCCGAGCGGACGCTCGTCGAGGTGATCGCCGACAACGAGGGCGACCGCGCGGGGGAGGTCTACGAGGCGTTCCACGAGCGGACCGACCTCGGCTACACCCGCTACTCCGAACTCGTCAACAAGCTCGAC
>JBDGPV010000113.1:0-4245 GCA_042219485.1 Haloferacaceae archaeon
CGGATGCGGTCGCGGATGTCGGCCGCGAGTTCGAACTCCAGGTTGTCGGCGGCCTCGCGCATCCGCTCCTCCAGGCGCTCGACCCGGCGGGCGGCCTCCCCGGGGTCGTCGGGCGTCCCGCCGACGGCGTCGCTCACGTCGGTCTCGGCGCCGGGGAGGTTCGTCTCGCCCACCGGCTTCTCGATGGTGCGTGGCTCGTGGCCGTGCTCCTCGTTGTACTCGCGCTGGATCCGCCGCCGACGGCGGGTCTCGGCGATCGCGCTCTCCATCGCGTCGCTGGGGTCGTCGGCGTACAGCACGACCGAGCCGTTGACGTTGCGGGCCGCCCGCCCCATCGTCTGGACGAGCGTGGTCTCCGACCGGAGGAAGCCCTCCTGGTCGGCGTCGAGGATGGCGACGAGCGACACCTCGGGGATGTCCAGCCCCTCCCGGAGGAGGTTGATCCCGACCAGCACCCGGATCTCGCCGAGGCGGAGCGCCCGGATCAGCTCGTGGCGTTCGAGCGTGTCGGTCTCGTCGTGCATGTACGCGACGTCGACGCCCGCCTCCTCCAGGTACTCGGTGAGGTCCTCGGCCATGCGCTTGGTGAGCGTGGTGACGAGGACCCGCTCGTCGTCGGGGACCGCGTCGATGCGGTCGAGCAGGTCCTCGACCTGGCCCGTCGCGGGCGCGACCTCGACCGCCGGATCGACCAGGTACGTGGGTCGGACGATCTGTTCGACCACCTGCCCGGACTCGGCGCGTTCGTACTCGCCGGGCGTCGCGGAGACGTACAGCGTCCGCCCGGTTTTCTCCTCGAACTCCTCGAACGTCAGCGGCCGGTTGTCGTACGCGGTCGGGAGGCGGAAGCCGTTCCGGACCAGCGACTCCTTGCGGGAGCGGTCGCCCTCGAACTGGCCGCGGATCTGCGGGATCGTCTGGTGGGACTCGTCGACGACGCACAGGAAGTCGTCGGGGAAGTAATCCAGGAGGGTGTAGGGCGGCTCCCCGGACTCGCGGTCCGAGAGGTGGACGCTGTAGTTCTCGATCCCCGAGCAGTAGCCGGTCTCGCGCAGCATCTCCAGGTCGAAGGTGGTCCGCTCCTCGATCCGCTGGGCGGCCACGAGGTCGCCCTGGCGCTCGAAGTACGCGACCCGCTCGTCGCGCAGGTCCTCGATCTCCGCGATGGCCCGCTCCAGCCGGTCCTCGGGGATCGAGTAGTGCTCGGCCGGGTGAAAGAGGGCCGCGGGCTCCTCGGATTTCACCTCGCCCTCCAGCGGATCGACCTTCGCGAGCCGGTCGACCTCGTCGCCCCAGAACTCGACCCGGACGGCGTACCGGCCGTACATCGGGAACACCTCGACGGTGTCCCCGCGGACCCGGAAGGTGCCGTTCGTGAACTCGACGTCGTTGCGCTCGTAGTTGAGGTCGACCAGCCGCTTCAGCAGGTCCTCCCGGCCCACCTCGTCGCCGGTCTCGACCCGGAGGGCCATCCGCTCGTAGTTGTCGGGGTCGCCCAGGCCGTAGATGGCCGAGACCGACGCGACGACGATGACGTCCTCGCGGGTCAGGAGCGATCGAGTGGCCGAGTGGCGCAGGCGGTCGATCTCGTCGTTGATGGAGGCGTCCTTGTCGATGTACGTGTCGGTCTGTTCGACGTAGGCCTCGGGCTGGTAGTAGTCGTAGTAGGAGACGAAGTACTCGACGGCGTTGTCCGGGAACAGCTCCCGGAACTCCTCGTACAGTTGCGCGGCCAGCGTCTTGTTGTGGGCGATCACCAGCGTCGGCTGCTGGAGCTCCTCGATCACCCACGAGACGGTGTTGGTCTTGCCCGATCCCGTCACGCCGAGCAGGGTCTGTTTCTCCAGGCCCCGCTCGAACCCCTCGACGAGCGCCTCGATGGCGTCGGGCTGGTCGCCGGCGGGGTCGAACGGCGCGTCGACCCGGAACGGGCGGTCGGCCGCCGGCCGATCCGGGGAGAGCGGACCTGCGCTGTCGGTCATCGGCCGGGGTTGGGCGCGGAGCCACTTGACCCGCTCGGGACGGACGCCGTCGCCCGCGACCCGCTGCCCGCGGGCGGCCGCCGGACGCGGGCCGCGGCGCCGCGCCCGGCCCCACCCACGGTTACCGTCCCCACGGCCGTGGTTCCGGCCGCTCCCCCACGACCGCGGCTCCGCCCGCGGACCCGCCGCGGACGGGCCAACGGTTTTGACCGGGGGGGTTCTACCGTCGCGCATGAGCCGAGAGGAACTCGACGAGGCAAGCGACCTGTGCCGACGGGCGGCGGCGGAGGCGACCGGCGAGGCGCGCGAACGCCTCTACGAGCAGTCCGAACAGCTCGCGACCCTGGCCGATCGGGACCGGGGCCCGGACCACGGCCGGCTCGCGCGACACATGAACGCGCTCGACGAACTCGAAGGCGAGGTCGGCGGCGAGGCGGCCGACCTGGTCGGGCGGGCCCGCGACCGGGTCGGGGAGTACCGGCAGGGCGTCGAGGGGGTCTGAGGCCGCCGGTCGCGGGCCGCGGGGCCGGGCCGGCCGCCCGCGACCGTCGGGCCGCGCGCGGCCGTCCGGCGGGATCAGCAGACGTTCTTCGGCTTGATCCCCATCGACTCCAGCGTCTCGACGTAGTCGTCGTAGGCGATGTCGATCACCTCGGCCGCGACCGCGAACGCGCGGTCGGGGTCCGGGTCGACGTCCGCCGCGAGACCGACGGCGGCCTCGCGGTCGGTCTCTACGTCGTCCCTGAGCGACCGGAAGGTGTCGGCGGTCGTCGGGTCGGCGTTGCCGACGAAGAAGCCGACCATCTGCTCGAACGTCCGTCCGGTCACCAGCGACCGGCCGAGCAGGCCGGCGGCCCGGTCGGCCGTGCCCTCGAGGCCGTCGAGGTGCTCGTAGATCGGTAGCGAGTCGGCGGGCGCGTGATCGTCGGGGGCCACCCGGTCGCGGCCCTCGCGGGCGCGGGCCGCGGCGGCGGCGAACGCCTCCGCCGCGCGGCCGTCCTCCTCGTCGGCCGCCCAGGCGTCGAACGTCCGGGCGGCGAGACCGGTCTCGTCGGCCGCGGCGGCGCGGACGCCCGCGGCGTCCATCTCCCCGCCGGTGACCGCGTACATCGCCTTCGAGGAGCCCAGCCGCGAGAGCTCCGTCTCCCTCTCGTCCTCGAGTCGGTCGACGAGCGACTGCCCGTCCATGGCCGGCCGTAGGTCCGGTCGGGCCTTGAGGGCACCGGACGCCGGGGCGCCGACGCCGGGGGCGGGCCGGCAGGCGGGGAAGCGACCGGGCGGGCCGGCGGGACGGGCGGCCGGGGATCGGGGTCCGCGAGGGACGGCGACGGGACACCGGCGCCGCCCACAGGGTTATCCCCGGCAGGGTCCAACGTGTTCGGATGCCGGACACGAAGGACGGACGGGAGAAACAGGCCCGCGACGAGGAGAACCGCCAGCGGGAGCGCGAAGTGGCGGAGGCGCGCGAGCGCGCCGACGAGCCCGAACCGCCGGTCGCCGACGAGGCCCCGGCGAACGACGGCGACGCCCCGCCGGCGTGTCACCGCCGGGGCTGCGCGGAGCCGGCGACGTTCGTCGTCCGCGAACGGTACCGGGAGGGGGGCGGACACGGCGCCGTCGAGGCCGAGGCCCGCCTGTGTACGGCCCACGCCGCCGAGGAGCACCCGACGAACCTCGACCCGGAGTACGCGGACTACGCGTTTCGGATCGACCCGCTCCGGTGAGCGGTCGCGCGGCGGACCGGTCCCGAACACGGAGGTGCGACGAGCCCCAACCGGGGACATGGACCTCGGCTCCGCCCTCCGCGCCGGGCCGGCGCTCCTGTACCGCCGCCCGGCGGCCGTCCTCCCGTACTACCTGCTCGCCGCCAGCGTCCCGACGATCGCCCGCGTGCCGCTCGTGGTCGGCGCGGGCGCGGCCGCCGCGTGGCTCGCCGCCACCGGGCGGCTCGATCCGGTCGTCGCCGCGCTCCGGGACGCCGACCTCGGCCCGGACCCGTCGGGCGGGATCGGCCCCGGGATCGGCTCGGGCGCGGGGATCCCGCCCGACCTCGCCGGGGCGCTGTCGGGGCTGGTGACGCCGACGACGGTGGCGCTGGTCGGGACGGGGCTGGCCGCGACGCTGCCCTGCCTGCTCCTCGCCCGGGCCGTGACGGCCGCCGGGGCGCTGTCGGCCGTCGAGCGCGCGCTGGCCGGCGGGGAGCCGCTCGCCGGCGGGGCGCGTGGGATGGCGCGCCGCTGGCGGCCGTTCCTCGGCCTGGTCG
>JBDGPV010000102.1:0-4243 GCA_042219485.1 Haloferacaceae archaeon
AGGTCACCGAGGTCACCATCCGCAACCGCTACCAGGAACAGATCGAGGCGATGGGCTTCAGGTAGGGACCGCCGACCGCCGGACGAACACGACGACCCGGCGGTTCCACAGCGCCAGCCGGTACTCGCGGACCGCGTAGCCGTCCAGCCGCGTGCCCACCTCGGCGCGCCGGTCCGCCCGGGCGACGACGACGGGCGGCGGGTCGGACAGGGCCCGCGGCGTGGCGGCCGCGTCGGCGGTCGCCCCGGCCCGCTCGGCGTACCACGGGAGCGGGAGACGGTTCCCCCACTCGTCGGGGACGGGCGGGGTGGCGGGGTCGGCGCCGAGCGTGGACCGGAACTCCGGCCCGTAGTAGAGCACGTCGGTCCCCTCGCCGTCGGCGACGGCCGAGACGTTCGCGTGAAACGGGGCCAGGTCGTCGGCCGGTTGCGGGTACGAGGCCAGGCCGTCGTCGGGCGTCGGGGACCCGTAGACCCCCGCGACGGCCGTCCCGGTCGCCGCGAGCGCCGCGAGGACGACCAGGCCGGCCGCGGCGGTCCGTCCGACCCGCCGCGCGGCGAACGCGCGTGCGCCGAACCGGACCACGGCGGCGCCCCCGACCGCGGCCGGGATCGCGAGGAAGACGACGGCGTGGACGGCCACCCACGGGCCCGACGCCTCCGCGACCGCCGGGAAGAGCACGAGGCCGACACCCCCCCAGTACGCGGCGAAGGCGACGACCGGGCGCGGGTCGCCGGGGCCGTACCGGTCCCGGAGGAGGGCGTAGCCCGCCAGCGCGGCCAGGGGCGCCGCGCCGGCCGCCAGCGCCTCGGCGGTGTCGGCGACGTAGGGCAACAGCTGGTGGGTGCCCCCCGACCGGCGGCCGAGGACCCGGACGCCGACGAACTTCCGGGCGCTGCCGAGGACGGCCGCCTCCAGGGTCGCCGGCAGCGTCGTCGGCCGCCACAGCCCGGGGCCCGTTCCCCCGGATCGGGGCGCATAGCAGAGGACCAGGGTCGCGGCGCCGGTCGCGGCAGCGCCAAGCGCCGTCCGCCGGCCGGCGGCCAGGCGGTCCCGGAGGGCGGCGAGCCGGGCCCCGGCCCGCTCGGGCCGGCCCAGGAGCCGGTCGTGATCGAGGACCAGCAGGCCGGCCGCCAGCCCGGCCAGCGGATACGCGACGGCAAAGCCCGAGGACGCGAGCGCCAGGGCCGCCGCGACGGCCGCGACGTACGCGAACCGCCGGTCGCCGTCGTACAGCCGGACGAGCGCCCCGACGGCGACGAGGCCGAACGCCGCCGCCGGGACGTCCGCCCGGAGGAACCGCGAGTAGTAGAGCACCAGCGGGTTGAATCCGAGCAGCGCCGCGAGCAGGACCGTCTCCACGTCGTCCAGCCGGCCCCGGAAGAGGAGGGCGGCGAGCGGGAGCAGGCCCCCGACGAGCGCGACCGGGAGGCGGGCCGTCGCGTCCGTCGCGCCGACGAGGGCGAGCGTCGGCCGCCCGACGAGGTAGAGGAGCGGCCCGCCGGCGACCGGGCGGTACTCGTAGCCCCCGGTCGCGAGGAACCGAAGCGTCCAGTATCCGACCCGCGCCTCGTCCCAGTGGAACGGGCGACGGCCCAGCCAGAGCAGCCGCGCGCCGAGCGCGAGCGCGGCGAGCCCGACGACGGCGGCGAGCACCCGGTCGCCGCGGATCGACCCCGGGCGGGGTGGCATACCTCCCCTCCCGCGCCGGCCGGTAGAAGCCTTTCGCCTTCCGCCGGCGCCGCCCGACCGAACCGCTCGACCGCTCGGGTTACGGGCCGTCGGCCCGGGCTCCGGCGGCCGGGGTCCGGGGACCGCGGACCGGGGGATCGGAGGCCCCGGGATCGACCCGCGCGGCGCCGTCCCCCGTCGGGAAAGCTTCTCAACCCGGGGGGGAGTAGGGCCGTACATGTACGACGAGATCCTGGTCCCGACCGACGGGAGCGCGGCGGCCGAGCGGGCGATCGAACACGCGGTCGACCTGGCCGGGCGGTACGATGCCCGGATCCACGCGTTCTACGTCGTGGACACCAGCGCCTACGCCGCGCTGGAGGGCGCCGGCACGGCCGTCGTCGACGCGCTCGAGGACCAGGGGCGCGAGGCGGTCGCGGCGGTGGTCGACGCCGCGGAGGCCGCCGGCGTGCCGGCCGAGCGCGTGGTCCGGGACGGCTCCCCCCACCGGAACATCCTCGACTACATCGACGAGGCGGGGGTCGATCTCGTGGTGATGGGCACCCACGGCCGGCGGGGGATCGACCGCTACCTGCTCGGGAGCGTCACCGAGCGGGTGGTCCGCTCCTCGCCCGTCCCCGTGCTCACCGTCCGCATGGCCGACGCCGAGGAGTGAAGGCAGGGAGCGGACGCCCGACGGCAAAGAGTTTTCCCGGGTTCGGGCGTAGCCGCGGGCATGACCGAGTACACCGTCGAGTTCGTCGGCACCGGCGAGCGGATCGAGGTGTCGGACACGGAGACGATCCTCGCCGCCTGCATCGACGCGGGGATCGCCCAGGAGTACTCCTGCCGGGTGGGGATGTGCCTGGCCTGTTCGGCCGAGATCGTCGAGGGCGAGGTGGTCCAGCCCGCGGCGCGGGGCCTGACCGAGGCCGAGAAGGAGCGCTACGCGCTGACCTGCATGGCCAGGCCACGGAGCGACCTGAAACTCGACCGCGGCGAGTACCCGCCGAGCATCGAGGGCGACGCCGGGGCGGGCGCGGACGCGGCCGCGAGCGCCGGGGACTGAGGGACCCGCCGGGGCGTCCCTCCCCCGCCCGCCGCGGACGAAACCCGCCCGCGCCGGCGGCCGCCGCGGCCGGTCGCGGGGAACATACGCGTCGTGGTACGTTCGTCCGGGCCGTCGAACGGACCCGCTCCCGGATGTGGGAAAACGCACAACACGTGCCGGATATGCCCGTCGTTCTCGGTCGGGTCTGTCAGGAACGATCCGGTCAATTGTGTAATTACGACGATATTATCCGTCCGCGGCACGTAGGTGGGGCCGACATGAGTGGCACCCAGCTGAGGACCGAGGAATCGCTCGAGGACAGGACGGTCGACACGGTGCTCGTCGCCGTCGGACGGGAGGACCGGGACCGCGTCGTCCGCCTCGCCGAGGAGGCCGTCGCGGTCGCCGCGCCGGCGGACGCGACCGTCGTGCTGGCACACGTGTTCCGCGAGGACGAGTACGCCGACGTGCTCGACTCGCTCGGCATCGGCCCGGACGACGAGGTGACCGTCGACGAGGTGGCGGCGCGCCACGCCGCCACGCGGGACATCGTCTCGCTCCTCGACGGGGTCGACGTGGAGTACGTCGTCCGTGGGGCCGTGGACGACCGCGCCGACGGCGTCATCGGACTCGCGGAGGCGGTCGGCGCCGACCGCGTGGTCGTCGGCGGCCGTCACCGCTCCCCGGCGGGGAAGGCCGTGTTCGGGAGCGTCGCGCAGGAGGTCCTGCTCTCGGCGCCCTGCCCCGTCACCTTCGTCCGCGGCGACGCGGACTGAGCCGGCCGAGCGCCCGCCCCGGTTTCCGAGCGTTCAAGCCCTCCGCGGGCGTAGGCCCGGGCATGAACGGCCGGGCGTTCCGGGACGCCGTCGAGGGGGCGATGGCGACGGAACTCGACCGCCTCGGGTCGAGGGGACTGCTCGTCGCGCTGACGGGCGGCGACCCCGAGGCGGAGCCGGTGTTGCGCGCGGCGGCCCACAGCGAGCGCGCCGCCCGGGAGACGTTCCGGGCCTGGGCGGCGGACGAGGACGACCCCCGCGCCCGGGCGGCGTTCGCTGACGCCGCCGACCGCGAGGCCGAACACTTCGAGCGCGTGCTCGACGTGCTCGGCGATTCCGCGTTCGAGCCGGCCGACGGCGGTCCGATGCACGCGTACCTCCGGGAGCGCGAGGACGCCGTCGAGCGGGTCGCGGCGGGGACGGTCGGCCGGGGGCTGGTGAGCGTCCGCGCACACGCGCAAGTGATCGACTTCTTCCTCGACGAGGCCGACGAGCGCCGCGCCGACCTCTTCCGGGACCTCCGGGCGGAGACCGAGGAATCGCTGGATCGGGGGCTGGACCTGCTCGACGCGCTCTGTGCCGACCCCGACGACTGGGAGCGCGCCCGGATGGTGGCCGAGTACGTCGTGCAGGTCGCGTACGACGACTACGCCGACGCGCTCGCGGCCCTCGGCGGCGACCCGGCGCCGCCCGGCTGAGCCCGGGCCACGGCGCGCGCCGGCGGCCGGGGCGGGGCCGACCGGCA
>JBDGPV010000126.1:0-4092 GCA_042219485.1 Haloferacaceae archaeon
GCGTCGGCGCCCGCGGCGGCGGCCTCGGGGTTGACGTCGGCCAGGCGGGCGAGCGCCCGGAGGCCGGCGCCGGCCGCGACCGGGTCCGGGTCGGCCGCGAGCGACCGCAGGTCGTTCCGCCGAACCGCGAGCGCCGCGGGGCTGCGCCGACCGATCAGGTCGAGCGCCTCGATCGCGGCGTCCCGCGGATCGCCGCCGACCTCCCGGGCGATGCCGACCAGGCGGTCGACGTGGTCGGCCGCGGCGTCGGCGTCGAGCGCGGCCGCGTCCCGCACCGCCGCCGCGTACTCGAGCGGGCCGAGGTCGCCGGCCTCGCCGCGCGCCGGCAGCATCTCGGGGACGTCCTCGGGCCACCACGTCCCGTCCATCGACACGCCCGGACCGCCCGCTTCCCCCGCGCCGGCGTCCGCGCGCGCTTCGGTTCGGGCGCCGGCGGCGTCGGCGTCGGCGTCGGCGTCCCCCTCGGCCGCCCGGCCGTCGGGCGGCCCGCGCTCCTCGTCGACATCGCCCTCGCCGTCCGCGACGGGGTGCCGTCGATCCATTCGGTGCCACCTGTACGCCGGATCGACTTATAGGTTTGTCAGACATCGGACCCGTTCGGCCCGGGGGCGGTCACTCGAGGAGCGTCCCCGGGTCGGGCCGGTCGCCGAGCGCCCCCCGGAGGTCGGTCAGCAGCGCGTCGACCTCGTCGGCGGTGCCGGGGAGCCGCAGGGGCCCGTCGGTCGTCTCGACGACCAGCGCCGGGCGGCGCGACCGGTACCAGCGCAGTCCGAGCGCGACCGCGGCGAGACAGAGGAGCGCCCCGACCGCCGGGCCGATCAGGCCGACCGTCGACAGCCCCTGCCGGACGAGGCCGATCACGGCGAGCAGGGACCCCATCCCGGGCGCGCCGGCCGTCCCGGACAGGTCCACGGCGAGCGACGCGTTCACCCGGTCGGCCGCGCGGCCGACGGCGACGGCGAGCAGCCCGTAGACGCCCAGCCGCACGGCTCGGCGGGGGTCGCCCCCGTCCGCCCGGACCGTGCGATCGAGCCCGGTGATCCCCGCCCGCTCGACCGCGCGCAGGCGCTCCTCGTCGGCCGCGTAGACGAGACAGCGGTCCGGCGTCAGCGCCAGCCAGCCCCCCTCCAGCACCGCGCCCGTCACCACCCGCTCGTCGTCGCGGAGGTACGGGTCGACGGCGTCGGCGAACTCGGTCGGGGCGGGCATCCGTCGGTCGCCGATCGGACCGGGAGGGCAAAAGCGTGTCCGGGACGGCGCCGCCGATCCGCCACATGGCTTTAATAGCCGCTCGACGGGTATGGGGTATGGCTCGGAGCCGACGGGAAGTCCTCGGCGTGGTGGGGAGCGGGCTCCTCGCCGGGTGCGCGGGCGTGAGCGTCCCCTCGCTGCCGTCGATACCGAACCCGCTCGGGGGCGGGGACGGGAGCGGGAGCGGAGACGGGGCCGCGACGACGCCGCGGGCGACGGAGGTGCCGTCGGCCACCCCCTCCGCGACGGCGACGCCCGCGGCGACCCCGACGCCGGCGCCCCGGCCGCCCGGCGAGGCGACGGCTCGGGTGTTCGACGAGGTGGCGTGGTTCGCGGCCGAGTACGGACCGGCGACCTCGGCGTTCCGGTCGCTCGCGGCCCGGATGCGGAACCTCGCGGACGGGCTGAGCCGCCGGTCGTCGATCACCGAGGCGAACGTCGCGACGCTGCGGGGCCTCGCCGACCGGATCGCGGCCGTCGTGGAGGACCGGCTCGGCCCGCACTTCGACACCTCGCCGTCGGTCGTGGGCGACACCCGGCGGCTGGTCGACAGGATCGCGACGCTCCGCGAGCGTCGCGACTGGGACGGCGTCTCGTCGGCGCTCGCCGAGCTGGCCGAGCGCCACGCGACGTTCGCGACCGAGTCCTACGTCGCGCGGGCGTTCCCGCGGGACCCCGTCCGGGGGCCGCTGGTCCGCTACGCGGCCGCCCCCGGCCGCGCGGGCGACGCGGTCGTGATGGCCTACCACGTCGGGGCCGACGCGTTCGTCCGGGCCCAGGAGACACCGGGGACGTACCCGGGAACGCCGCCCGGCGGGCGCGGGGACGTGCGGCGGTACCGGACGCTGTTCGGCCCGCTGGCGGCCGGCCCGGACGGCCGGGCCCCCGGCGACGCCGGGGCGTACCTCACCGTGACCGGACTGAGCGGTGGTGCGACGACGCCGCTGTCGGTGCGGCGGTACCGCGACGCGGCGGCGGCGACCGCGGCGGTCGAGGAACTGCTCGCGGGCGGCGTCACGGCCGAGGGGACCGCGCGGCGCGGGGGCCGGGAGTGGCAGCAGGTCTTCTACCGCCCGGCGGGCGACGTGCTGTACGCGGACCTGACGCTCGCGGGCCCGTTCCTCGTCGCGGCGGGGCCCTCGCCGCGGCCCTGGGACGACCGCGACTCGGCGGGGCCGCTCGGAGCGCTAAGACTAACGTGGCTGTGGGAGGAGGAGGGAGCATGAGGCGACTCAGCCGACGGCGGCTGCTCGCGCTCGGCGGGACCGGACTCGTCGGCGCCCTGAGCGGGTGCTCGGACGGGTCGGAGCCGGCGACCGAACCGGCCGACGACGGCGGCGGGAGCGGCGGGACGGAGACGCCGACGCCGACGCCGACCGCGACGACCGAGCCGGGGCCCGAGATCGAGCACCCGGGGTTCGCGGATCGCACCGGGCGCGTCGCGAACGGCATCGTCTGGCACGCGACCGAGTGGGGACGGACGATGAGTCAGGTCCGGGTCCGCGCCAACCGGGTGCTGGGCCAGGTCGAGTCGCTGCGGTCGGCCGACCCCATCACCGAAAACGGCATCGCCGCGCTCGAAACGGCGGCGACGGAGATGGCCGACTTCCTGCGCGAGGCCGTCGTCCCCCACTACGAGATCCCGGACGAGAGCGTGTTGAACGGCAACAACGTCCTGATCCAGCAGCTGAAGGTCGCGTCCCGGCGCGGCGACAGGGAGGGACAGCGGACCCAGCTCCGGCGGATCGAGCTGCTGTACCGCAAGTACGCCCAGCGGTCGTTCCTCGAAACCGCCTTCCGGAACGGCCCGATCCACGCCAAGCTCCTCGACGCCGTCGCCGCGAACGCCGGCGCCCTGTTCGGTGCCTTCCACCCGGCGTCCGGGTTCGTGGAACTCGTGACGGCCGACAAGGCGCCCGACTCGCCCGACGACGGCGTCCCCCAGCACGTCCACGAGTTCCCCTCCGGGCACATCGTCGTCGCCCACGCCCACTCCAGCGACACCGGACACAACATCGGGAACCACGCCAACGAGCCGACGACCCGACAGCTCTACGCCTACCGGAACGGCCAGTTCGACATCCTGCAGGACACGAACGCCGAGGTGCCGGACGTCAGCCTGTTCGAGCCCCACCTGATCGACGTGTTCGGGTCGGTGAACGTACCGGACCGGCGGGAGGACGTCGTCTACGTCAGCGTCAACGACCCGGTCGCGGACTTCCTCGCGCTCCCCCTCCAGATCCAGCTCTTCGACTCGGTCGGGACGGCCGCGGAGACCGTCGAGTTCCTCCTCTCGGCCGACGTCTTCCAGGAGGGCACCGCCACGGTCGGGGGCCGCGAGTGGCGGCGGATCTACTACACTCAGCAGGGGACGAACATCTACGCGTTCCTGCTCCAGACGGGTTCGTATCTCGTCACCGTCTTCCCGGAACCCGTCCCGTGGGAGGAGCGGGTCGACTGGCCCGGCCCGTTCGCCAACGCCTGGATCACCGGGGGCGGCGGGAGCGGCGGGGACGGCTGACCCGCCGCCCGGGATCGGCCGGCCGCGACGGGAGCGCGGCCGGGAGCCGGCCGCTCGGCCGCCGAGACATGACGACAGCCTTACTTTCGTTCGTCACGTACCTTTGAGCAAGCAGATGCACGACCTGACCGGATTCCAGCGCGACCTGCTGTACGTCATCGCCGGGCTCGACGACCCGCACGGCCTCGCCATCAAGGAGGAACTCGAGGACTACTACCAGAAGGAGATCCACCACGGCCGGCTCTACCCGAACCTCGATACGCTCGTCGAGAAGGGCCTCGTCGAGAAGGGCGAGGTCGACCGCCGGACCAACTACTACG
>JBDGPV010000110.1:0-4018 GCA_042219485.1 Haloferacaceae archaeon
TCGATGATGTGGCCGCGGAGTTCGACGGTACGCGAGACGGTCATCACCGCCGAGAGGCGTGTGAGCCCTAAAACGGTGACGGGAACGGCCCCGTCCGGCGGGAGCGACGCCGGAGGCGAGCCCCGTCCGCCGCGGTCAGTCCTCGGGGTGCGAGAGCGTCCCCAGTACCCGCTCCGAGAAGTCGGGTTCGCTCAAGTCGCCGGCCAGCAGTCCCTCGAACCACTCGGGCTCCGCGTGCCAGGTCCCCTGGACGTCGTCCTCGTGGCGGACTGCCGTCGCCTCGACGCGGACGGGGTCCCACTCGCCCTCGCGCGCCAGGTCGATGAAGACGGTGAGCGCGCGGCCCATCTCGCCGTGGTGGACCTCGTCGCCGGGGAACGCGGTCAGGTAGACCAGTTCGACCGGGTCGCCGCGGTCGACCCGTTCGACGCTGATGCCGTTGGCGCGCAGTTCCGCCTCCAGCCCCGTGATGTCGGCCATACCCGGAGTACACCCCGGAGCGGAAAACGCCTGTCGACCCGCGGCGTCAGCCGCGGGCCTCCTCGTACGCGTCGGCCGGCACCAGCCGCCCGTTCGCGACCAGTTCGCGGACGTCCGTCAGCGTCACGCGCTCGCCCGGCGGACCGCAGTCGACGCCGTACGCGCGCTCCTCGCCCACGCCGGTCAGGTAGATCCGCCGCTCGACGTCGTCGGACGCCGAGACCAGCACGTACGTGCGCTCCGGCTCCACAGTGACCACGTCCCGGTCGACCCAGCCGGGCGGGTCGTCGACGGTCACCGTCACGGCTCCGCTCGGCCGCCGCGCCGATTAAACGAATGCCCTAACCGCTCCGATAGCGTCAATCCGTTGACGGCATCGGGAGCGCGCGACCGGGCTGGGGGTGGGTCGGCGAACGGAAGAGAGTCCGGCCGCGCAGGACCTTGGTAAAGTATCTCACAGACTTGTGCGTTACGCCCGCCACAGAGTTTACGCCGACCGTGACACCGACCCCGTTCGCGTTCCGCGTCGGTGCGACCGCCGACCTCGCCGGAGCGCCCCCGTTCGCGTTCTGCGTCGGTACGGCCGGCGACCTCGCCGGAGCGCCCCGTTCGCGGCGCGTTCGACGACAGTGAAGAAGCAACAATTGCTGTTACCACGGTCGAAGTGAGATCGCTCTCGCGGGTTCAAAAAGGACCTATGAGATCACTCGCGTCCGAATCCACTCCGCACTGCGTCACGGATACCGTCAAATGCTACTCGTTCTGCGGGGTTTTGGCGTCGGCGCGCCGTTGGTGGGCCATGGACGGACGGGTCGTCACCCGACGGCGGATGCTTCGGACGGCCGGATCGGCGGCGCTCGCGGCGGGAATCGCGGGCTGCACCGGCGGGTCACGCGGGGGCGGCCCGGACTCGCTGACGCTCGGGACGATCAACGTCTTCCCGATGATGCAGTACTTCGTCATCGACCAGCAGGGGTGGTACGACGACCTCGGGCCGGACATCGAGGTGAAGACCTTCGGCGGCGGCCCGCCCCTGGTCCAGGCGTACGCCTCCGGGGAGCTGGACTTCGCGTACGTCGGCATCAGCCCGGGACTGGTCGCCATCGCCAACGACGTCCCCTCGAAGGTCGTCGCGGCGAACGTCGTCGAGCCGAACGTGATGGTCGGGAGCAAGGAGTGGCGCACCTACTGGACGGACCACGGCGCCGACGCCTTCCGGCGGTTCCGGGAGGACAAGGGCCGCAAGCCCAAGTTCGCGACGCTCCCGGCCGGGTCGACGCCGGACGTGTTCCTGCGGTTCTGGATCACCGAACGCCTCGGGCTGGACCTGGACGTCGTCGAGATCGCGGGACAGAGCCCGAGCGCGCTCCAGTCGACGCTCTCGGCGGGCGAGGCCGACGGCGGCAGCGCCATCGAGCCGATCCCGACGCTGCTCCGGAACGACCCCGACAGCACCATGGAGCCGTTCCGGTACGCCGGCGAGATCATGCCCGGCCAGCCCGGCGCGGTCCTGCAGCCGTCACAGTCGCTGATCGACGACGACCCCGACCTGGTCCGCCGGCTGGTCGAGATCCACGTCCGGGCCACCGAGTTCATCCACGAGAACCGCCAGCGGGCGGCCGAGATGGCCAGTCAGGTCATCGGGACGGACGTCCTCCCGCCGGACGTCGCCACGCAGGCAATCAACTCCCCGGCGTCGAACTTCATCTCGAACCCCCACCGGATCGTCGAGAAGTCGCTCGTCTACAACGACTTCCACCAGCAGCTCGGGTCGGTCGACGCTGATCTCTCGGAGGACGACGTGTTCGACCACTCCTTCTACGACGAGGTGAGCGATGGCGGGTAGCGCCGACGCCGACGTCCTCCAGTACCCGACCGGCGACGGCATCGGTCTCCGGGGGGGACGCGACGTCGCGTTACAGGTCGGGGCGCTGGTCGCGTTCGTCGCCGTCTGGTGGGGCGTCGCCCTCGTGACGCCGCGCACCCTCCTCCCCCGACCGCCAGCCGTCGCGTCGGTGCTGGTGGCCGATGTCTCCTCGGGCCAGGTGTTCGAGCTCGTCGGGCAGAGCCTCCGACACTACCTGCCGGGCCTGTTCGTCGGGTCGGCGCTCGGCATGGCGGTCGGCGTGGCCGTGGGCTGGTCCGACGTCGCCGAGAACACGGTCGGGACCGTCGCCAGCGTCCTCCGGCCCGTGCCGCCGCTGGCGTGGATCCCGTTCGCGATCATCTGGTTCGGCCTGAACGACCGCGGCGCGGCGTTCATCATCGCCATCGTCACCTTCTGGATCAACTACTACAACGCCGAGGGCGGCGTCGAGAGCGTCGACACGCAGCTCCTCGAGGTGGCCCAGTCGCTCGGGACGAAGTCGGACCTCGGGCTCATCCGGAAGGTGGTATTGCCGTCGGCCACGCCCGAACTCTTCACCGGGTTCCGGACGGCCGCGGGCCAGGCGTGGATGGTGATGGTCGCCGCGGAGTTGCTCGGAGTCCCCGGCCTCGGCAAGCACCTCTGGGACGCCGCGAACTTCCTGCGCATGGAGGTCGTCATCGCGTACATGCTCGTCATCGGCGTGCTGTTCCTGATCTCGGACCGGCTCATCAAACTCGTCGAGGCCCGGGCGCTCGCCTGGCGATGACGGGGACGAGCGACGCCGCCGGACGCGGCGCGGACGCGAGCGACGTCCCGCAGATCGTCGTCGACGACGTCTCGAAGACCTACCACGGCGAGACCGGGCCGGTCGAGGCGCTCAGGGAGGTCCGGTTCGACGTCGCCCGCGGGGAGTTCGTCTCGCTCGTCGGCCCGTCGGGGTCGGGCAAGTCGACCCTCTTCCGGATTATCGCCGGACTCGAGGACGCGACCGAGGGCGAGGTCCGACTCGACGGCGAGCCCGTGACCGAGCCGGGACCCGACCGTGGGATGGTCTTCCAGGACGACGCGCTGTTCCCGTGGCGGACCGCCGCGGAGAACGTCGCGTACGGGCTGGAGGAGGTCGGCCCGCCGGCGGGGACGAGCGAGCGCGAGCGCGTCGAGTACTGCCTGAACCTCGTCGGACTCGCCGACAAGGCCGACGCCTACCCTCGGGAACTGTCCGGCGGCCAGCGCCAGCGGGTCGGCATCGCCCGCGCGCTGGCGGTCGACCCGCCGGTCCTCCTGATGGACGAACCGTTCGGGTCCATCGACGCGCGCACGAAGGCGACGCTCCACGGGGAACTGCTCGACATCTGGGCGGAGACCGGCAAGACCGTCCTGTTCGTGACCCACGACATCGACGAGGCCGTCTACCTGTCCGACCGGGTGGTGGTCCTCTCGGAGGGGCCCGGGCGGGTCCTCGACGAGATCACCGTCGGACTCGACCGGCCGCGCGACCGGACCGCCGACGCGTTCACCGACGCGAAGGCCGACGTGCTCGCGTACTTCGAGTAGCCGGCCGAGCCGACGGACGGCCCGGGACGTCCGGACCCGCCGCTCGGCACGGGAGCGAAGCGAGAACGGGAGAGCGAGGGGAAGGGGCTATTCCGACCCGAACATCTGGCGCAT
>JBDGPV010000072.1:0-3756 GCA_042219485.1 Haloferacaceae archaeon
AAACAGCGCCGGAATCGGTCGTGGAGGCCCATGCCGCCTCCCGGATTTGAACCGGGGACAGCTCGATCTTCAGTCGAGTGCTCTCCCAGTCTGAGCTAAGGCGGCGCACACGTCGCAACGGCGAACCCGAAAAAAAGGATTTCGAAACGCCGGGCGGTGCGCCCCGCGATCGCTCCTCGTTGGAATCCGTCCCCGGGGCTCGCATCCGCCCCGCCGACGCTCGGCTCCGCTCCCCGATTCGAATCCGCCTCGGTCACGACTTCGTGCTCGCTGGCGCTCGCACGGAAGTAGTGGGCTCGGGCGGATTCGAACCACCGATCTCGGCCTTGTAAAGGCCGCGTCATAACCGACTAGACCACGAGCCCGCGTTCGGAGGATGCCTGGCCGGGGGAATAACCGTTTTCCTTCCGGGGGCGCCGCCGGTGTCCCGGTCTCACGACGGCAGGTGCGGTCCGTCGCGGCCGACACCACGGATCCGGGCGGCGGGCCCGGGATCACCCGACGTGGACGCGGGTCACGTGGCCGCCACAGCCACACTGCTCGACGTACTCCCACTCGATCCCGTCGCCGTACCGCTCCGCGAGCGCGGGGTAGAGGTACCCGGACGGGTGGCCGTGATCGCCGTGGGTGACCAGGTTGACGTGGTTGCCCGGGGCCGTGTGTTCGATCGCCTCGATCGCCCCGTCGACGACGCGCGCCTCGTCGTCGGCGTGTTCGGGCCGTTCCAGGTTGGCCGACCACGAGTTGTCGTGGACCCGGTCGGTGACCGGATCGGCCCCGTGGTCGTGTGCCGTGTCCGTCATGGTTCGTCCACGGGCGCCCGGCACCACGGGTGGATCCCCGAACGGGTTCGGGGCCGTCGCGGGGATCGCGGCCGGCGGCGACCCGTCCCCGACGCGCCTCACCGCGAGAGCGTGAGCTGCCCGTCGTGGTAGCCGCCGTCGTACACGAAGTAGACGGTGCCCGAGGTGACCAGGTCCTCGCCGTCGAGGGCGAGGTCCGCGAGCCCGAGCCGGTCGAGGAGGGCCGCGAACGGCTCCGAGAGCGGCGCCCGCTCGGCGTGGGACTCGTTTGGCGGCTCGTTCGGGGAGTGGGTCGTCAGGTCGTCGACGATGGCGGCCGCCCGATCGGGGAGCGGGTCGCGGTCGAAGTCGGCGGCGACGGCCGCTCCGCGCACGGCCGCTTCGAACGCCGGCCGCGAGCGCGCGACCGCCTCGACGCCGTACTCGTAGCGGGTCCGGGCGAGCGTCGGCCGGGCGACGCGCGGGGCGAAGTACCACGGGCCGTTCCCGTCCCCGCCGCCGTCCTCCGGCCGGTGGCGGTAGTAGTCGAACGGCGGGTCGGGCACGAGGGCGCTCTCGGCCGGGTCGTACAGGTCGTAGACGAACCCCCGTCGGGCCGGCGGTTCGTCCGCCACGTCCCTGGCGCCGCGCCCCCCGCGGACGACCCGTTCCCGGGCCGCCGCGAACGCGGCGCGGTCCGGCCGCGAGAGGCCGTCGGGCGGGCCGGCGACCACCCGTGCCCGCCCGGCGTCGGCCGGCCGCCCGTCGAGGCGGTCGAACCAGAGGACCGTCGTCTCGCGCTCGACCTCGCGGGCGTCGGCGAGGCGGATGCGGTAGTAGGTGCCGTCGGCCTCGACGTACTGCGGCGGCCAGACGGCCCGCTGGCCGTCGTGGCGGCCGACGCCGAGGTGGTAGCCGAACGTCGTCGCCGACCCCGTCGCGACCAGGCGCTCGACGACCGCGCGCTCCTGGGCCGCGAACGCGTCGGTGATCGGCGACCACAGGAACCGGTCGGCGAACGGCCCCGGTCCCGGGGCCACGACCGCCGAGACGACGAACTCGTGTTCGGGACCGCCGCCCACCCCGCCGCGGGCGCCACAGCCGGCGAGGGCGGCGGCCGCGGCGCTCCCGGCGGCGCGGAGGACCCGGCGGCGGGACGGCGGCATCGACCGTCGGCACGGTTCGACCGTACAAAACGGTGGCGTACGCTGAAACGGGTCCCTGACCGACCGCACGGCCGGGTCCGCGCTGACCGGGCGTGGCCCTGCGGGACGCCCCCCGGCGGCCCCGGCGGTCCCGTCGGCGGTGGCTCCGGCGACCCTCCCGGCGCATTCCGCTCGACGCCCCCGCGTCGGGTCCGGCGCCCGGCGCGGTCGTCCAACCCTGCCGCGGGGGCTATCAGTATAGCCCCCCGTCCGGTACACGGCAACGGACGTAGGCACTACCGCCGTGTGGGTACGGTACGATCCCCGAGGCGATGTCGACCGACGCGACCCTGCTCCCGCGACGCCCGGCCGTGGACGAACCGGACCGCGAGACGCTCGTTCTGCCGATCGGCGCGTCCGAGACGGCCGACCTCTGCTCGGCCCTGACCTCGGACACGGCGCGGACGATCGTGACGGTCCTGACCGACGAGCCGATGACCGCCTCGGACGTCGCCGACCGGGCGGACACCAGCCTCCAGAACGCCCGCTACCACCTCGAACGGCTCCGCGACGCCGGGCTGGTCGGCGTCGTCGACACGTGGTACTCGGTGAAGGGCAACGAGATGGACGTCTACGCGTCGGTCCACGACCGGATCGTCCTCGTCCCGCGCGCGGAGGCCGGATCGTCGCCGGAGGCGGACCGGCCGGACGCGGCGGTCGGCCGGCAGTGAGGGCCCCGGCCGGGGCGGCCCCCCCGGAGCGCCGGCAGGTCTGCCTGGTCGGCTGCGGCGTCGGCGGGCTGATCGCCGCCGCCGTCCTCCGGCACCACGGGCACGCCCCGACGCTCGTGGTCGCCCCCGCCCCGCCGGCCGACGACCGGCGCGCGCTCGTGCTGTGGTCCGGCGCCCTCGCGCTCCTCGAGGACCTGGGAATCGACGCGGTCGGTGGGGTGACGGCCGCGGGGACCGCGGCCCGGACCTGGCGGTCGTGGGACGCCGACGGCTCCCGGCGCGTCGAGCACGCGCCCCCCGGTGATCCGCCCCTGCTCGCCGTCGACCGCGCCCGGGTCCGTGAGGCGCTCCGCGGCGACCTCCCCTCGGCGTGTCTCCGGCTCTCGAAGACGCCGGTCGCGGTCGATCCGTCGCCGGACGGGCCGGTCGTGACCTTCGACGACGGCGTCCGCGAGCGGTTCGACGCAGTGATCGGGGCCGACGGGCGGCGGTCGTGGGTGCGTCGGTCGGTCCTCGGCGGCGCCCCTCGCCGCTCCGCCGGGCCGACGACGTGGTCGTTCCGGTCCGTGGCCCCGCTTCCCCCCTCGACGCTGCTCGGGGCGTGGGGGGAGAGGCGTGGGCTGCTCCTCGGCCCCGGCGCGCGCGGCCGGGCGGTCGCCGGTCCGGGGACGGATCCGGCCTCGCCGACGGAGGCGGTCCGGCGGATCGCGTCGTCGATCCCGGCCCCGGCGGTTCCCGACCCCGACCGCCTCGTCGACGCGGCGCGGCTGGACGGCCACACGGGATGGGCACGGCAGTGGGCACGGACGGGGGTGGCGCTGCTCGGGGACGCCGCACACGCGTTCGCCCCCGCGCTCGCGCTGGGCGCCTCCCTCGCCGTCGCGGACGCGGCCGCCCTCGCCGCGGCGCTGTGGATCGCGGCCCATCCCCCGTTCGGGGTTCCGACGGCGGCCGCGATCGCGGCCGTCGCCGCGGCCGCCGTGCGCCGCGCGGAGCGCCGGCCGTCCGCCGGCGATCCCGGCCGAGTCGGGTGACCGCCGGTCCCTCCCAGATCGGCCGCCCCCGTCGCGGTCGTCCCGGCCGGCGAACGGGTTTTGA
>JBDGPV010000095.1:0-3524 GCA_042219485.1 Haloferacaceae archaeon
CCGGACCCGTCGCCGGACGGGCCGGGGCGCTGAGCCGGCGGGCGGAACGGGCGCGGCGGCGGACGCGGGGGGCGGGGCGCAGGCGGCCGCCGGTGTGACCGCCGCGGTCGGTACCTTTTACCCCCCGACCCCCCGGAGTAGGCCCGTATGTCAGACCCCACGGTCGGATTCATCGGGACCGGAATCATGGGCAAGCCGATGGCGGAGAACGTCATGGGGGCCGGGTACGACGTTGTCGCGCACAACCGGTCGCGGGAGCCGGTGGAGGCGCTGGCCGAGCAGGGAGCGACGCCCGCGGACGATCCCGCCGAGGTGACCGAGGCGGCCGACGTGGTCGTGACGGTGCTGCCCGACACGGAGGCGGTCGAGTCGGTGGCCCGCGGCGAGGACGGGATCCTGTCGGCCATCGAACCCGGCCAGGTCTACATCGACATGTCGACGATCGCGCCGGGCGCAACCGAGGAACTGGCCGCCGACGTCGCCGAGCGGGGGGCGTCGATGCTCGACGCGCCGATCAGCGGCGGCGAGGAGGGGGCGATCGAGGGCACCCTCTCGATCATGGTCGGGGGCGACCGGGAGACGTTCGACGAGGTGTACGACCTGTTCGAGGCGATGGGCGAGACCATCACCCACACCGGCGGGTCGGGCGCGGGCCAGGTCACCAAGGCCTGCAACCAGATCGTCGTCGGCTGCACCCACCAGGCGGTCGCGGAGGCGCTCCTGCTGGCCCACCGCGCCGGCGCGGACCTGGAGGCCGTCCTCGACGCCATCAGCGGCGGCGCCGCCTCCTGCTGGTCGCTCCACGAGCGCGCCCCGCGGGTGATCCGCGGGAACTTCGAGCCCGGCTTCTTCTCCTCGTACCAGTACAAGGACCTGCGGATCGCCACCCACGCCGGCGAGGAGTTCGGCGTCCCGATGCCCTCGACCCAGGTGGTCCACGACATGTACAAGGCGATGGAGGAGATGGGCCACGGCCGGGACGACCACTCGGCGGTCATACGGGTGATCGAGGCGATGGCCGACGACGAGGCACGGATCTGAGCCGCGGGCGGCGTCGCGGTCGGAGGGGTCGCTGTCGGGGAATCGGTGTCGGGGACGCGCTCGCGGGCTGCTGTCCGGGCGCGCCCGGGGTCGTCGGCCGGGTCGCCGACGGCGCCGTTACCCCGCCGGCACCGTTTCCCCGACCGCCGCCGCGTGCCGGGAGCCGGGATCCGGCCCGCCCACGACGGTGGTGTCGGGGGGCTGTGACTCCAGCACGAGGGCGTCGGCGCCGACGCGACAGCCGTCGCCGATCTCGACGGGCCCGAGCACCGTCGCGCCGGCGCCGAGCAACACGCCGTCGCCGATCGTCGGATGGCGGTTCCCCGTCGTCGGGCGGCGGCTGCCCAGGGTGACGCCGTGGTAGATCAGGACGTCGTCGCCGACCGTCGCGGTCGCGCCGATCACGACGCCGATCCCGTGGTCGATCACGACCCGCCGGCCGATGTCGGCCGCGGGGTGGATCTCGACGCCCGTCAGCAGGCGCGCCAGGTACGAGAGCGCCCGCGCCGCCAGCCGACGGTCGGCCGTCCACAGCCAGTGTGCCACGCGGTACAGCCACAGCGCGTGCATCCCGGGCGAGAACAGCACGACCTCGGCCCACCCCGAGGCCGCGGGGTCGCGCTCGATGGCCGCCTCGACGTCCTCACGCAGGGTTCGAACCGGGGCAAACCCGATCCCCGGCCAGGTCAGCCAGGTCAACCAGCATGCGCGACACATCGGGATCGGCGCACTTCAGGCTGTCCCCCCGTCGGTGGGGGCGCCCCGGGAGGGGGACAGGGGGAACGGAACGTATTATTGGAGCGGAACGACAGATGGGTGTAGGGGCGACATGAGCGCCGATCCGATCCGCGTGCTCCACGTCGAGGCCGATCCGGCGGCAGCGGACCTCGTCTCGACCCACCTCGAGGGGGCCGAGGACATGGAGGTGGTGGTCGCCGAGAGCGGCCGCGCGGGGCTGGATCGGATCGCCGAGGGCGGGATCGACTGTGCCGTCGTCGTCCACGACCCCCCGGCGGTGGACTGCATCGAGTTCGTCGAGCGCCTCGAGGAGAGGGACGCGGGGGTGCCGGTCGTCGTGTTCGGCGACCCGGCGGAGGACCCGGCCGCCGACGCGGCGCTCGATGCCGGCGCGGCCGGCTACGTGGGGCGGGGCGACACCATGGCGCTCGCCCGCCTGGCCGACCGCGTCAGGCAGGCGGCGTCGGACTACCGGGTCGCCGCGGACCGCCCGGACTACGAGCGGATCGTCGAGGGACTGCCCGAGCCGGTCTACGTGCTCGACGGGGACGGGCGGTTCGTGGCCGTGAACGAGGCGTTCCTCGACCTCACCGGCTACGACCGGGCGTCGGTGCTCGGGAGCGACGCCAGCCTGATCAAGACCCCGGAGATGCGGGTCCGCTCCGGGACGGTCATGGAGACGATCCGGCGGGCCGACGGTCCCGAGGACGTCCGCTACGAGATCGAGATACGGACCGCCGACGGCAGGCGCGTCCGGTGTACGGACAGCGTCGGCGTCCTGCCGTTCGAGGACGGCCGCCCCGACGGCTTCGTCGGGGTGCTCCGGGACGTCTCGGACCGGGACCGGCGCGAGCGGGTCCTCGCCACCCTCCACGAGACCACGCGCGACCTGATGGTCGCCGACTCGGCGTCGGCGGTCGCCGAGCACGTACTGGAGGCGGCCGACGCCGTCCTCGGCCTGGGCCACGTCGGCATCCACCGCCACGACGAGGAGGCGGGGGCGCTGGTGCCCGTGACCTGGACCGAGGAGGTCGAGACGACCATCGGCGAGCCGCCCGCCCTCGGCCCGGACAGCCTGGCGTGGGAGGCGTTCCGGACGGGGGAGACGCGGCGCTACGAGGACCTCCGCGAGACCGGGGGCCTGGCCAACCCGGAGACGCCGCTGCGGAGCGAACTCATCGTCCCGCTCGACGACCGGGGCGTCGCCATCTTCGCCTCCACGGAGCCCGGGGCGTTCACCCGCGAGGACGAGTCGCTCGCGCGGGTGCTCTGTGCCAACGCGACGGCGGCGCTCGAGCGCACCGAACGGGAGGCCGTCCTGCGCCGGCGGGAGCGCGAACTCGAGCGCGAGAACGAGCGGCTCGAACGCCTCACGAACTTCCTCTCGCACGACCTGCGGAACCCGCTGGAGGTGGCCAAGGGGCGCACGGAACTGGCCAGGGCGGAGCGCGACGGCGAGCACCTCGAGAAGGTGGCCGCCGCGCTCGACCGGATGGAGACGCTCGTCAGCGAGTTCCTCACCATGGCCCGGGAGGGCCGGACCGTCGACCGGACCGAGCCGGTCGGGCTCGCCGACGCCGCGCGCGAAGCGTGGGAGACCGTCGAAACCGACGGCGCCGCCCTGCGGACGGAGGCGGGGACGACGGTCCGGGCCGATCCCGGCCGGCTGACGCGGCTGTTCGAGAACCTGTTTCGGAATAGCGTGGAACACGGTTCCACGGACAGCCGGACGGAGGCCGGTGACA
>JBDGPV010000017.1:0-3472 GCA_042219485.1 Haloferacaceae archaeon
GGCGATCGACGCCCTGGAGGACATCGTGGATCGCGTCGAGGAGGCCAACGCGGGCATCCAGGAGATCGACGACGCGACCGACGAGCAGGCGGCCTCCACGGAGGAGGTGGTCACAATGGTCGAGGACGTCGCGAGCATCAGCCAGCAGACCACCGCCGAGAGCCAGAGCGTCTCGGCGGCGGCCGAGGAGCAGACCGCATCGATCACGGAGGTGTCCGACACCGTCCGGGCCCTGGAGGACCGGGCCGAGGAACTCACCGACCTGCTCGACGAGTTCGACGTGGGGGCGGCCGACGCGGCGACCGGCCCCGCGGACGCGACGCCCGCCGACGGCGCCGCGGCCGCCCCCGACGGGGGCCATCCCGGGGACTGACCGCCCGGATCCGGCGCCGCGGCGCGCCGTCGGGTCGCCTCGCCGGCCGCCGCGGTCGCGCGCCCGGCCGATCCCCGCGCCCGACGGCCGTCCGCGACGGCCGCCTCAGTAGAGCACGTGCCGCGTGTTGTACGAGCCCAGCCGCCGGACCCAGCCGTTCGCGGCGATCTCCTCGACCTCGGCGACGGCCTCCCTCGTGCGGTCCTCGTAGAGGCCCGCCTCGAAGTCGATGTGGAAGAGGTAGTCCCCGAGGCGCTCGCCGCTGGGCCGGGACTCGACCCGCGAGAGGTTGATCTCGCGGTCGGCGAACGCCTCCAGCAGTTCCAGCAGGAGGCCGGGGTAGTTGGCGTTCGGGTAGACCACGAGCGAGGTCTTGCCCCCGGCCTCCGAGCGCTCGTCGGCCGGCGCCACGACGAAAAACCGCGTGGCGTTCGACGAGCGGTCCTGGATGTCCTCGGCGAGGACGCGGAGCGTCGCCCCGTCGCCGCCGCCCTCGCCGTCGCCGTCGGACGCGTTGTCCGGGTGGCCGATGGCGGCGACGGCGGGGTCGGACCGGGCGCGCTCGACCCCGCGTGCCGTGCTCGCCACGGCCTCCAGCGACGCCTCGGGGTGGTGTTCCTCGATGTACGCGCGACACTGCGCGAGCGCCTGCGAGTGGCTCGCGATGGTCGCGAACTCGGCGTCCTGCGCGAGGAGGGCGTGCCGGATCGGCGTGACGATCTCGCGCACGACCGCGACCTCGTGGTCGGCCAGGGCGTCGAGGCTCTCGGTCACCGACCCCTCGATGCTGTTCTCGATGGGGATCACGCCGCGGCCGTACTCCCCCTCGGCCACCGCCTCGACGATGGCGGTGACCGACTCGCGAAAGCGGATGTCGTCGGCGATGGCTCGCGCCGCCCGGTGGGAGTAGGTCCCGGCGGGGCCGAGGGTGAGCGCCTCCATGCCCGCCCGTGGACGGGGCGGGCGCATAAGCGCGTCGGGGTGCGGGCGGCCGCGACGGGGGACGGCCGCCCGGCGGTCCGCGGACCCGCGGACCCGCGTGTCCGACGGGGCCCTACTCGGCGCAGATCCCGACGAAGTTCCGCAGGATCCGCAGCCCCGTCTCGCCGCTCTTCTCGGGGTGGAACTGGGTGCCGACGACGTTGCCGGCCTCGTTGGCGACGACGGCCGGCACGGTGGTGCCGTACTCGGTCGTGGCGACGACGGCCCCGGGGTCGTCGGGGCGGGCGTAGTAGGAGTGGACGAAGTAGGCGTACTCGCCGTCCACGCCCTCGACGATCGGGTGTGCCCGCTCGACTTCCAGGTCGTTCCAGCCCATGTGTGGCACCTTCACGTCCGCGCCGAACCGGACGTTGCGCCCGGGCACCAGGTCCAGGCCGCGCACGTCGCCCCGCCCCGCGCGCTCGGCCTCCTCGCTTTCGGTCAGGAGCATCTGCATTCCGAGGCAGATGCCGAACACCGGCCGGCCGCCGGCCGCGGCGTCGGCCAGCGCCTCCCGGAACGGGCCGGCGTTCTCCATCCCGTCGCCGAACGCTCCCACCCCGGGGAGGACGATGCCGTCGGCGTCGTCAAGCGCCCCCGGGTCGTCCGAGACGGTCACCGCGGCGCCGGCCCGTTCGAGGCCGCGGGTGGCGCTGCGGAGGTTCCCCAGCCCGTAGTCGACGATGACGACGTCGGCGAGCGTCTCGTCGGGCGGCTCCATGCTCATGCCGAGCGCTTCGTGACCGGGGGGCAAGTCGCTTTTCCCGTCGGGCGGCGTCAGAACTCGCCGAGCCGCGACTGGTCCCCGCCCGCCGCCCCGTCGCCCCCGACGCCGGCCAGCGACGCCGCCTCGGCGACGGTCCGCTCGAACGTCTCCCGCCGGCTCGCGTCGTAGAGGGTCGCGGCCGGGTGGACCGAGATCACGACCCGCCGCGTCCGGCCCCCGAGGCGCGCCTCCGCGACCGACCCGGCCGCCTCCGTCACCGCGACCGACCGGCCGAGCAGGTGCTCGCTCGGCACCTTGCCGAGGGCGACGACCAGCGTCGGGTCGACGGCCGCCGCCTCGGCGTCGAGGTGGTCGCGGCAGTTCGCCAGCTCGTCGGCGTGCGGGTCGCGGTTGTCCGGCGGCCGGCACCGCACGCAGTTGGTGATCCGCACGTCCCCCCGCGCGAGGCCGGCGTCCGCCAGCGCCGCGTCGAGCACCTCGCCGGAGCGGCCGACGAACGGCCGGCCGCGCTCGTCCTCCGTTTCCCCGGGCGCCTCGCCGACGAACAGGAGGGCGGCGTCGGCCGGGCCCGACCCGTTGACGATCCGGCTCCGGGCCTCGACGAGCGCCGGACACCGCTCGCAGGCACACACGTCCGGGCCGTCGCGCTCGGCGTCGTCCATGGGAAACCGAGGGGGCGCGCCCGGCGAGAAACTACCGGTCTCCGCCGCCCCGGTCCCCGCCCGACCCGGGGTCCTCGCGGGCCGTTTCCCCCCGCCCGGGTCCCGACGCGCTCGCGCGGGCCGCGCCCCGCCACCGCCGGACGGCCCGCGCGGCGAGGCGCGCGACCCGGATCGGTTCCGGCCGACGGCTCCCCTCGGTCACGTGGGCCCGCACGGTCTCGGCCGCCGTCGCGTCGTCCGTGCCCGCGGCGCGGACGAACAGGCGGCCGGCCGCCGTCTCGACCGGGCGGCGGGCCGGGAGCGACCGGTACACCGCCAGCCGCTCCTCCAGGGCCTCGCCCGAGAACTGCTCGCGGAGCGCCGGTTCGAGGCCGGGGCTGTCCTCGAAGGAGACCGAGATGACGGGCCGGTCGAGCCGTCCGTGGAGGTCGCCGATGTCGAGGAGGTTGAACCAGGCGGGCGCGACGCCCGACAGCAGGAGGTGGCCGACGTCCTCCCGCCCGAGGTCACGAAAGAGCGCGGCGACCGCGTCGGTCGCGTCGGCGCCGCCGACGGCGCAGGTCCCGACGGCGAAGCCGTCCGCGACGCGGTCGGTCCGCACCACGGCGCCACAGAGGACGCTACGCTCGTCGCCGTCGCCGTACGACTCGGCGACGCCGAGCGCCCGCGCCCCTGCGGTCACTCCTCTTTGATGTCCTGTAGCCGGTCGAGCAGTTCGTCGTTCGAGGC
>JBDGPV010000083.1:0-3434 GCA_042219485.1 Haloferacaceae archaeon
CCGTTCTCGCCCGTTCCGTCTCCCCGGCCCGCGACGCCGGGCGACCCGCGACCGTGAACTAAGTACCGGGCCGCCGAACGGGCGCCCATGTCCCCCAACTACGACCGCGTGCTGGTGCCGACCGACGGGAACGACGGCGTCGAGCGGGCGCTCGACCACGCCCTGCGGCTCGCGGACGACCACGGCGCGACCGTCCACGCGCTCAGCGTGGTCGACCGGCGGCTGACCCGCGCGGCGGCGGACGCACGGGAGGAGGTCGCCGACCGGCTCCGCGAGCGGAGCGCGGCCGCGGTGGCCGACGTCGCCGCCGCCGTCGAGGACGCCGGGCTGACCGCCGAGACCGAGGTCCGGGAGGGCGTCCCCGACAAGGCCATCGTCGAGTACGCCGACGAGGTGGGGATCGACCTCATCGTCATCGGCACCTACGGCCGGACCGGCCGGGACCGCCTCGCCAACCTCGGGAGCGTGACCGAGCGCGTGGTCGAGAACGCCGACCGGCCGGTCCTGGTCGTCCACATCGACGAGTGACCGGGGGCCGACGGGCCGACCGGACGACCGGGCGGGTCGCGCTCCGTCGCGCTCCGCCGACGGTCCGGGTCGGGCCGTTAAGTCCCCCGGGGGTGTACTCGCCCGCGTGCTCGACGGAGTCAACGTCGCGCTGGGCGTCACGGGCAGCATCGCCGCGGTGAAGACGGTCGAACTCGCCCACGAACTCCGTCGGGAGGGGGCGGCCGTCCGCGGGGTGCTCACCGACGGCGCCCGGGGCATCGTCCACCCGTGGGCGGTCGAGTACGCCACCGGCCGGCCGGCGGTCACGGAGATCACCGGCGCGGTCGAGCACGTCGACCTCTGCGGGACGGAGGGGTGGGCCGACGTCCTGCTGATCGCGCCGGCGACCGCCAACACCGTCGGGAAGGTCGCCGCGGCCATCGACGACACGCCGGTCACGACCTGCGCGACGACCGCGCTCGGCGCCGGACTCCCGGTCGTCGTGGCCCCGGCGATGCACGAGCCGATGTACGACCACCCCGGCGTGCTCGACGCCATCGAGCGCCTGGAGGGGTGGGGCGTCCGGTTCGTCGAGCCGCGGGTCGAGGAGGGCAAGGCGAAGGTGGCGGCGCCGTCGGCGGTCGCGACCGCCGTCGCCCGGGCGGTCGGCGAGCGCCCCCTCGACGGCCGGTCGGTCGTCGTGACCGGCGGCGCCACCACCGAGGCGATCGACCCGGTGCGCACCCTCTCGAACCGGGCCTCCGGGCGGACCGGCCGGGCCGTCGCCCGGGCCTGCCACGTCCGGGGCGCCGACGTGACGCTGCTCCACGACGGGCCGTCGGTCCCCTACGCCGACGTCCGCCCGGTCGAGAGCGCGGCCGAGATGCGCGAGGCGGCGCTCGCGGCGACGGCCGACGCCGACGCGCTGGTCTCGGCCGCCGCCATCTCGGATTTCACCGTCGAGACGCGCCCGGAGAAGATCCGGTCGGGCGAGCCGTTGACCCTCGACCTGGAGCCCGCCCCGAAACTCCTCGACGCCGTCCGGGACGAGCGGCCGGGGCTGACGATGGTCGGGTTCAAGGTGGAGACGGCGGACGACGACGACGCGCTGGTTGCGGCCGCCCGCCGGATCGCCGACCGGGCCGGGCTCGCCTTCGTCGTCGCAAACCACGCCTCCGCGATGGGCGGGGAGGGGACGCGGGCGCTGCTGGTCCGCGAGGGATCGGTCGAGGAGTACGCCGGCCCGAAACGGGGGCTCGGCGCCCGCGTCGCGGCCGAACTCGCGGCCGAACTCGACGGGGACGGGTGACGCCGGCGGTGACGGATCGGGGGACGGAGCCGACCCCGGCCGGCCCGACCGGTGGCCGGTGACATAGCAATAGTTATCACACCGGAACCGCAGGCTCGAACCAGTATGTGTGGGGCAGCGACCGCTCGGACCGCCGGAGGTCGGCCGGACGATGGCGGCTGACCGCCGCCCCGACGTGCTCGTCCCGGTCGGGGAGTCGGCCACCCTGCGGCGGACCGTCGCGTACGCGGTCGAGGTCGCCCACGAGGCGGCGGTCGAGGCCGGCGAACCCGCGACCGTCCACTTCGTCTTTCCGGCCCGATGGCGGGTCTTCGAGGCCGAACCCGAGGCCGTCGAGACCGCCGAGTCGCTCCTGGAACGGGCGGTCATCTGGGCACGCGAGGACCTCGAAGAGCTGGGCGGGATCGCGGCCGACGACGGTGACGCGGACGCCGCGGACGCCGCGGACGGCGCGGTCGGGACGGTCGGGTTCGAGCGCGGGATCGTCGGCGACCGCGAGTACGTCTTCAGCCCGGGCGACTTCGCCGACGTCGTCGGCCGGTACGCCGACGGGCACGGCGTCGATCGGATCGTCGTCGACCCGGAGTTCCGGCCGGGGGGTAGCGTCCCGCTCCTGCGGTCGTTCGAGGCCGAGCTGGCCGACCGGGGGTTCTCGGTCGAGGAGGCGCCGGTCACGCGCCGCACCCGCCGGCAGCTGCCGTTCGCCGAGATCGGCCTGCGTGAGTTCCTCGCCGTCTTCGCGGCCTCCTTCCTGTTCTACCTCGCGCTCGGCGGCTGGCACGTCACCGACGGGTTCGAACTCGCCACCGGCGCCCTCACGGCCGGCGTGGTGACGGTGACGCTGGCGAGCGTCTCGATCAAGCAGGCCCCCGAGGTCGGGCGGACGCTGCGCACCCTCGTCCGCCTGGCGGCGTACACGCCCGTCCTCCTCTGGGAGATCGCGAAGGCCAACGTCGTGCTCGCGTACGTGGTGTTGCACCCGCGCCTCCCGATCGGCCCCCGGTTCGTGGAGTTCGACGCCGCCGTCTGGGGGGACATGCCGGTGACGACGCTCGCCAACTCGATCACGCTGACGCCGGGCACCCTGACGGTGGACGTGAGCCGCCAGCACTTCCTCGTTCACGCGCTCATCCCCGACGCCGAGGCGGACCTCCTCGGGGGCGCCCTCGAACGGCTGGTCCGGTTCGTCTTCTACGGCCGGGCGGCCGCGCGGCTCCCGTCGCCGCTCGAACGGGCCGAGAGCGAGGCAAACGCCTCGGGCGGGGACGCGGCCGAAGGGGGGAACGCGGCCGGGGACGGGACCGGGAGCGAGGACGGGACCGGAACCGTCCCCGGCCCGGAGGGGGGTGAGTGACGGTGGCGACGGCCGTGAGCCCGACCCTCGCCGCGATCCTGCTCGCCGCGGCGGGCGCGTTCGCCCTGTTCGCGGTCGGCCTCCTGTACCGGGTGGTCCAGGGGCCGACGACCCAGGACCGGATCGTCGCGATCAACGTCGTCGGCACCAACACCGTCATCGTCATCGCGCTGGTGAGCGTCGCGCTCGGCGAGTTCGGCTACCTGGACGTCGCCCTGGTGTACGCGCTGCTCAACTTCGTGATGAGCATCGCCGTCTCGAAGTTCACCGTCGAGTGGGGTG
>JBDGPV010000104.1:0-1364 GCA_042219485.1 Haloferacaceae archaeon
CGTTCCGTTCCGGCCTCGGTCCAGCTCAGTCCCGTCCCAGCAGTCCCCGCTCCTCGAACACGCGTCCCAGCCGCTCCATCGTCGCCACCACCACGTCGCAGGCGGGGCGGACGGCGTCTTTCGGCCGGAAGCCGACCGCCAGCCCGGCGACCTCGAGCATCGGCAGGTCGTTCGCGCCGTCGCCGACGGCGACCGTCCGGTCGAGGGAGGCCCCGAGGTCGTCGGCCAGCTCCGCCAGGGCGTCGTCCTTGGTCCCCTCGATCAGCGGCCCCTCCACCCCGCCGGTGAGACGGCCGTCCGCGACCGGGAGGCGGTTGGCGACGACCGCATCCACGGCGACGCCGGCCCGGTCGAGCGCGCGCCCCACCCCGCGCTCGAACCCGCCGGTGAGGATCGCGGTGTGGTGGCCGGCGTCGTTCAGCCGGGCGATCAGGTCGCCCGAGCCGGGCCGCAGGGCCACCTCGTCGAAGGCCGCGTCGGCGGCCGCGGCGTCCAGCCCCTCCAGCAGGCCGGCCCGCCGGCGCAGGCTCTCGGCGTACCCGATCTCGTCGTTCATCGCCCGCTCGGTGACGGCGGCCATCTCGTCGGCGATCCCCGCCCGCTCGCCGAGCAGGACCGTCATCTCCGAGTCCGAGAGCGTGCCGTCGAAGTCGAAGGCCACGAGCCGCGCGTCCGCGTCCATGCCTCGCCCTCGGGGCGGCGGGGCTTCAACCTTCCCGACCGCCGGCGGCCGTCGCGGGCGGCCGTCGCGCTAGAACTCGGGGGCCGTCCGCACCGGCGTCCACGACCGGGGCGCGACCGGGACGCCCCGGGCCCGGATCTCGTCGCGCCCCTCGCGCTCGCGCACCTCCAGCAGGCCGTCGAACGGCTGGGCGAGCACGGCCCGGTCGGCGTCCGAGACCGTCGCCCCGTCGAGCGCGGCGACCGCGATCCCGTCGGCGTCCCGCACCCGCCCGAGCGTCACGTGGAGGAACCGGAAGACCGCCCGGACGTCCGCGTACATCACCGTCGTGGAAAGCGAGTGGCAGGCGAACCAGGGCGTCCGTCCGTGCCGCCGGTGTTCCCGCAGGAACTCGGTGACGGCGATCCCGATTCCGGTCAGGTCGCCCGGGTCGGCCACGTACCGCCGCCCCGGCGCGTCCCGCACCCGGTCGAACGAGCTCCCCCGGCTCACGCAGTCGACGACCGAGATCAGGTCGGTCGGTACGCCCCGCTCGGCCAGGGCCCGCGCGGTCGCGTCCCCGTCCCGGCGCGTCGTGACGAAGACGGTCCCGCGGCCGTCCGCGCCGCCGGACGCCAGAAGCGAGAGCAGCAGCTCCCGCTTGCCGGACAGCGCCGGCCCGGCGAGGAGCACGGCCGTCCCC
>JBDGPV010000104.1:1464-3430 GCA_042219485.1 Haloferacaceae archaeon
GCCGTCCCCTCCCGTCACGTCCGGGGCGAACCGGTCGACCCATATCAACCCGTCGGCCCGCGGATCGTGCCGGACGCGGGCACCGCCGCCGGCGCTGACGGTCGCCGGGGCGTCCCCCGTCGCGGCCGCTCGCCGGCGCTCGCCGGCGGTTGGAAACGCTTAACGGCGGTCGCGGGCTTTCGACTGTATGCGAGTGCTCGTGACCGACCCCATCGCGGACGCCGGGATCGACCGGCTGCGCGATGCGGGCCACGAGGTCGAGACGGCCTACGACCTGTCGGGCGAGGCGCTGCTCGACGCGGTCGCCGACGCCCACGCCCTGATCGTCCGCTCGGGCACGGAGGTGACCCGGACGGTGTTCGAGGCGGCGCCGGACCTCCGCATCGTGGGCCGGGCGGGCATCGGGGTCGACAACATCGACCTCGACGCCGCGACCGACCACGGCGTCGTCGTCGCCAACGCCCCGCAGGGCAACGTCCGGGCGGCCGCCGAGCACACGGTCGGGATGTCCTTCGCCGTCGCCCGCTCGATCCCGCAGGCCCACGGCCGGCTGAAGGACGGCGAGTGGGCCAAGGACGACTACCTGGGGACCGAGCTCAACGGCAAGACGCTCGGCGTCGTCGGCCTCGGGCGGGTGGGACAGGAGGTCGCCCGGCGGCTGGACGCGCTGGGGATGGACCTGGTCGCGTACGACCCGTACATCGGGACCGAACGCGCCGAGCGCCTGGGCGCCGAACTCGTCGAGTTCGGGGAGTGTCTCGACCGCGCGGACTTCCTGACGGTCCACACCCCGCTCACCGACGAGACCGAGGGGCTGATCTCGACCGACCAGCTCGAACGGCTCGGCCCCGACGGCTACCTGATCAACTGCGCCCGCGGCGGGGTGGTCGACGAGGCGGCGCTCGCGGACGCGGTCGAGCGCGGGGCGGTCGACGGCGCCGCGGTCGACGTGTTCGCCGACGAGCCCGTCGCGCCGGACAACCCGCTGCTCGACGTCGACGGCGTGGTCGTCACCCCCCACCTGGGGGCCGCGACCGCGGCCGCCCAGGAGAACGTGGCCGTCTCGACCGCCGAACAGGTGCTCGCCGCGTTCGCCGACGAGCCGGTGGTCAACGCGCTGAACGCGCCCTCGGTGGACGAGAGCGCGTTCGCCCGGATCCGGCCGTACATCGACATCGCCGAGACCGCGGGGAAGATCGCCGCGCAGATCTTCGACGGTCGCCCCGCCGAGGTGACGGTGCGCTACGAGGGCGAGATCGCCGGCGAGGACGTGGACCTGGTCACCGCCAGCGCCCTGGAGGGGGCGTTCGAGCCCCTGGAGTGGCAGGTCAACGCGGTCAACGCCCCCCGCCTCGCCGAGGAGCGCGGGATCGACGTGATCGAGGAGAAGACCCACCGGGCCGAGGACTTCCAGAGCCTCGTCACCGTCACCGTCGGCGACGGCGAGGACGCCGTCTCGGTCTGCGGGACGCTCTTCGCCGGCGAGGACCCCCGCATCGTCCGCATCGACGGCTACCGGGTCGACGCCGTCCCCTCCGGGCAGATGCTCGTCACCTACAACTACGACACGCCCGGCGTCATCGGCTACGTCGGCAGCGTCCTGGGGGACAACGACGTGAACATCGCCGGGATGTTCAACGCCCGCGAGTCCATCGGGGGCGAGGCGCTGTCGGTCTACAACCTCGACGACCCGCTCCCCGACGACGTCCTGGCCGCCCTGCTCGACGACGACCGGATCATCGACGTGAAGCAGATCACCCTCGACGGGACAGCCTGAGCCGCACCCGGCAGCACGCCCGCCGGAGCCACGCCCGGACGGCGCCGACGCCCGCGGTCGTCCGTCCGCCCCCGCTCGCGCCGTCGTGGCCCGCGCGCCGCTCGGCGAGCAGCCGCTCGTAGCGCTCGATCACCGCCCGCCGTTCCGCCCGCTCGGCCGCCAGCCGCCGTTCGAGGGCGGCGCGCGACG
>JBDGPV010000093.1:0-3424 GCA_042219485.1 Haloferacaceae archaeon
CGGTTCGTCGAGCCGATGCACTCGGACCGGAACGTCGTCAAGCGCCTGACCGGCAAGCGCACCGTCCCCGCCATCGTCGACGAGCGCACCGGCGTGACGATGTCGGAGTCGGCCAACATCGTCGAGTACCTCGACCGCACCTACGGCGAGGGGAGCGGGCCGGGGGGCGCCTGATGGCGGACCTCGACTTCGACGTCGTCGACCTCCCGCCGGCCGACCACGTCGCGGAGGGGGATGTCGCCCCGGACTTCACCCGGCCGCTGGTCAACGAGGAGTACTGGGAGGACGCGGCGCTCTCGGACCTGACCGCGTCGGGGCCGGTGCTTCTGGTGTTTTACCCGATGGACGGCGCGTTCCCGGCCACGTACGTCTGGAACGAACTCCGCGACCGCGACCTCGGCGAGCGGATCACCGTCGTCGGGCTCTCGATCTCGACGCCCTACGAGCACGAGACGCTGATCGAGGAGCGGGGGATGGACTACCGGCTGTTCTCGGACCCGGCCAACGGCGTCGCCACCGAGTACGGGATCGAGCACGACCTCGACGGGATGGCGGGGGTCAGCGAGCCCCGCCCGGCGACGTTCGTCCTCGACGGGGACCGCACGGTCCGGTACGCCTGGGTGGCGGGCGAGTGGCCCGAGTTCCCCCCGTACGACGACCTCGAGGACGCGGTCGACCGCGTGGCATAGATGACCGCGACCGCCGCCGCGGTCCGCTCGGCGGCCGCCGCCGTCCGCGCCGGCGACCCCGTGGTCTACCCGACCGAGACGGTCTACGGCCTCGGCGCCGACGCGACCGACCCCGACGCGGTCGAGCGGGTGTTCGAACTGAAGGGGCGGTCCCGCGACGATCCGCTCTCGGTCGGCGTCCCGACGGTCGCGGCCGCCCGCCGGTACGTCGACCCGACACCCCGCGAGGAGCGGTTCATGCGGGCGTTCCTCCCCGGCCCCGTCACGCCCGTCGTCGCGCGCCGCGAGGGCGCCCTGCCGGACGTCCTGACCGGCGGCCGCGAGCGCGTCGGGATCCGGGTCCCCGCCCACGACCGCGCGCTGGCCTTCCTCGCCGCCGCCGGCGTCCCCGTTACCGCCACGAGCGCGAACGTCTCGGGCCGCCCGAGCGTCCGCCGGGTCGCCGACCTCGACGACCGGATCCGGGACGGCGTCGCCGCGGTACTCGACGCCGGCGAGACGGGGGGCGCCGAATCGACGGTGGTCGACCCCGGCAGCGGCGAGGTGCTCCGGCGGGGCGCCCGCGCCGACGCTGTCGAGGCGTGGCTCGCCGCCGACGGGTAGCCGGCTACCCGAACAGCAGCGAGCGGAGCGACCGGGTCCGGACGCCGCACCGCTCGCGGTAGGCACACGCCCCGCATTTCGACCGGTCGTCGGTCCGCGGGGGGACGCCCTCCATCCGGCGGACGGCCCGTAGCGTCCGCCGGTAGTCGGCCGTCGCGCCCCCGGTGAGCCGCACCGTCCGCACCACCCCGTGGGCGGGGTACTCGACGAGCGCGCGCTCGACCGACCGCTCGCGCTCCCAGGCCAGCGCCTTCGCCGTCGCCACGGCCCGCACGCGCTGTGGCGCCCAGACGCCCCGCTCTGGCGGCGCCCCGGGCGAGACGACGCTCGGCCGCGGCGGGTCGGCGAGCACCTTGTGCGCGATCCCGTGGCAGTCCTTCCCGTCGAGACGGACGGCCCGCCCGGCCGGCGCGACCAGGTCCTCCCAGTCGGCGCGGTCGGCGAGGCGGTCGATCCGGTCCCGGTAGACGCCCGGCGCGACCGCCACGGCGTCGGGGACCGGCGCGCCGTCGCGGATCGCCCGGTAGCGGAAGGCGAGTCGTCGGCGCTCGCCGACCCGCGGCGGCGGCCCCCGGTCGTCGTCGCGGCGGGCGTAATACAGCTGTCGGCGGCAGTACGCGGCGCGGGCGAGGTCGGCGAACGGAACTGACACGCGCCCGCTGGCCCCGCCCTCGGGCATGAACGTCGGGGTCGGCCGCCGGCCGCGGGCGGGGTGTACCTTTATCTGGATCCGCAGGGACGGGGTGGGTATGGGACGGGTGTACGCGGTCGCCAGCGGCAAGGGCGGCGTCGGAAAGACGACGACGACCGCGAACCTCGGGGCGGCGCTGGCGGCGGCCGGCCACGAGACCGTGGTCGTGGACGCCGACCTGGGGATGGCGAACCTCGGGACGGCGCTCGGCGTCGCGACCGACGGGCCGACCATCCACGACGTGCTCGCGGGGCGGGCGTCCGCCGCGGAGGCGGTCCGCGAGGCGCCCGACCGTCCGGCCGTCCTTCCGGGGTCGCGCGACCTCGACGCGTTCGCCGACGCCGCCCCCGACGGCCTGGCCGGCCTCCTCGACGACCTGGCCGCGGAGTACGACCACGTCATCGTCGACACCGGCGCCGGCCTGAGCGCCGACAGCCTCGCGCCGCTCCGGGCGGCCGACGAGGTGGTGCTCGTCTCCACCCCCGACCCCGCCGCGATCGAGGACACCGAGCGGACCGCGACCGTCACCCGCCGGCTCGGCACCCCGCTCCGGGGGCTCGTCATCGTCCGCGCCGGCGGCGACCGGACCGACCGGGCCCGGGAGCGGTTCGACGGAGAGGTGCTCGGGACGGTCCCGGCCGACGACGCGGTGACGGACGCGCTGGCGGCGGGGCTCCCGCTCGCGGAGTTCGCCCCCCGCAGCCCCGCGACCGGCGCCTACCGACGGCTGGCGGCGACGCTGACCGGCGTCGACGTCCCCGACGCCGGCGCCGGGGCCGTGGCGGAGCCCGGGGCCGACGCCGGGGGCACGTCCGGGACCGAGACCGGGGTCGGGGCGGGAGCGGGAGTCGCGGGCGCCCCCGGTCCGGACGACGGCGACGGGGGAGACGGTCCCGACAGCCCGGGACCGGCCGGGACGGACGCGGCCGGCGCGGGGCCGGACGAGGACGGGGACGGGGACGGCACGACGGCCGCCGGCGACGACGCCGGGTCGGCGGCGGACGCGGGTGCGGAGACGGCGGCAGAGGAAGCGGACGCGGGCGCGGAGACGGCGGCAGAGGAAGCGGACGCGGGCGCGGCCCCCGACGCGACCGATGCGGGCGCGGACGCGGGTGCCGACGCCGGGGGACCGGCCGAGACGGCGACGACCGACCGCGACGCCGCCGGCGGGGCGGAGGGGAGCGCGGACGCGGACCGGGAAGCCGCGGATACGGACGAGGCGGACCAGGGCCGGCCGCCGGGCGACCCGGGGGCCGAGGGGACGGACGCGGAGGCCGATGAGGCGGGCGCGGCGGCACCGGGGACGGACATGGCGGACGCGGAGACCGAAGAGGCGGATGCGGCGGCGGACGTGGAGGCCGAAGAGGCGGATGCGGCGGCGGACGCGGAGGCCGAAGAGGCGGACGCGGCGGCGGACGTGGAGGCTGAAAAGGCGGATGCG
>JBDGPV010000002.1:0-3045 GCA_042219485.1 Haloferacaceae archaeon
GTTGCGCTCGACCACGACGACCTCGTTGCCCCCGGTCGTCGCGATGTCGATGAGCTGGCGGCCGATGTTCCCCGCCCCGATGATGACGACGTACATCCGGGGGCCACTGCGGCGACTACGGTTGAAAACGTGTCGAATGGGTCGGGGGTCGGGCGGGGCCCGCGGCTCCCGCGGCCCCGGCGCAGGCCCACGAGAGCGCCCGTCACACGGCGTCCTCGACGGCGCTGGCGGCGCGGACGATCCGGCGCTCGCCGAACGCGGGGCCGACGAACTGGAGGCCCACGGGGAGCCCCGCCGCCGTCTCCCCGGCGGGCACGGAGATCGCCGGCAGGTTCGCCAGGTTGACCGGGACGGTGTTGGCGTCCGCGAGGTACATCCGCAGGGGGTCGTCGAGGCTCTCGCCGAGTTCGAACGGCGGGACGGGCATCGTCGGGGAGGCGAGGACGTCTGCCTCCGACAGCGCGTCGTCGAAGGCGCGGCGGATCCACGCCCGGGCGTCCTGGGCCTGCTGGTAGTACTTCTCCTGGTAGCCCGCCGAGAGCGCGAACGTGCCGAGCAGGATCCGCCGCTTCACCTCGTCGCCGAAGCCGGCCTCGCGGGCGCGGGCGAACGCCTCGTTCCAGTCGCCGTCGAACCCGCCGGAGACGCCGTACCGGACGCCGTCGAACCGGGCGAGGTTCGACGAGGCCTCGCTCGTGGCGATCACGTAGTAGGCGGCGACGGCCGTCTCGACGGCGGGCATCGACACCTCGCGGCGCTCCGCGCCCGCGGCCTCCAGGTCGTCGAGCGCCGCCTCGAAGGCCGCGACCACCTCGGGGTCGGCGCCCTCGACGAGTTCGGCCGGGACGCCGACGGTCAGTCCGTCGACGTCGCCGTCGGCGGCGTCCGCGTAGTCGGGGTCGGCCCCGGGGTGGCCCGCACCCGCGTCGCCGGTCCCGTTCCCGCCCCGGTTCCGGCCCCGGTCGTCGAACCGGGTGGTCGCGTCGCGCTCGTCGGGGCCGGCGATGACCTCCAGGAGTTCGGCGGCCGCCCGGACGGTCGGGGCGATGGGGCCGATCTGCTCCAGGGAGTTGGCGTAGGCCACCAGCCCGTAGCGCGAGACCAGCCCGTAGGTCGGCTTGATGCCGACGACGCCGCAGAACGCGGCGGGACAGCGGACCGACCCGCCGGTGTCGGAACCGAGCGCGAGGTCGGCCTCGCCGGCCGCGACGGCCGCCGCCGACCCGCCCGACGAGCCACCGGGGACCCGGGTGGGGTCCGCCGGGTTCCGCGTCGGGCCGAAGGCCGATGTCTCCGTGGTCGTCCCCATCCCGAACTCGTCCATGTTGGTCTTGCCCGGGATGGTCGCGCCGGCGGCCTTCAGCCGCTCTACGACCGTGGCGTCGTAGGGGGGGACGTAGTCGGCGAGCATCTCCGACCCGCAGGTGGTGCGGACCCCGGCCGTCGAGATGTTGTCCTTGACCGCGACGGTCCGGCCGTCGAGCGGCCCCCCGTCGGCGCCCTCGATGCGCTCGCGGGTGATGAAGGCGTTCAGGTCCGCGTCGTCCGCGCCGCTCATGAGACCGGCGGACCCTTGAAGTAGCCGTCCTCGGTCTCGGGCGCGTTCCGGAGCGCCTCCGCCCGGTCGAGGCCCTCGCGCACCTCGTCGGGCCGCATCACGTTCGTCAGGTCCGGCTCGCGGTCGGCTTCGGGGGCGTCGTCGAGGGCCTCGAAGTGGTCGAGGATCTCCGCGAACTGCTCGGCGAACCGCTCGACCTCCGCCTCGTCGAGGCCGAGGCGGGCGAGGTCGGCGACGTGCCGGACCTCCGCGGCGTCCACGGGCGGGTCGCTCATACCTCCCGCCTGCCCCGGCCCGGCACTAAGGGTTTCGGTCGCCCCGCCGGAGCGTCCGAAACCTACTAATAGTCAACCTCGCTTTTGCCACCTCAATCCCGCGCGGTTCCGGGATCATCGTCGTTCGTCGAACCGCCTCGTCGCAGTATGGTAATTTTTCGGTGTGCGCGTTCCGCACAAGGCCGGAACATTTAACCCACTCCGACACCAACGTGACGGTAAGAAGGGTTCCGGCCTTCTTCGTCCCACAATGACCGAGAGCGTACGAGAATACACGTCCGATCAGGACCGCGAACGCGCGCGTGCACCCGAGGAGCAGGAGGAGACGGAGGAATCGGCGGAGACGGAAGGCGACCGGCTCCGGTGCCCGGAGTGCGGGGGGAGCCTCGCGACCGACACCGAGCACGGCGAGACCGTCTGTACGGACTGTGGGCTCGTCGTCGAGGAGGACGAGATCGACCACGGCCCCGAGTGGCGCGCCTTCGACTCCAAGGAGAAAGACGAGAAGTCCCGGGTCGGGGCGCCCACGACGAACATGATGCACGACAAGGGCCTCTCGACCAACATCGGCTGGCAGGACAAGGACGCCTACGGCAAGACGCTGTCCTCGCGCCAGCGCGAGAAGATGCAGCGCCTGCGCACCTGGAACGAGCGGTTCCGGACCCGCGACTCCAAGGAGCGCAACCTCAAGCAGGCGCTGGGCGAGATCGACCGCATGGCCTCGGCGCTCGGCCTGCCCGAGAACGTCCGCGAGACCGCGAGCGTCATCTACCGGCGCGCGCTCGACGACGACCTCCTGCCCGGCCGGTCGATCGAGGGCGTCGCCACCGCCGCCCTGTACGCCGCCGCCCGCCAGGCCGGCACCCCGCGCTCGCTCGACGAGATCGACACCGTCTCGCGGGTCGAGAAGGACGAGATCGCCCGCACGTACCGGTACATCGTCCGCGAACTCAACCTCGAGATCCAGCCGGCCGACCCCGAGAGCTACGTCCCCCGCTTCGCCTCGGACCTCGGCCTCTCGGACGAGGCCGAGCGCCGGGCCCGGGACCTGCTGAAGACGGCCAAGGACCAGGGCGTCCACTCCGGCAAGTCGCCGGTCGGCCTCGCGGCCGCCGCCGTCTACGCCGCCTCCCTGCTGACCAACGAGAAGGTCACCCAGTCGGAGGTCAGCGAGGTGGCCAACATCTCCGAGGTCACCATCCGCAACCGGTA
>JBDGPV010000048.1:0-2770 GCA_042219485.1 Haloferacaceae archaeon
ACCTTCGCGCTGTACAGCAGCGCGTAGTTCTCCGAGGAGCGCGCGGCGCCGTAGTAGTCCGCCACGAGGGTCGGGAACACCGAGAGGAAGGGAGTCCGGAGGAACGCCGCCGCCCCGACGAGGGCGACGAACGCCGCCGGGTTCGTTGCCCCGATCACGACCGTACCGGCGAACGCGACCCCGCAGAGCGTCAGGCTCGCGGCGACCGTCCGCGTCCGCCCGAACCGGTCCGACGCGCCGCCGCCGACGATGACGCCCGTCCCGTTCGCGACCGCCAGCACGGACGCCGCCAGGGCCCCGGTCCGGGCCGGCAGGCCGAGGCCGGCCGCCAGCGACACCACCTTCCCGATGAGCATCAGGCCGACGCCCTGCACCACCACGAAGACGGCATAGAGGGTCCAGAACTGCCACGTCCGGATCGTCTCCCGCCAGGTGTACGGGTCGTCGCCGTCCCCGCCCCGGGCGCCCCTCGACCCGGGACCGTCCCCGCCCCCGCCCTCGCCACCGGTCCCCGGCCGGCCGTCGGTCGGATCGGTTCCCTCCGGCGACGGGGCGGCGTCCCGGCCGCCGCCCCCCGTCGACGGCCCCCCGGTCCCGTCGTCCTCCCGCCGCTCCGGGTCGCGGATGACCGGGACGCCGGCCAGGCAGGCCACGCCCGCGGCCGCCGCGAGGACGAGGAGCGTTCCCGAGAAGTCGTCCCCGACCCGCGGACCCACCAGCCGGATGATCGGCGCGCTCGACGCGCTGTAGGCCATGGCCACGACGCCGGTCGCCAGCCCGCGCCGCTCGTCGAACCACTTGACCGGCGTGTTGACCGCGACGGTGTAGACCGCGCCGCCCCCGACGCCGCCGAGCGCGTACGCGGCGAGCGCGACCGGGTACGAGGGGGCGAGCGCCACGCCGGCGTACCCCCCTGCGACGAGGAGCCCACCGACCGCGAGCGGGAGCCGCGGCCCGTACCGGTCGCGGTACCGGCCGGCGGGGAACTGCGAGAGCGTCTGTGCCAGGACGAACGCGGTGAAGACGGTGCCGAGGGCGGCCTCGCCGGCCCCGAGTCGCGCGCCGAGCGGCCCGCGGATCGTCGACCAGACGAACTGGTAACTCCCCGCCGCGCCCATCGCGAGGGCGGCGAGACCGACCAGCGCCCACCGGGCGGCGGGCCGGCGCATCGGCCCGCCGTAGGCGCGGGCGCGCCTCGGCGGTTACGCTTCCGGCCCGTCTCGCCGCCGTGTCACCGGCCGATCTCGGGTTCGCCGTCCGCCCCCTCGGGGACCGGTTCCCCCGCCGCGTCCTCGCCGCCGTCGCTAACGTCGCCCTCTACCGTGATTCGTGCCCGCCTGATCCGGGTGTCCTCGACGTCCTCGATCCGGATCGTCACCCCGTCGTAGGTGATCGCCTCCCCCTCCTCGACCAGCCGGCCCGCCCGGTTGAACACGAACCCCGCGAGCGTCTCGAACTCCTCGCCCTCCGGCAGGTCGATGTCCAGCACCTCGTTGACCTCGTCGATGTTGACCTCCCCGCGCACCAGGCAGGTCTCGTCGTCGAGGAACTCGAAGGGCTGGTCCTCGTCGCCGTCGAGGATGTCGCCGACGATCTCCTCGACCATGTCCTCCAGCGTGACCAGCCCCTCGGTGGTGCCGAACTCGTCGATGACGATCACCATCTCCATCCGGCTGTCCTGCATCTCCTCCAGGAGTTCGTCGACGTTCTTCGACTCGGGGACGTGGAGGGTGGGCTGGACGAGGTCGGTGAGGTCGACGTCGCCCTCGCCGTAGTTGCGCTCCCGGATCAGGTCCCGCAGGTTGACGATGCCGATGATGTTGTCCAGCGTGCCGTCGTAGACGGGGAGGTGTTCGTGGTCGGACTGGACGCAGGTCTCGATGGCCTCGTCGAGGCCGGCGTCCTTCGAGACGGCGGTCATGTCCAGCCGGGGGGTCATCACCTCCTTGGCGATGGTGTTGTTGAACCGGAAGATGCGCTGGAGCATCTCGCGCTCGTCCTCCTCGATCACCCCCTCGCGCTCGCCCGTCTGGATCATGTTCCGGATCTCGTCCCTGGTCACGTAGGAGGTCTCGATGGCCGACCGGCCGCCGGTCACCCGGTTGATGGCCCGCGTGAGGTGATCGAAGACGACGATCAGCGGGAGGAGGAGGTACTCGCTGTACTTCAGCGGGCGGGCGATGCGGAGCGCCCAGGACTCGGTGTTCTCGACCGCGTAGGACTTGGGCGCGCTCTCGCCGAAGAGGAGCACGAGGGTGGTGATGCCGAAGGTGGCCGCGACCACGGCCTGGCCCCGCGAGAGGTAAACGGCGAAGAGGCCGGTGGCTATCGACGACATGGCGATGTTGACGATGTTGTTGCCGACGAGGATGGTCACCAGCAGGCGGTGGGGGTTGGACTTCAGCGCCTGCACGGTGCGGGCCTCGGGCACGCCCTCCTCGACCAGCGCGTCCACGCGGTGTTTCGCCAGCGAGAACATCGCGATCTCCGAGGAGGAGAAAAACGCCGACAGCCCGAGCAGGACGAGGATGACCAACACCCCCACGACCGTGATGGTCCCGTCGGTGACTGCGACGCCGAACGCGTCGACCTGTGCCGGTCCCGTCACTGCCGTGCGCGTCGAGGCGAGGGGACCCAGCAACGGTGGGTGGCCCATCGAGCAGCGACCCTTGTCAGGCGCCGGAATTAAGGGTTTGCCCTTCCGCCGCCGGTAGTGTTCAGATAAGCCCGTGAGTTATACAGAGGGGTTTGTGAGCACCTCGAAAGCCCC
>JBDGPV010000099.1:0-2751 GCA_042219485.1 Haloferacaceae archaeon
CGTCGCCGTCGCCGGCGGCGACGGGCCGGGCGCTCCGGGTCCATCGCCGGCGGGCCTCGGCGACCGCGAACAGCGACCCGACGACGAGCACGCAGTCGTCCGCCCCGGCCCGGGCCCGGGCGGCGCGCAGCGCGTCGGCCACCGCGTCGCCGACCTCGACGGCCGCGTCGGTCTCGCGCTCCCAGACCCCGGCGAGCACCGCCGGGTCCTCGGCGCGGTCGAGCGTCGGCGCGCAGGTGACCACCGACGTCGGCGACGGCAGCGCCGCGACCATGCCCGCGTGGTCCTTCTCGTGCATGGCCGCGAAGACGACGTGCAGGTCGTCGTGGTCGAACTCGGCGAGCGTCGTCGCCGTCGCCGCGCACGCCCCCGGGTTGTGGGCCCCGTCGAGAACCGTCAGCGGGGCGCGCTCGATCACCTCGAACCGGCCGGGCCAGTGGGCGCCGCGCAGTCCCCGCTCGACGGTCGCGGGGTCGATGCTCGCGTCCGAATCCGTCCCCGCGCCCTCGCCGCCCCGTCCGCGGTCGAGATCGGCCGCCACCTGTCGGACGAGGGCCGCTGCCACCCCGGCGTTGCGCGCCTGGCAGGCGCCGAGCAGCGGGATCCGCGTCTCGACCCGCCAGCCGTCGCCGTCGAGTTCCACCCGCGCCTCGGCGCCGTCGGTCCGCCCGCCGTAGGCCACCCTGACGTCGTCGCTCGCCGCCTCGCCGACGGTCACCAGGTCGGCGCCGCTTCCGGCCAGCGCGTCCCGCGCGTCGCCGGCCGCGGCGGTCACGAGCGGCCGCTCCTCGGGCGCGACGGCCGCCTTCTCGGCCGCGATGGCCTCGACGGTGTCGCCGAGCACCGAGGTGTGCTCCAGCGAGACGTTCGTCACCGCGGCGGCCGCCGGATCCGCGACGCTCGTGGCGTCGTACCGCCCGCCGAGACCGACCTCCAGGACGGCCACGTCACAGCCCGCCCGATCGAACCGGTCGAGCGCCAGCGCCGTCATCGCCTCGAAGAAGGTGAGCGGCTCCCCCTCGGCCGCCCGTTCGACCAGGGTCGGCCGGACGCGTTCGACGAACGACGCGACCGCCGCCCGGGGGATCTTGCGACCGTCCACCCGGATCCGTTCGCGGAGGTCGTCGAGGTGCGGGGATGTGTAGAGCCCGACCCGGTAGCCGGCCTCGCGCAGGCAGGACTCGACCATCCGCGCCGTGCTGCCCTTGCCGTTCGACCCCGCGATCTGGACGACCGTCAGCCCATCGTGGGGGTCGTCCAGCTCCGCCAGGAGCTCCCGGACCGACTCGATCCCCGGGCTCACGCCGAACCGGCGGAGGTCGAGGAGGAACTCCGCGGCCTCCTGGTACTCCATGCCCCGGCCCACGGCGGCCGCCCTTTTGATTGCGTCGGGACGGTCACGCGACGGGTCCGGGTTCCGCCTCGCACGATCACGTCGGACCCTCGGCGACCGGCGTCGACGCGCGGTCCGACCGCGGGACGGTCGTGACGCCGGTGACCTCGAACCGCGCTCCCCCGTCGCTCCCGTCGGTCACGACGAGGTCCCAGCCGTGTGCGTCGACCACCTGCCGGACGATCGTGAGCCCGAACCCGCTCCCTTCCTCCCCCGCCGAACCGTCGTCGAGTATCGCGTCGTGCTCCGCCTCCGGAATCCCGGGCCCGTCGTCCTCGACGTAGAATCCGTCCTCCAGGGGCCCGACGGCGACGGTCACGCCCGGGCCGCCGTGTTCCACGCTGTTCCGGAACAGGTTCTCGAACACGTGGCGGAGACGGTCCGGGTCGGCCTCGGCGACGGGGAGCGTCTCGACCCGCAGGTCGGCCCGCCCGGTCTCGACGTTGCGCCAGCTTTCCCCGACGATGTCGTCGAGATCGACCCGCTGGACTTCCCCGATGATCCGCCCGCTGCGGGCCAGCGTCAGCGTCCGCTCGACCATCCCCTCGACCCGTTCTAGCGCGTCGGCCGCCGCATCGAGGTGTTCGCTGTCGTGCTCCTCCCTGGCCAGCTCGATCCGTCCCTCGACCACGTTCAGCGGGTTCCGGATGTCGTGCGAGAGGGTGCCGGCGAACTCCTCCAACCGTTCGTTCTGCCGTTCGAGTTCCGTCGCCCGGACGCGACTCCGCTCGGCGAGGCGTTCGCGGTCGATGGCTCTGGCTTCGAGGACGCCGACAAGCGTCCCCAGGCCGAGGCCGATCGAGAGGGCCCACCGCAGGACGCCGAGCCGGGCGGTCCAGTGGGTGACCTCGTACGCGGCTATCACCACGAAGAAGGCGAGGAAGAACGCGCTTCCGGCGACCGACCACGCGGCGATCCGTCGGTACCGGTCCGCCGACGGCCCATCCCCGGAGAGCCAGTAACCGGCGCCGACGAGGAACGCGACGAACGGGACGCTGGTGACGACGTTCGCGATCGCGGCGGGACCGAACCCCACCGGGGCGCGGACGATCCCGACGACCTCGACAACCGTGGTGACGGCGAGCAGAAACCCGACGGCCACCAGGTACTGCGGCAAGCGGCGGTAGTTCACGCGGCTCTCACGACCCCGTTGCTCCATCTCAGGTACTTGTATATTATGTATTCTTTATTTCATTTGTGTGCGGGTGGACGCCGGACCGGCCGGCCGTGGGCGCCCGACCAACGCTTATGCCCGCGGCCCCCCTCCCGGGGGCATGTCCGACGACCCCCTCGCCTGGGCCCGCGATCACATGCCGGTCCTCCGGTCGCTCGCCGACGCGGACGCCGACGACCGCCCG
>JBDGPV010000096.1:0-2685 GCA_042219485.1 Haloferacaceae archaeon
CGGCCCGCGCGGCCTTCGCGTCCTCCCCGCCGGCGCCGGCCGCCGGCGGCCCGGCCGCCGTTCCCTCCCCGTCCCCGCTGCCCCCGTCGCCATCGTCCGCGGCGACCGTCCCGGCCGCGTCCTCCCCGCCGGCGTCGGCCGCTCCCGTCCCCTCCACCGCCGCCTCCGGCACGTCGAACGAGACGATCACCTCGCCGACCGGGACCACCTCGCCGGGTTCGGCGTGGAGTTCGTGGACGGTCCCGTCGTATGGCGACGGGATCTCGACCAGCGCCTTGTCGGTCTCGACCTCCGCGACCGGCTGGTCCTCGTGCACCGCATCGCCCGGTTCGACCAGCCACTCGACGAGTTCGCCCTCGGCCACCCCCTCGCCCACGTCCGGCAGCCTGAACTCGCGGATCATGCTAGAACTCCGCGGCCTCCCTGATGCCCTCCTCGATCCGGGCCACCGACGGGAGGTAGTAGTCCTCCAGGGCGTACAGCGGGTAGGGCACGTCGTAGCCGGTCACCCGGACGACGGGCGCCTCCTGGTAGAGCAGCGCCTCCTCCTGGAGGATCGCGGCGATCTCGCCGCCCAGGCCCCCGGTGCGCGGCGCCTCGTGGACGACGACCGCCCGGCCGGTCTTCCGGAACGACTCGACCAGCGCCTCCCGGTCGAGCGGCGAGACCGTGCGGAGGTCGACGACCTCGACGTCGATCCCCGGGGCGAGGTTCTCGGCCGCCTCCAGCGTCGCGCGGGTCATCGCGCCCCAGACGAACGCCGTCACGTCGTCCCCCTCGCGCCGGACCGTCGCCTCCCCCAGCGGGACGGTGTACGATCCCTCGGGGACCTCGCCCCGGAACGAGCGGTAGATCAGCTTCGGTTCGAGGAAGACGACCGGGTCCGGGTCGCGGATGGCCGCCAGGAGCAGCCCCTTCGTGTCGTACGGGGTCGAGGGGACGACCACCTTCAGCCCCGGCTCGTGGGCGTAGAACGCCTCCTTGGACTCGGAGTGGTGTTCGGGCGCCCGGATGCCGCCGCCGTACGGCGCCCGGACGGTCATCGGGAGCGTGACGCTCCCGCGGCTCCGGGTCCGCATCCGGGCGGCGTGGCTCACCAGCTGGTCGAAGGCGGGGTACATGAACCCCGAGAACTGGATCTCGGGGACCGGCCGGAGCCCGTACGCGGCCATGCCGATGGCGGTGCCGACGATGCCCGACTCGGCCAGCGGGGTGTCGATCACGCGGTCCCCCCCGAACTCCTCGTACAGCCCCTCGGTGGCGCGGAAGACGCCGCCGTTCTCGCCGACGTCCTCGCCCATGACGATCACGTCGTCGTCGCGGGCCAGTTCGGTCCGCAGGCCGTCGCGCACGGCCTGGACGAGCGTCAGGCTCCGGCGCTCGCCCCCCGCTGGGTCGTCGGCGTCGGCGTCGGCGGTCGGTTCGGTCTCGGCGTCGTGGTCCTCGGTGGCCATGTGTGTCAGTCCCGGCGGATGGCGTCGTCGCCGCGGTCCTCGCGGAGCCGTTCGAGCGCCGCGCGCTGCTCGCGCAGGGCCGGCGTCGGCTCCGCGTGGGCGTGGTCGAACATCTCGCCCGGCTCGGGCCGGGGGGTGGACTCGGCCGCCTCGACGGCCGCCCGGATCGTCTCCTCGACCTCGGTCCCGACCGCGTCGATCCGCTCGTCGTCGATCCGCCCCGTCTCCCGCAGGAACCGCTCGAGCCGCGGGATGGGGTCCAGCCGCTTCCAGCGGTCGACCTCCTCGTCGTCGCGGTAGACGGTGGGGTCGTCGGCGGTGGTGTGGGCGCCGAAGCGGTACATGACCGCCTCGATCAGCGTCGGCCGGGCCTCCCCTGGCTCCGGGGTACGGGCCTTCTCGACGGCCGCCGTCGTGGCCGCGTAGACCGCGAGCGGGTCCATGCCGTCGACCTGGACGCCGTCGAAGCCGTAGGCGACGGCCTTCTCCGCGATGGTCTCGCTCGCCGTCTGGCGCTCCCGGGGCACCGAGATGGCCCACTGGTTGTTGTTGCAGAGGAAGACCGTCGGCGTGTCGAAGACGCCGGCGAAGTTCATCCCCTCGTGGAAGTCGCCCTCGCTGGTCGCCCCGTCGCCGAAGTGGACCAGCGCGACCGTCCGGTCGCCGCCGGCCTTCGCCGCCCACGACAGCCCCACCGCGTGCGGGATCTGGGTCGCGATGGGCACCGCCACGGGGAAGACGTTCTCCTCGCCCCGCCGGTTGCCCCGCTCGTCGCCCATCCAGTACTGGAGGATCCGCGCGAGCGGGACGCCGTGGATCCGCGAGGCGGCGTGCTCCCGGTAGCTCGGGAACAGCCAGTCCCGGTCGGCGAGGGCGTAACTGCTCCCGACCTGCGCGGCCTCCTGGCCGGAGAGGGGCGGGTACGTGCCCATCCGCCCCTGCCGCTGGAGGCTGACGGCCCGCCGGTCGAACTCGCGGGCCAGCCGCATCTCGCGGTACATGCCGACGAACTCGTCGTCGTCCAGGTCCGGCACGTCCCCGACGGCGGTCCCCTCCTCGTCGAGCACGCGTATCCGGTCGTCCGGGTCGCGGTCGAGGGGACTCACGGCACCACCCGTCGGTCCCGGGGATCGGTCCGGTGCCGGCACATGGGTCGAACCTCTGCCGCCCGGGATATAGGGCTTTCGCGGGCCGCGATCGGCCCGGCGGGACGGGGCCCGGCGGCCGGGTC
>JBDGPV010000071.1:0-2659 GCA_042219485.1 Haloferacaceae archaeon
ACCGAGCGCAACGAGAACAGCGCCAAGGCCATCGAGTACCACGCCGACCGGATCCGCCGGACGGGCCGGTTCGACGAGGTCCGGGCGCTGTTCATGGACGAGGAGCCCGAGGTCGACGACGTGACCGACTACTTCGACGCGCCCGACGTGGTGGTCGTGCCCCTGTTCGTCGCGGACGGCTTCCACACCCAGGAGGACATCCCCGAGGACATGGGGCTGACCGACGACTACCGGACGGGCTACGAGGTGCCCGCGACGGTCGAGGGCCACCGGATCTGGTACGCCGGCGCCGTGGGCACCGAGGAACTGATGGCCGACGTGATCCTCGAACGGGCCGCCGACGCCGGCGCCGACGTGGACGCGGCCGTCGAGGCCGTCCGGGCGAGCGCCGGCCGCGCGGGCGGGGACGGGGAGGCGGACGCGGACGAAGGGGCGGAGGCCGGCGCCGACGCCGACGCCGGAGCCGGGGCCAGCACGGGCGCGGACGCGGGAGCGGGTGACTGAGGCGTGCGGGACGAACGGATCGACGCGCTCGTCGGGGCCGCGAGCGACGGGGACGGGGTCGAGTGCGACGGCCTGGTCGTCGAGCGGCGCCCGGACGGCTACGCGCTCGGGACGCCGGAGGGCGACCGGGCGGGGCTCTCGGAGGCGGAACTCCGGGACGCGCTCGCGGCCCACCCCCGGCTGGTCTCGAACTGGTTTCACTGGCGGCGACGGCTGGGGGGGATGGGCGCGAGCCGGCGCGCGTTCCTCCGGTGGATCGAGCGGGCGGGGGAGCGCGGCGTCGGCGAGCGGTACGACGCGCTCGCCGACGGGACGGCCCGCGAGTGGGGACAGCTCCGGGTGACCGCCCGCCTCGACGGGGCGGGGGGCGACGCGGCGGGCGGCGGGACGGGCGAGCGCCGGTACGACCTCAGGCACGTCGCCGACGCCGGCGCGGCCGCCGCCGACCTCGACGCCCGCGAGGACCCGTACGCGGCGCGGGACATCGCCAAGTTCGACGAGCGGGGGCGCTACCGGCCGCTGAAGACCGCCCCGAGCCTCCGATCGGGGTGGGTCTACCCGGACCTCGACGGGCCGGACCTGGTCGAGACCGTCGGGGTCGTCTACCCCGCGACGGTCGCGAACTGGCACCGCGAGCGCGAGGGCGACCTCGACGTCACCCACTGGCGGGAGACGGCCGAGCGCCAGACCGGCATCTACGACGTCGTGGAGGAGTTGCCCGACGAGGCCGTCGCGTGGGTCGCGGAGGCCTGCTGCGTGGACTCGCAGTGCCTGAAACGCCGGGAGTGGGACCGGAGCGCCGACGACCCGATCGGGGTCGACCGCGGCGACGGCCCCTTCCCCTGCCGGGAGCCGTGCTCGCTGGTGGTGGCCGCGGCCCGCAAGTGGACCACCCTCGAACGCGAGGGGACCCGGACATACGAGTTCGACCTGACGCCGAGCGAGAAAGAACAGGTCGAGGCCATCGTCGAGGCCGTCGCCGACGGGCGCGTGGACGAGATCAGGGAGGCCGACGTCTACGAGGGCGCCAACCGGTACCGGGCGCGCTACCTCCGGGCCAAGCGGTTCGACGGCGCGGGGAACCTCTCCGGGACGCCCACGGATCCCGACGGGGGCAAAACCGTCGACGGCGACGGGGACAGCGACGGCGACGGGGACGAGAGCGAAACCGGCGACGGCGACGGGGACTGACCGGCCGCCGGCGCGGCGCCCCCGCCCCGTCACCTGAACGAGAACGCGAGCGTGGCGAGCGCGGCCCCGACGACGACGCCGACGCCGACGAGCACCGGCGGGCTGGTGGCGTAGTAGCCGACGCCCACGGCGACCGCGATCGCGGTGCCGACGAGGGCCAGAAGCGGGAGCGAGGGGCCGCCGGGTTCGGCGGTCGCCGGGGGCGCCTCGCCGGGATCCCGAGGGGTCGAGAGGTCGTCGCCGACCTCGACGCCGGTGCTCCGGTCCTCCCACGGCTGAACGGTCACGGCGACCTCCGCGGTCTCGGCGCCGTAGCCGGTCGCGACGGTCAGCCGGCCCGTGACGGGTTCGTCGACCGGGTCGACCGAGACCGGCACGGCGGCGGTCGCCCCCTCCTCGACGTAGTGGTTGCCGCCGTCGAGCGACGCGACCCGGCCGAGGTCGTCGTCCAGGCTGACGTGGACGTGGACCGGTTGCCCCTCGTTGACCAGGTCGACGACGAACGGGCCGTCGGTGGCGAACTCGTCGATGACCCGGATCTCGTGGATGCGTTCGGCGTTCAACTCGACCGGCAGCGACGCTGGCACGGTCGGAACGACGCGCCCTGTCGGAAAAAAACTCCCGGCGGGACCGCGGCGCGGCCGTGATCGTTCGTCGGCGACGCCGGGCGCGGCGGACCGGCGGCGACCCGCTCCGCCGGGGGTTTTGTCTCACCCACCCGCACCGACCGATGCAGTCCGGGTCCCCGTAGATCGACCCCGAATCCCGAGAGGCATCACACACCGCTCCCACCGGGCGAGAGGAGGAACCGTCCGAAGCCACGCACTCTGCCGTGCTGTCTACCCGGTCTCGCAGAGCTCCTGCTCGCTTCCGGGGGGACGTGTGGGAGGCCGCCGAGAACGAAGATAGCCGGCTCCGTCGAAACCCCCCGCAACTGATACGAACGACGTGCTGCATGCAGAGG
>JBDGPV010000054.1:0-2571 GCA_042219485.1 Haloferacaceae archaeon
GTCGAGTTCGACCGCGACACCTGCATCGGGATGTTCCAGTGCGTCGAGGAGTGGGCGCGGTTCGAGGAGGACGTCGACGCCGGGAAGGCGCGGCTGGTCGGCGCCGAGGAGGCCGAGGAGGACGTCTACGTCCTCGACGTGCCGGACGGCGAGGAGTTCGAGGCGGAGTTCGCCGCCCGGGTCTGTCCCGTCGACGCCATCCGCGTGTACGACGACGACGGCGAGCAGGTGGTCTGAGGGCCCTCCCGGGTCAGTCGCCGCCCGCCGCGGTTCCCTCGCCGCCGGCGCTCGCGGCCGCGAGCACCGTCCGCGAGCGCAGGAGGAGGACCCCGAACCCCACCTTGGCCGTCAGGTCCAGCGCCGCGAACGCCGCGGTCTCGACCCCGATGGGGATGATCTCGAGGCCCCCCTCGGTGCCGAACAGCCAGACCACCGGGTAGACGACCCAGAGCACGAGCGTCAGGCTCCGCAGTTGCTCGAAGAGCGCGGCGACGTCCGCCGAGCGGCTGGCGGCCTGCTCCCCGAGCGTCCCGAGGAGGTAGTAGAGCAGGACCAGCAGGGCCCCGGTGCTGATCGCCCACCACGCGATCCGGTAGACCTGGCCCCGCGTGGCAAGCGCGCCGACGAGCCCCGTCCCGATCATGAAGACGTCCAGGCCGAGGAGCGTGTAGATGGTGTTCCGGTCGGCCCCCGCCAGCAGGCAGAGGTCGAGCAGGAGCAGCGGCGTGGTGATCAGCCAGTCGGCGTACCGCGCCCAGTAGACCTTCGTCGTCCCCATCCCGCCGCTCACCTCCACCGTGATGACGCCGAACCCGGTCGCCATCGCGAAGTACGACGCGGCGGCGACGGCCGGGATGAACGTCGTGATGACGTAGTACTTCCGGTGACGCGGGTCGCGCACCGACCGCCCCTGCCAGAGGAAGTACAGCGTGCCGGCCGCCATCCCGACCGTCCCGGCCCAGAGCGCCCACGACTCCAGCCCCCCACTCGGTTGTGCCATGCCGCCACCACGGTACGGGCGCGTCCGCCATATACTTCGGGGCGCGCGGCGCCGATACGCGCCGCGCGGCGTCGCTGCAGCCGCCGGTCGGGCCGACGCCGCATCGCGCGCCCGGGTCCCGTAGGTTTTTGCCCACGCTCCCCCCCGAGTCCATATGGACGGTCGGGGGGAGGCGGGACCGGGGACGTGACGCTCTCGTATCTCGGGTTCCACCTGGTGTTCGTGCTCCCGCCGCTGGCGGTGCTCGTCGCCGCGTTCCCGGACCTCCCGGTCGAGCGCGCTCGCCGCGCCCGCATCGGAGCGGCCGTGATGGTCGTCGCCGCCCTCCTCTACACCGGGCCGTGGGACGACTTCCTCGTCCGGTCGGGCGTCTGGTGGTACGGCGACGGGACCGTCCTCCTCCGGATCGGGGCCGTCCCGCTCGGGGAGTACCTGTTCGTGGTCCTCCAGACCGGACTGGCCGCCTGCTGGCTCTACGTCTACGGGTTCGATCCGACCGCCGACCCGGCCGACTGGCGCCGCCGGCCGCGGGCGCTGGGGGCGCTTGTCGCCCTCGCGCTCGCCGCCGTCGGCGCCGCCCTCGTGGTCGCGGTCCCGCGGGGCTACTACCTCGGCGCCGTCCTCGCGTGGGCCTGCCCCGTCGTCGCCCTCCAGTGGGGCGTGGGCGGCGGCTACCTCGCCCGGACCTGGCGCCGGTGGGGCGTCGCCGTCGCCGTGCCGACGGCGTACCTGTGGTTCGCCGACCGCGTGGCCATCGCGCTGGGGATCTGGACCATCTCGCCCGAGCACTCGACCGGCCTCGCGCTGCTGGGGCTCCCCATCGAGGAGGCGGCCTTCTTCCTCCTGACGACCCACCTCGTCGTCGTCGGGCTGGTCCTGTTCGAGTGGGTGATCGACGCGTGGGAGTGACGCGCCCGCTCCCCGCGGCGCTCCGGGGGACGCTCGCCCGGGCCGTCGTCCGCCCGTCGTGGCTCGCGGTCGGCGCCGTCGCCCTCGTCGGGCCGGCCGCGCCCGCCCTTCCCCCGGCGGTCGTCTACGCCCCCTTCGCGCTCTCGGTGGTCGTCCTCGGGCTCCCGCACGGCGCGGTCGATCACCTTGTCCCCGCCCGCCTCGTCGGCGTCGGCCCGCGCCGCTCGATGGCCGCCGTCGGCGCCGTCTACGCCGTCCTGATGGCCGCGTACGCCGCCTGGTGGTTCCTCGCGCCCACCGCCGCGTTCGTCGCCTTCGTCCTCATGACGTGGTTTCACTGGGGCCAGGGCGACGTCTACGCCCTCCTCGCGTTCGTCGACGCCGAGCACCTGCCGACGGCCGCCGAGCGGGCGCTCGCGCTGCTCGTCCGCGGCGGCCTGCCGATGCTCGCCCCGCTGGTCGCCTTCCCCGACCGGTACCGGGCCGTCGCGCTGGCGGTCGTCGACCTGTTCGGGGCCGACGCCGCGGCGCTCGCGCCCGCCTTCGCCCCGCCCGCCCGCGTCGCCGTCGGCGGCGGCCTGCTCGCGGCCTCGGCCCTGGCCGTCGCGCTCGGCTACCGCCGGGTCCGGGCCGGCGCCGCCCGGGGTCCGTGGCTGCTCGAC